>JBBDXA010000001.1:0-10078 GCA_040902585.1 Phycisphaeraceae bacterium
GGGGGGGGGGGGGGGGGGGGCCGGGGGAGTGGCTTTCAGCTTGGCGGCAGCTTCGCTGAGCAGGACCGTGGCCTTGGTCGCGTTGAAGCCGGCCTCGCTGTTCTGTTCGACGAATCGGGACAGGTATGCCTCGGTGCGGACCCACAGCTCGCGATCCTGCGGCTTGGCGGCCACCGCAAAGCCCCGGAGCCATTCGCCCAGCGCCAGGGCTTCCTCCGCCTTCAGCTCCTCCAGCGCTTTGACGGCCAGCGGCGTAAGTTGCTTCATCCTTTCATCCTGCACGCGGTCGAGGACGGCCAGCGCAGCGGCGGCATCGTCGAGCTCGATCACATTAAGCCTGACGATTTCCTCCGCGGAGGCGAAGTCGTTGGCGTTGGCCTGTAACTTTTCCTGAAGGCGGGCGACCTGCTTCGTGACGCGGTCGAGGCGCATGGCATCATCCATGCGAGCCTTGGCGTCCTCACCCTGGGGCAGCTTCTTCGGCGCGGCCAGGGTGACGACGCGGCGAAACGCACCAGCCGCGTCGCCATAGCTACGGGCATCCATCTTCTCGTGCCCGATCGCCATCAGCGTTTCGAGCAGCCGGTTCAGGGCGGGATCGCGCTCTTCCACCTTGCCGGCGCGGGACTGCTTGGTGAGGATTTCCGCCAGCTTGTCGCGGGCGGCGTCGCGCTGGTCGGGAACGGTCTGGGCGAGCAGGGTCATGGCGTCGGCGGCTGTGGTGTAGCCATCGGCATGGCGCTGGCCCAGGTCGTAGGCCGCCTCGCACATCAGCGCGAGCAGGGCGGGCGTGTCAGTGCTGGTCCGGGCGGCGGCCAGCAGAGAGGCAGCAAGGGCGACGTCATCCCCGCGGTCCGTGGTGCCGCTCACCTGCTTGACGCGCGGGCCATAGACGGCGTCGAAGACCTGCTGAGCGTCGTCGGCCTGAAGGGCGCGGGGGGCAGCGATCGTGGTGAGAATCAAAACGACAACAAACATGTATCTCATGCCGGAATTCCCTTTTGAAAGGAAGGAAGCATTATACGGTCTGCTCATGAGTCTGTACCATCGTTTTGCTGCGGCGCGTGCTTGTAAGCCCCGTCCCGGCACGGCGCGCCGTGAGATATGCAACCCCTGGCCCGCACCCTCCCGGGTGGTGCTTCTCCCAACGCCATGCAAGATTCCCCTCTCTTCCTCGGCATCGATCTGGGCACCGGCGGCGTGCGCGTTGGGGGTGGAGGCAGGTCGTTCCAGTCGTCGCCTCCACCAACGCGCTACGAAGGGGACACTTCTATGTGAGTCCAAGTAGGGGACATTTCTATTGAGCGTTCACAGACATTTCTATTTGGGTTGACACATAGCCCACACCCTGTATGGTGCCGCCGAGGCAAAGATGCGATCATCATCGGTCGCACTCGCATCGAGGAAGAACCGGTGGTGTCCCTGATCCCGTCCGCTATCGGGGGCTAAGGCGATGGGTGCTGTCAAGTCAAGGTGCGTGACAAATGAGGAAGGATGCACGCGTTGAGTCCCATTTCTGGTTCATGGCAATCGTGGTCTGCTTATTTGCTCTCATTTCAGGCGTGACCGCCTATCACCACGAATCGTGGGCCGATGAAGCCGATGCCTGGCTGGCGGCGCGGGATATGACGCCCGGTGAGTTATGGCAGTGGACCGGTTACGCGGGGCACCCTTCGCTCTGGTATCTGCTTATCATGCCGCTGGCGAAGCTGGGGCTACCCTATGGCAGCATCAAGGTTCTCAACTGGGTATTCGCCGTTCTTGCGGTGAGCATCATCGCCCAGCGCGGGCCTTGGCCGCGATGGTTTCGTGTTCTCATTATTTTCTCGTATGTCTTCCTCTACCAGTACGCGGTGATCGCGCGGTGTTACGCGCTGTTTTGCCTGCTCCTGTTTTCGGCGGCGTCGCTGTACGGCGATCGATGGCGCAAGCCGGTGCTGCTGGGGACGGTGCTCCTTCTGCTGGCCAACGTCACCGCCCATGCCTTCTTCCTGTGCGGGATCGTGTTGCTGGTCTGGGGCCTTGAAGCCTGGCGTTGCGGTCGATTGCGCGGTCGCGTAGGGGCGGGTCTGGGACTGGCCGCGGCCGGGCTCATCCTCTCCTTCCTTCAACTAAAACCGCCGCCGGAAAAGGCTTCGCTGTTTCCCTACGCCAACTGGCATTCGCTGTCGCACCTATCGACTAACGTCCTGTTCCCGAAGCTGCCATGGCGTCCGGAGATGTTTCGACACTGGCTGTACTCGAATCCGATCGCTGCTGACTTCGTCGTCGGCATCATGGTTACGATCAGTCTGGCGGCACTGGTGATGCTCGCGGCGTCGCTCCTGCGCAAACCGGGTGTGCTGGTCTTCTTCATCGCGGCGATGGGATCGCTCGTCTATATTTTTTTCTTTAGGTACTACGGCGGCGACCACCATGCCGCGCTCGTGCTGGCCTTGTGTCTGTTTACACTCTGGATCGCTCGCGGCAACGAAGAGCAACGCTGGCTTCCGCCGCGACTCGATCGGATCAGCGAGCGTTGCTCGCGCCCTGCGGAGAAGGCGGCCATGCTCCTCATCGCGACGGGACTGATCGCTTCCGTCTGGACCGCCGGCTACTACAGCCTTCGCGATATTCAGGAGGCGTATTCCGGATCGGAAGAGGTCGCCCAATTCCTCCGTGAGCGACCTGCCGGCATCATGATCGCAGCCGATCACGCGCCCGCCGCCGAAAGCATCAGCGCCTACCTTGGTGAACCGATCTGGCAGCTCCGGGCAGCCGCATATCAGACTTATCTCCCCTGGAACTTGTCGGACCAGACGCTTCAGGACCGGATCGAGCTGAACGACCAGGAGCTCTTCGATGCGGTTCAGAAGCAGTTGCATGCCGCCAAGGAGGTCTGGCTCATCACGAATCGGCCTCTCTCGGAGCCACGCGATTTTCAACTCCTGTTTCGCAACGAACGCATACCCTTCAGCGATGCGGATGAGCAATACTTTGTCTACCGCTGGCTGCGATGGAGATGATCGGTCCGATGGACGGATCCGCGTAGGCAATGTATCCATCCGTACGTATGAACTGTAATTCACCCCTCTTCCTCGGCATCGATCTGGGCACCGGCGGCGTGCGCGTCCTGGCCGTGCGCGCTGATGGCGAAGTACTCGCCTCCCACAGCGTGCCGTTCGAGATGACCACATCGAACCTGCCCGCCGGCTGGCATGAACAGGATGCTCGCGCATGGTGGGACATCACCAAACAGGCGATCATCGGCGTCGTCCTCCAACTCCAATCGCGCGGCCTTCCACTGGACGCCATCAAAGCCCTCGCCGTCGATGGCACCAGCGGCACCGTTGTCGGAATCGATGAGACGGGCGAGCCCGTGCGCCCGGCGATGATGTACAACGACAGCCGCGCGACTGAAGAAGCAGAACAACTCGCCGCCCTCGCGGCCCAGGAACCCGCCTCGCCTGGCGGCACCATCGCCGCGTCATACGCCATCGCCAAAGTCCGCTGGCTGGCGACGCACGAGGCCGCGGCATTTCACAAGGTGAAATGCTTCGTGCATCAGGCGGATTTCATCGTGGGCAGACTCACCGGCGAGATCGCGGTGACCGACTACAGCAACGCCTTGAAGATGGGCTTTGATCTGGTCAGCGGCACGTGGCCGGCCTGGCTGGGCGGGTTGCCGGGGATTTGCGAGCGATTGCCGCGGGTGGTCGCGCCGGGTTCCTACATCGCCTCGCTGCGCGAAGAGGCGGCCCGCGAGTTGGGGCTGCCCGCGAAGGTGCAGGTGATCGCCGGGGCGACCGATGGCACGGCCGGCTTCCTCGCCAGCGGCGCGAAGGCGATTGGCGATGACAACACCACGCTGGGCACCACGCTGGTCTTCAAGCGATTGAGCGACAAGCCGGTGATCGATCCGCGCGGGTTGATTTATTGTCACAAGTTGCCGGGCGGGAAATCGGGTGGCTGTGGCGGAGTCCGCGACGCCACGGCTCGGGACGCCAACGGCGCGAAGGATGCAGCGGGGACGCAGGCCGGGGCATCGGCGGACCTCAGCCCCAGCCACCCCGAAGACCTGTGGCTGCCCGGCGCGGCAAGCAACACCGGCTGCCAGTGGATGAGCGCATTCAAAGACGATGTGAAATCACTCGACGCCCGCGCCGCTGCTCACCTGCCTTGCAATATCCTCGCCTATCCGCTCGCCCGAATCGGCGAACGGTTTCCCTTTCTCGCGCCGCAGGCGACCGGCTTCATCGACCCGCCCACGAACGATCGCGATACCGACTACGCCGCGAAACTGCAAGGCGTCGCGCTGCTGGAACGCCTGTGTTACGAATCACTCGACGCGGCCTGTCTCACTCCCCTCCCTCTTAGGGAGGGGCCGGGGGAGGGTCGAGCGAACAACACACAACCATCCACCGCTTCACCCGACGCGCAGGCCGAATCATCCCAAGTCAACAGTGCTCCATTTGCCCGACCCTCCCCTAACCCCTCCCTGAGAGGGAGGGGAATCAAACTCAACCCCGTCTACGCCACCGGCGGCGGGAGTCACAGTGATGTCTGGATGCAACTCCGCGCCGATGCAACCGCCCGCGTCTACCACAGGCCGGCCGCCCCCGAATCCGCCTTCGGTGCCGCCATCCTCGCCGCCGCCGGTTCACACTTCAGCGACCTGTGGACCGCGATCGCTTCGATGGTGCGCATCGAGCGTACCTTCCAACCGGACACGCAACGCCGAGCGAAGTACGATGAACTCTTCGCTCGCTTCAAAGCGCTGCTGCGCGAGCGCGGCTGGCACAAAGCTTGAGGCTTGAGGCTTGAGGCTTGAGGCGCGAAACCCTGAACCCTGAACCCTGAACCCGCAACCCGGAACTCTCCACCCATGTCCGACCTCCTCCACGAACTCGTCCAGACCGGCCGCGACCTCGTCGCCCAAAATCTCGTCGCGGGTGCCGGCGGCAACACCTCCGTCCGCGATGGCGATGGCATGTGGATCAGCCCCAGCGGCTTTTCTTTTCAGGATGCCACGCCCGATGACTATCCACTGGTCAATATCGCCTCCGGTGAAATCACCAAAGGCACCCGCCGCCCGTCCAGCGAAGTGCTCATGCATCTTTGGATCTATCGCGTCCGGCCTGATGTACACGCGATTATACATACCCATCCGAAAATGACGATCGCTCTATGTAGTGCCGGACATACACTCAAACCAATGTATGCGGACTATTACGTTTACCTCGGCCGCAAAGTCCCGCATCTGGATTACGTCACGGTCACGACGCCCGAGCTGGCCAAGGCGGTGGAGGCGGAATTCAAAGATGAAAAAGTCGTCGGCTGCGTGCTGCGTAATCACGGCGTGATCACCGTCGGCCGGTCTATTAAGGAAGCCGTCTTCCGCACCGCCGCCGTCGAAGAACAGGCCTTCATCCAGTGGCACGCCACCGTCTGCGGCACGCCGGTGTTCCTGTCGGATGAAGAACTCACGAAGCTCGATGAACTGGGCAGCGAAGTGTATCGAAGGGCGCTGCTGGCGCAGATGAAGGCGTGAGGCGGAAGGGACGGAGGAACGGAGGGACGAAGGGACGAAGGGGAGGGATCGGGTGCGAGCCGCGACGTGTCGAAAGCGGAATCAACAATGAGTGCTGGGTTTCGCGTCTCGCCGCACGGCTGATGCCTACAACTGCTTCAGCGCGATGACTCGAAACGGCCAGTACGAACCATGCTCGGATCGGGTTGTCGCACCGCCGCGGCCTCCCATGATGAACCCCACCTTCGGATCCTTCGGTCGCAGCAGCAACGATTCAGCATCTCTCTCCAGAACCATGGCCGGCCACCCGCTTTTGAAATCCTCAAACTGAAGTGACACCGCGCCCTCAGCATCTAACTCATAGGTTCCCTTGTAGCTTCGAACGGTGAACCCGGCCTCCCACATAACGACGACCCCGTCGGGCATGAAGTTGAGGTCCGTGTCGCCATCCATCCCGATCCACTTTCCGTTCCACGAACGAAATCGCACCTTGCCATCCCTGGCGAGTTGGCCTTTGAACTCAGCAACCGCGGATGATTCCGATGGTTGGATGACGGCCGGCGAACCACACCCGGCAACGATAGCCGCGACAAGGCATGCAACGGTGACCAGCGCTGAACGGTTTCGGTTCATGGTCGGTTCCATGCAAAGACGAATGGCCGAGCGTTGCGAAGGTGGCGCAGGGCTGCAATCAGCCCATCCTACTTGCTGTTTCATGCTATCACCCGCCGCCGCCCGCAACAATGGTCTGAGTCCGCGGGTGAACGATGAAGTGTACCTGAGCCTGAATCCGGTGGCTGGGCGGGAGTCCGCCCAGGCCCCGGCCCAAGCCCCGGCCCGATCCACCTCGTGCGTCCGACGGGAGGAGATGGTGTGGATCTACTGCATGAGCGTTTGCAGCAACGTCGGCGCGAGTTTGCTGCGGGCCATCGCAGTAGCTGGATGTGGCAAAGTCGATGCCGCTGAGTTGGCGCAAGGCCGCGATGGCGACGTTGCCATGAAGAATCGGCGGAAGAAAAAGACGGACGGTGACGGCCGCAAGGAGCAGCCGCTCGCGGAGTCCGGGGCCTTGCGCGGCGGCCAGTTGCCGGACCTTCTGATCCATGGGAGCATCGGCGGCAATGTCGCGTCGGAGCCTTGCGATAGCGTTGGAAATGTGCGCCATCCGTGGCCTCCTGAATGGGGTGTCGTGAAAAAACACCAGCATCTCAGGAGGCTGCATTTTGCGCAAATGGATATAAGTTATTTAACGGCGCGGGGTTGTGGTTAACCCAATGGCATTCGTTCCTAACACCTATTCTTCCCCCGCCGCATTGTGACGCCCAGCGTGCCAAGCGACAGAAGCGCCAGCGACGCGGTCATCGGCTCGGGGATCACACCACCCGGCGGCGGCTGGTCCACGCCCGCGTAGAGATGGATCGTCAGCGTGTCGTCGAAGCGCGGCGTCGTGGTCGTCGTGTTCGTGGTGATGATGTCGAGCTGGCCGGTGATGACGGTGATGCTGCCGGGGTCGTCGAGGTCGCCGGTCCAGACGGTGCCGGTGGCTTCGTTGATGGTCGTGTCCGTCATGAACTCGACCAGCGGTTCGAGCGTGACGCGGTTGAAGAGCACGTCGTAGACGTCGAGGCGGGTCAGGGCATTGGCCAGCAGGATGGCGTCGAGGTCGCCGGTGAACAGCGGGTCGATCGGGTCGGTGAAGGGGACGCCGGTCGGGGCGATGGCGGTCTGCTGGAAGAGGACCTGGAGGTCGACGATGGGCGGTGCGTCGTTGAAGAGGTCGATGGTTTGCAGGTTAAGCACGCCGCCGCCGTCGCTCGCTTGGAGGTTGGTCACCGCCTGCGCCCGACCGGCAAACACGGCCAGGCACGAGACAGCCACCGCCAGCGCGACTCGATTGCATCGTTGACTAAAGGACATGGGCACGGCCTTTCCGTAATGAAGTTGGATGTACTCCCGGTGACGGGGCCAACAGGACTTCATAAGCCAGCCCAAGTGGACTATAACCCGCGAAAGCCGGTTGGCCAAGGGGTGCGTGGAAAATCCGCACGAAATTGATGATTACTGCTCTGAAAGTACCGCTATGCGGCCGGATCCAAGGGTTGAAGCGTAGCCGTGTGACCCAGGGACTCCAAGCGTTTGACCAGGTAGTGCGTCAGACGCTGCGGCTGGAGATTGGGGAATAGAAGGTGTCAGGGGAATACCAGGTGTCAGGAACGAATGCCATTCACTTAACCGTTTTACCCTTGTTTTCAGCCATTTCAGCCTCCGCTTCCCGTCTTGGCTGATTCAGCAACGGGTACGACTTGGGCCGTCTGCGGACGACGCGTAGCTGCAATCTGCCGGTGCCATCAGGGTTGACGATCAGCGTGGCCACGCCAGGCAGGCCCATCATGTAAACCGTGGCGTGACGCATCGCATCGATGAAACTGATGCGGCTCGCGCTGACGCCCTGCCGCGCCGCAGCACGCAGCATCGCCATTCGCACCAGATTGTAGGCGATCAGGTACATCGCCAGTTCGCGCCTCACGCAAACGAATGGCATTCGGGATACGTACATTTATTCCGCCTCCGTCAGGCCCAGGCGGTCGGCCGTGCCTGGCGACGGTGGAAGTAGAACCCGATGCCCAACTTGCTCGTTTGACCCGAGCCTTCCCTTAGCCGCAATCAACAAGGCCCGGCATACGTTAGGCTTCTGTCTGCCATCGGCGGTCCGGCGCGATCGCTTTGCGCCGGCCTGAGCCGCGATGGGGGTTTGTCTACCTTTGTCTAGTAGACACGGGGTAGACACGGGGGTAGACATTTGACAAGTGAATATTGTGCAAGCACTTAGGCCCAAATGTCTACCTTGGGGGTAGGGGGGTGGTAGACACGTGGCTACTTTCCAACCATGCCGGCAGAAAAGGTCAGGTCGAAACTTGGAACTCCCAAATCGCAATTCGAAGCCTGAGCCCGCAGCCGATGCACCGTTCCACCTGCACCGTTCCACCCGCCCTCGCCATTGGTGTTATGATCCGCGCTCGGCTTCGACTTGGGCGTCACAGACGCCGGCTCGCTGAACCCGGAACCCGGAACCCGCAACCCGGAACTCGACTCCCATGCCTCAGTTCGTCGTCAGCCTGATCACCATTCTCGTCGTGCTCAACGTCATGCTCCTGGGCGTGACGTATGCGATCCTTCTGGAACGCAAGATCTCCGCGTGGATTCAGAATCGCATCGGGCCTAATCGCGTCGGCTTCTCGTTCGGCATCCTCCCCTTCAAGGGCAGTCACTTTGGTCTGGGGCAGGCGCTGGCGGATGGTTTGAAGATGCTGCTGAAGGAAGACTACACGCCGCCGCATGTGCAGAAGGGGTTGTTTCTCCTCGCCCCGGTTCTCGCGGTGGTCCCGGCACTAATAGTCTGGGCGATCGTGCCCTGGGGCGGGTACCTGGTGTGTGACGGGTTCACGTGGTGGTCCTGGTTGCCGTTCGTCGGCGGCACGCAGGTCGCGCCCTTCGCTGCATCCGTCGCGGCTGCGCCCATCTCCATCGGCATCGTCTATCCACTGGCCATCGGCTCGCTCGCGGTCTACGGCGTGGTCGTCGCGGGTTACTCCTCCAACAACAAGTATGCGTTCCTCGGCGGCCTTCGCGCCACCGCCCAGATGCTCAGCTATGAAATCCCCATGGGCCTGGGCATTCTCACCATCCTGCTCATGGCCGGCACCATGCGGGCGGACCTGGTCGTCAACATGCAGGCTCAGCACACGTGGTTCGTCTTCCAGCAGCCGCTCTTGGCCGTCATCTTCTTCGTCTGCATGCTGGCCGAGACGAACCGCGCTCCCTTTGACCTGGCGGAGTGTGAACAGGAACTCGTGGGCGGGTTCCATACTGAGTACTCCTCGATGAAGTTCGGTCTGCTGGCGCTGAGTGAATACATTCACGTGCTGGCGGGCTCAGCGTTCTTCGCGCTCTTGTTCCTGGGCGGGTGGGACATCGTGCCCTTCGTGAGTGAGCTGCCGCTGGCGGGCGGCATCGGCCTGGTGCTGCTGAAGGCGATTGTCTTTGCGGTGAAAGTGTTCCTGCTGGTGAGCGTGGTGATGTGGGTGCGCTGGACGCTGCCTCGGTTCCGTTTTGATCAACTGATGAAGCTGGCGTGGCGCGGGCTGATTCCTGTTTCGCTGGCGCTGATGATGCTGGCGGGGCTGATCCGGGCGCTGCAACCCGAAGGCGTGAGCACGCAGGCGTGGAACTGGCTGATGCTGCCGGCCAACGTGCTGGTGTTCTTCGGTGCGATGGTGATCGCGCCGCTGCTGCCCAAGGGTCCGCCGGTGAATCGAAGGGTGGAGTTGGAAGGTTCGCGTTTCAGTCCGCCGACGCCCGCGCTGAATGCGCCGCGTGTCGCCCCGGCCCAAGCCTGAGTCGCCGGTGTTTCACATCGCTTGCTTCACGTCTTGATTCGGGAATGAAAACCCCCGCGACTGCCTGTCCGCGGTTTTTAGAGTTCCCCTTCTCGCAGTCTTTACCTGGTTTCTGATCCTGTTGTAACACAATAAGAATGTCCCCTCTCGAACTCATTAGAAGTGTCCCCCA
>JBBDXA010000002.1:0-2885 GCA_040902585.1 Phycisphaeraceae bacterium
CCGCCCGGCGCCGCCCAGCGCACGCCGTTGGCCAGCACGCGCTGCACGTTGGCATCGTGATAGATGGGAAACGTCTCGTGGCCGGGACGGAAGTAGAAGATCTTGCCTTTGCCGCGCCGGAACGTGCAGCCGGAGCGGAAGACTTCACCGCCTTCGAACCATGAAATAAAGATCAGTTCATCCGGCGCGGGGATGTCGAAGAACTCGCCGTACATCTCCGTGTGCGGCAGCTCGAAGTACTCATTCTCAAACCCTTCGCAGATCGGGTGCGAAGGGTTCACGATCCACAGCCGTTCCTTTTCGCCGGCCTCGCGCCATCGGAGCATGCAGCTCGTGCCCATGAGCTTCACAAAGATCTTGGAGAGATGCCCGCTGTGCAGCACGAGCAGGCCCATGCCGCTCAGCACGCGCTTGTGAACACGTTCGACGACATCGTCAGACACGCGGCCGTGTGCCGCGTGGCCCCACCAGAGCAGCACATCGGTCTGATCCAGCACCTGCTGCGTCAGGCCGTGCTCCGGCTCATCGAGTGTCGCGGTGCGAATCTGCACCTGATCGCCCCCGGTGCCCAGCCAGCGCGTCAGGGCCTCAGCAATCACAACATGAATGCCCTGTGGATAATGTTTCTGCACGAGGGCGTTGCTCTTCTCGTGGATGAACTCGTTCCAGATGGTGATGCGGATCATGCAGCCTCCTTACTTACTTCAGCCCCGTCGCCTGATCCAGGCCGAACATCAGGTTCATATTCTGAATCGCCTGACCGCTCGCGCCTTTGATCATGTTGTCCTCCGCGCTGAACACGACGACCTTCTTGCCGATGTCATCGCTCTCCGCCCCCGGTTCCCCACCGGCATTCACCAGCCGCACCGCGATGTCGCAGTAGTTCGTGTCGCGCACCCACTTCACGTTCGGCAGTTCCTTCCGCACGCGAACAAACGGCGCGTTGGAATACGCATCAATGAACGCTTCATATAGTTCGCTCTCGCTGACATCTTCATCAGCCGGATCGAGGTAGATCGTTTCGAGAATGCCGCGATCGATCGGCAGCAGGTGCGGCACGAAAAGCGTCGAGACTTTCGATCCCTTCACGACGCTGAGCGTCTGTTCGATTTCGATCTGATGCCGATGCACGCCCGGCGAGTAGGCCGCGAAGCTTTCGTTCGCTTCGGGAAAGTGCAGGTTGGCCTTGGGCGTTCGCCCCGCGCCGGTCACACCTGAGGCGGCGTTGATGATGATGCCCGTGGGCTTGACCATGCTCGTCTGAAGGAGCGGCGCGATGGAGAGCGCGGCTGCGGTGGGATAGCAGCCCGGATTGGCGACGAGATCCGCCCCGGCGATTTCATCGGCGAAAAACTCAGGCAGGCCATAGACCGCGCCGGCGAGATTCGCGCGGTCTTCGTGCTTGTGTCCGTAGACGCGTTCATATTGATCCGCATCGCGCAGGCGATAGTCTGCGGAAAGATCGATCACGCGCAGCCCGGCGTTCAGAAGGATCGGTGCGTACTGCATCGACGCGACATGGGGCAGGCAGAGGAACACCACATCCGCCTCGGCTGCGATCGCGCCCGCATCGATGGGCCTGCCCGGCAGCTCGCACAGGCCGCGAAGTTGCGGGAACTCATCGGCGATGTTGGCGAGCACATCGCGCTGCGACGCGAGGTAAGTGATCTTCGCGTGCGGATGGCGCAGCAGCCAGAGGATGAGGTACAGGCCGGTGTAGCTGGTGGGCCCGACGATGGCGACACGGATGGGGTTCATGGGGCGTATTGTTGGGAGTTGCGAGGGGAAGATCAATCGACCTGAATGAAAGTGATGTAGGCCGATCCCGGTTAGCGGCGCGGCCGAGTCCGCGAGGCCCGCTTTGCGATGCACCATCGATCACCGGCCACAGGTGGGCCTCGCGGACTCGGCCCGACCGCTAAACGGCGGAAGGATTGTGTTGCGAATCACGCGAAAATCGGCAACACCTTTCCATCACTCGCCGCCAGCGGGCGGTCGTCCTGATCGTAAAGCGTGAAGCGCGGGTCGATGCCCAGGGCGTGGAAGATGGTCGCGTGAAGATCGGAGGGATGCACGGGCTTTTCATCGGGGAACGCGCCGATCTTGTCGCTCGTGCCGTAAAGAAGGCCTTGCGCGATGCCCGCGCCGGCGAAGGCGACGGAGTAGCAATTGGGGTAATGATCACGCCCGCCGCCGCCATTGACCTTGGGCGTCCGGCCGAACTCGGTGAGGAGGACCACCAGCGTGTCGTCGAACAACCCTCGCTGCTTCAGGTCGGTGAGCAGGGCGCTCATGGCCTGATCCAGCGGCGGCAGCAGGTCGCGCTTCAGGCGGTTGTAACCGTCGCCGTGCGTATCCCAGTGAGCGCCGGCTGAGCCGTTGAGATCACCGGCGGCACAGTACACCGTGGTCAGCGGCACGCCGGCCTCGGCGAGTTTTCGCGCCATGAGCACGCTCTGACCGCAGATGTGCGGGCCGTAGAGGGCTTGCGTTTCTTTGGATTCGTTGTCCACGTCGAATGCGGCGCGTACGGCCGGGTCTAACAACATGTCCAGTGCCTGCGTGCGGTATTGTTCGAGTTGAGCGGTCTCGGCAGGCGCTGTGAGACCTCGGTCTTCCATCGCATCCAGCAGCGATCGCCGATGCAGCAGTCGCGCTTCTTCGACGCCTTCGATGAAGTCGAGACTGACCATGCCGGAGGAGGGTGATTTGCCGTCGTACAGCGTGCCGCGTTTGGGCTTGACCACGGCCGGGTCGTAGCGAAGACCGAGGAAGCCGCCGTCCTGCCCGTTGGCATCGCCGCCGTCGTACATGGTGTAAGGCAGGCAGATGGCGCGGGGGAGAGCGCGGGTTTCGGGTTTCGGGTTCCGGGTTCCGGGTTTCAA
>JBBDXA010000002.1:2895-9948 GCA_040902585.1 Phycisphaeraceae bacterium
GGGTTTCAACTCGGAACCCGGAACCCGAAACTCGGAACCCTTCTCCGTCGCATACGCCACCATCGACCCGAGGCAGGGCCAGTCGCGGCGCGAGGCGGGCCAGTTCTTATCGACGGCCTGCGGTTCGTGGCCGGTGAGATTCCAGTAGGCCGCGGAGCGATGCGAGGGCGCGTTGTGATGAGCACTGCGAATGATGGTGAGTTCGTGCGCGTGTTTCGCAAGGCGCGGCAGATGTTCGCAGACGCGGTAGCCGGGAATCGTCGTCGGGATCGAACCGAAGGCGGATTTCACATCGCTGCCGGCGTTGGGCTTCAGGTCCCATGTATCGATGTGACTCATGCCGCCCCATGCGAAGAGCACGATGCATCGCTTGGCCTTGCCGAAGGATCGCTGCGCCCCTGCCGCGATGACGGGCACAGCCGCGGGCGCCGCGGCCTTGGCGCGGGCCTGAAGCGCGAACATGCCGGGCAGCGACAGACCCAGAGCACCAAGGCGCAAAGCGTCTCGCCGGGTCATGATTCGTTGTGTTCCGCTTCGTCGCATGCGCTAACCTTCACATCTTCCTGCTGAGCCACAATGCACCAGTTTACCTTCGATCTCTATCGGCCCAAGGGCGTTTCCACGTCAGAAACGGGTGACTTCTTCGCTATTCCTTCGCCTGGATCATCACGCCCAACTCCTTCGCGAGCGCCGCCACAAAGGCCTTGTGCCTCTGGGGAACATTGGCGTGCCACGCGGCAAGGTAAGCATCGAAGTGGCGATCTTCGACCGGCTCGCCCGCATTGAGCCAGGTCACCGCTTCCCAGTGTTCGGGCGTTTTCTCAAAGAGCGGGAGCAGGGCCGTGGCCGCGATCTGGTTCAGCTCGCGCTGCGTCGCGCTCTTGCGGAGCTCTGCCGCCTGCTCGACGTACCACTTCGCCAGCGTCTGCCCTTCGGCGAGTTTCGCCTTGTTCATGCGTTCGTCCGCGTACTTGCCCAGGGCCGGGGCGTAGCCTTTCCAGTTGGAGTACGGCGGATTGGTCTTCCAGGTTTCACTCATCTGCCGGAGTGCGTAGAGCGAAGCGAGTTCACAAAGCGATTCTTCGAACCACTTGTTGTGCCCTTCGCCTTCGCGGTAGGTGCAGAGAATGTGACACATCTCGTGGGCGAACTGATAGGCGTACTGTGCCCAGTAGGATTCACCGGTGTTCAAACGCACGAAATACTCGCCGTTCTTGCCGCGGCGAAAGAGCACGATCGGCCCGCCCTTGGGTTCGACGATGATCGGATCGAGCTTGCGATCAGGGAAATGTTTCCAGAGCTCCGCGGCTGACGACTCGAGGACTTTCTTCACATCTTCGAGACTCGCCTTCCACTGATCCGACTTCATCGGACGGATGTCGAGCGGTTGCTGCTGGGCCTTTTCCGCGCCGAGCGCGGGCGATGTGATCAGGCATAAGCCAACCGCACAGGCAACGGCCAGCCGCAGAGGAAACGATGAAGGGTTGATCCGCATGCCAACAGGATAGCGGACAAGAGCTGTTCACCAAGCCCGATGGCGAGGTCTGCCGAGCCGTCGGGGTATTGCGTTGTCTGTTCGCTTCCTTCTTCACCGCGCACAATACCCCAACGGCTCGGCAGCCTCGCCATTGGGCTTGGGCCTGTTGAAGTCCGTGCCTCAATCTGCCAGCGCCAGGCGCACGAGACGATCCACCAGCTTCGGCAGCGGAAGGCCGCTGTGAGCCGCGGCCATGGGCAGCAGCGAATGGCTGGTGAAGCCGGGCAGTGTGTTCACTTCGAGAATCCAAGGCCGCTTCTGGTCATCGAGGATGAAATCGATCCGGCTCAGGTGCCGGCAGCCGAGCGTTCGGAACGCTTCGACAGCAAGGATCCCCAGGCCTTCGAGTTCAGCCGAGGCGAGGCCGATCTTCTCCGGGTCGAGATGGTACTGCGTGTCGTTTCGCGTGTATTTGGCTTCGTAGTCGTAGTGCTCGGTGGCGGGAATGATGCGAATGGGAGGCAGGGCGTGAATCGCGACGGTCCTGAGTCCTGGGTCCTGTCTCCTGTCTCCTGACTCCTGTCCCCTGTCTCCTTCGTCTTCCAGTACGCCGACGGTGATCTCCATGCCTTTGCAGAACTTCTCCACCATGAGCTTCTCATGGCGCGTGAACAGGTCCGCCAGCGCCGCTTGCGCCTTCGCATCATCCTTACAAATGATTAGATCGATACTGCTGCCTTCGCGCGGGGCCTTGAGCACGAAGGGCACTTCGATCGACAGCTTGTCGCCCTTGCCGATGAGCTCGAACGGCAGCGTGGGCAGCTCGGCGTCGAAGAGTGCCGCCTTGGTGCGATACTTGTCCATGCACAGCGACGCGGCTTCGGTCCTGCAACCTACATAAGGAACGCCGCGCTGGTCGAGGATGGTCTGGAGTCCGCCGCCTTCGCCCCAGCCGCCGTGCAGCGCGGGGAAGATCACGTCGCCGCCCCAGGCGGTGAACTCCTCCAGCGCGGCAAGATCATCCGGCAGGATGTCGCGCAGCAGGACTTCGTGCCCCGCTTCCTTAAGCGATCGCGCGATAGTCTCTCCGGACTGAAGGCTCACATCGCGCTCCCGGTCCGGGCCGCCGGCGAGCACGAGTACTTTGAGGGAGGGCTGGGTCATGTCGTTCATCGGGCGTGAAGCGGCGAGCGCTTCGCGTGGGTTGTTGGAATCAGCGGGTCATCGAGCAGGAGCGTCTTGAAGGCCGCGGCCCGGCGATGACAACCATTACATTGTCCACAAGGCTGCTCCTCCACGCCAGCGCAACTCCAGGCGAGTTGCCAGGGCACGTTCATCACCGCGCCCAGTTCCAAAAGCTGACGATCCGTCAACTCGGCCAGCGGCGTTTCGATGCGCGGCACGCCGTGCTTGCGGGCGGCAAGGCGATGTCGCAGGAGGAGCGTCTCTTCGGTGAGTGCGGCAAGTCGGGAGAATTCACCATCGAACTGCGCGGGCCAGAGGAGGCGCTCGACGCCAGCATCGGCGGCGAACTCGGTGACGGTTTCCAGGAGCGATTCGAAGGAAGCGGCATGCGGCGCTGGGCTCGGCCCTGAAGGGACCAGGCCTGTAGCGGCAAACTCGACGGGAGCGGCGGGCTCATCGATTTCGATCAGCTTGCAGGCGTGAAAATGGACCGCCTGCTTCCGCGCGAAATCCAACTGACGCGCAGCATTGTTCGCCCTTCGCTTCACGTGCAGCAGCCAGACCGTCTGCTTGCGCGGCTCAGCCTGCACCAGCGCCGTCGCCACCAGGCTGCGCAGGCCGCCGGCTGAGAGGATCATGGTTTTCATCGCGGACATCCCCTTCTTTATCGGACAACCTGCCGGGCTCTCTGCAAGATGTGCCGGTCCCGCGAGTCGTGCCGTTTGTGCCGCCCTTCTCCCCGCCCCGCCGCTCGCTATCCGCGCCGCATCTGGCATGGACCGCCCTCTGTTTCGTATGTTTGAACCGGGCTGATCGCGGAATCGCGAAGGCCCGGGAGGAGGCTTCGATTGTTTGTCTACATCATGGTCATGCTCTGTGCCGCGGCGATCGTCGCCCTGGTCTATCGCTATGACCTGTACGAACGCGAGCCGTGGCGCATGGTCTTCATGTCCATGACCTGCGGCTTCATCATGATGCACGCCGCGGGCCTGATTGAAGAACAGCTCATCCGCGGGTTTCACATCCAGCGCGATCAGCCCTTCACCAAGGCCATGCTCGTCGCCCTCGTGGAGGACTGCGGCAAGCTGATGCTGGTCTTCACCTTCGCAATCATCTTCGCCCGGCATTTCAACGATCCGCTCGACGGCCTGGTCTACGGCACGCTCATCGGGCTGGGCGCGGCCATCAATGAATCGCTCAACTACCTCCGCTTCCTGCCGCACGACTCGCACACGCTGGGCGGCGAAGTGATCCGCCTGTTCGCCCACGCCATGATGGGCGGCATCCTCGGCTTCGGCGTCGGACTCGAGGCGCGACCCTGGCGCAGGCCCGGGCCGCCGTCGATCATTGTGGTGCCAGCGCTGATCGTGATCTTCGCCGTCCACGTCGCGTGGGACTGGATCGCCTATCAACCCGCGCGGGCCGCGGAGCTGCGCCTCGTGTCGATGGGCCTGATGATGGTGATGATGACGATCTGGGGGGCGATGGTCGTGGGCGGGATGCGCCGGAGCAAACGGGTGTTTCATCGTCATGGGCTGCGGAACACACTCAGGGCCGACGTGATTTCGTGAGCGGGAGGGTGCTTCCAACGGTTAGCGGTCGGGCCGAGTCCGCGAGGCCCACCCGTTCGGCGATGGGTCCATGACGTGACCGCCGCCGACAGGCGGGCCTCGCGGACTCGGCCTCGCCGCTAACCGGGTGGCACTCGCGGCACCATCGCATCACCCCAACGCCGCGCGCGTGCGCTTGATGAGCCCGTTGTCCGCTTCGCCCGCGCCGTTGAGCAGCATCAGACTGCTGGACAGGTACGCATCGCGCCAGGCGGGCGAGATGTGCTGATAGTCTTCGAGCACCGCCGAGCTGAACTTGTAATCGTGCGCATCATTGCCTTTGAGGAAGACGAATCGGCGAGCGGTATCGATAGCCGCCTTGGCGTCGCCGCCGGCCTTGAGGTAAGCGAGCATCTTTCCCACTGCCGCGCGGCGCTTGCCTGCATCGCGCCCGACCTCGGCAAAGATTTCTTCCAGCGCCGCCTCCCCCTTCGCTGCAAACTTCGCCGGCTCCAGTGCATCGACGCGAGCCTCCGCCACGGTGCCGCGCCTGGCAAGCGAATCGCGAAAAAGCGTCACAAACGCGGCGTTCTGGAGCATCATGAGCCGGCGCGTCATGTCATCACCCGATGCGGCGAATGCGTAGTGCAGGGCGTTGGTCGTGGTCACCGCGTGCAGCGAGACGATGCCCGCCTGCCGAAGCAGCAGTTCGCCGCTGGCGTCGAAGAGGGCGTCCCAGATGGATTGCGGCGAGGTGCCCTTGTTGAGCAGTTCGACGACCTTGTCGCACGCCGCGTCCGCGCTGCCTTCGCGCAGGATGACGAGCAGATCGCGCGAGGCGTCGCTGCTGAGCTTGCCGCCGCGCCAGTCGTCGTTGATCTTCTGCGCGAGCTGAACGTTGCGCCGCCAGGGGCGATCGGCTGCATCATCGCGCTTGGCGGGATTGTCCCCTTCATGCATGAGCAGCGCGTAGGCGAGCGACCGCAGGACGGGCTCGGCATGATGCCAGCCGATGCATTGCAGCGTCCGGCAACTGTTGGCGACGTAGATCGCCTTGTGCCCGATGGAGCGGAAGTCACGGGCACCGAGACGGAAGAAGAGTTCGAAGACTTCATTCGCGCCGCTGCTGCGGGCAAGCTGCGCGATGGCGACATCGGACGCGGCTACATCCCAGTTGTCCATCGCTTCGGTGAACATCCCCTTCGCGCCTCGCGCGGCAGGCAGCTTCGATTCATCGACGGGTGCCATCGTCCAGTTGCGCTCGCGCTCATCCTGGGCCTGCGCGCTCTTGAAATAATCCAGGGCCCAGAAGATCGGCAGCCAGCGGTCGCTGTCGGGCGAAGAGAGGCTCGCCAGGTGCGCCGAGTTGACGACGAGGACGGAGTGGAACTTGAAGCCGACGCTGGGCCGCGGCTCGACATTGCGCACCCCCGCCAGCAACAGGGCCGCGAGCAGATCGCGATACGAAAGGCCGGTGCGCACGCGCGTGCCGACCTCTTCGAGAAGGCGATCTCGCGGCGTGGTTTCGATCAGGCGCACCAACGGCTCGATGCCCGGATCGAGTTTCACCACATTCGGATCAAGCTTCGCGTCGGCAGCGGAAACAGGACGCAGCGAGTTGAGGAATGCGAGATCGCCCAGCCCGAGCACCGCACTGCCCGCGGCCGCGGTCTGTATGAAACGCCTGCGCGAATAGGAAAGAGTCATGATGCGCCTCCTGAGCGGAAAGTGGGAACCGGCCTCATGACATTATCACGCGCGGGCAGACAATGTGAAGCAACAAAATGAAAGTTTCGGCGCCAAGCCCGATGGCGAGGCTCCGCGAGCCGTCGGGGTAGTCGGGGGACGGATGCCTGTTTGCCTCGGATACCCCCACGGCTCGCGAAGCCTCGCCATGGGGCTTGGGTACTCAACTTTCACATCGAGATCGGCCAGACATCCGCAACGCCGAAGCGATCTTCGTACGCGCCCCACAGTTCAAACCAGTACGCGAGAAACTGATACGGTGCGAACTTCGCGTAGTGTGCTTCGATGGTGTCGTGCAACTTGCGAATGCCTGATGCATCTCGCGGGGTGGGCACATCATGCTTTTCGCGGAAGTGGCGATAGGTCTCGCTGTCGATGGCGAGACGGTCGTATCGACCGAGACATTGGCAGAGGTTGTTCGCCGCGTAGGGGCCGATGCCGTGGATTTCGCGGAGGCCGTCGAAGAGTTCGGCGGTGGTCAGCGCGGATGCTTCAAAGCGTGAGAGATCAATTCGACCTTCGCATACATCGCGGCCGAGGCGGACGATACGCTCGGCGCGGTAGCCGAGTTTGCACTGGGCTTGCAGGCGTGAAGGCTTGCACGCGGCGAGTTGCGCGGGAGTGGGGAAGCCGGTTTTGCCGACCTTTTCGACGAGCAGTTCGTTCATGCGTTTGGTCTGGGACCAGGTGACGTTGCAGCAGGTCATGGTCTTGACGATGTCTTCGAAGAGAGTCGCGCTGCGGTAGAGCCGGCCGAAGCCGGCGCGTTTCGCTTTGCGATGCAGGCGATGGAACGGGGTGAGGTCTTCGTCGATGCGGAGGATGCGCGCGAGCTGGGATTTGAGGAGAAGAGCTTCAGCGCGGGAAATGGCGGGCGTGGTGATCTGGAGGGTGTGGCGTTGTTCGGTGCTACGCCGCAAGCGGCTGGAGACGGAGACGGGAAGGTGGCGGTCGCCTTCGCCGTGCAGGACGGTGTGTAACACTTGATTAGACGTGTCCCAGCGGTTGGGCGCGAGCATGAAGAAGCCGTAGCTGCACACGGCACGGGGCAGGTCGAAGTCCGGGGGGACGGCGAGGGTGAGCATGGGGGAATGA
>JBBDXA010000003.1:0-9888 GCA_040902585.1 Phycisphaeraceae bacterium
TGGGGGACACTTCTAATGAGTTCGAGAGGGGACATTCTTATTGTGTTACAACAGGCGAAGGAATGAATCTGTCTGATTGATGGTAGTGTGTAACCCTCGCCTCTTTGTTTAGAATGTTCCCCAGCAGCCCACCCGGGTCTCTACGCGAACCTCGAACTTTGAAGGATTCATCATGCGTTACGCTCGCCCCTTTGCCTTTCTCGCCGCCTGCGGCTTTGCCCTTGCGATCTACCTCACCGCGCACGCCAACGACAAGCCCCAGCCTGAACCGAAGGCTGACGAAGCCCCAGCCGCCCGCGCCGCTCTCGTCGCCAAGCCACCCGCGCCGCTGCGCGTGCTGCTTGTCACCGGCGGGTGCTGCCACGACTACAACGGCCAGAAGGCGGTTCTCGCCGACGGCCTGAAGAAACGCGCCAACGTCGAAGTCACCACCGTGCATGACATGGAAAAGGAAGCCGGCGGCACCAAGCACTTCGTCAGCATCTATAAGAAAGACAAGTGGTGGGACGGCTACGATGTGGTCATTCACAACGAATGCTACGCGGACGTGAAGGACAAGCCTTTCGTTGACGGCATCCTCGCCGCTCACAAGGACGCGGGCGTTCCCGCCATCAACCTGCACTGCGCGATGCACTGCTACCGCGTGGATTTCAACAAATACAAAGACTGGTTCGAGTTCACCGGCGTGGACACCCGCCGCCACGGCCCGCAGCAGCCCATCGACATCGACTTCATCAAGAAGGATCACCCGATCGTCAAGGGCATGGAGAACTGGACGACGATCAACGAAGAGCTTTATCAGATTGAACAGACGTTTGAGAACGTCACCGTCCTCGCCACCGGCACCAACAAGGCCCAGGGCAAGAACGATCTGATCTGGATCAACACCTTCGGCCCGAAGAACACGCGCGTCTTTTCCACCACGCTGGGCCACAACACCAAGACCATGGCTGACGACCGTTACCTCGACCTGCTCACGCGCGGCGTGCTCTGGGCTTGCAACAAGCTGAACGATGATGGCACGCCAATGAAGGGTTACGGGAAGTAAGAAGATGGAGCACCATCCCGACAGGGTGGTGCTATTGGCACACGAACAGGCTGCGCCAGTGTCGCCCCAAAAGCCGCCGGCGATGTGGACGAAAGGAATCCGTCGATCATCAGCACCACCCTGTCGGGATGGTGCTCCGATATGCCCACCGATCACTCGCCTTTTCCCGCCTTCTGCTGCTTCTCGAAGAACTCAAAAATCTTCGGCATGTTCTTCATCGCCACATCAATGTGATTACCCCCGGCCACTTCGATGTACTCGTACGTCAGCTTGTGCTTCTTCATCGCCTCCGCCCACAGCCGCGCCCCGGCCACGGGCACCAGCTTGTCCTGATCGCCCTGAATCAGGATGACGGGAATGTCTTTGATCTTCGCGACAAGCTCCGGTGACTTGCGGATCGCCGGGGCGATCGGTGCCAGGCCCGCCCACAGGTCCGGGTACTTGATGCCCAGGTGCCACGTCCCGCCGCCGCCCATCGAGTGGCCCATCAGGTAGATGCGTTTGTCATCGATGTTGAACTCCTTGCGCGCGATGGCCAGCACGTTCATGACATCCTTCTCGCTCAGCTCCGCGAGATTGGCCGGGTCGCTCTTGTTGGTCACGAGAATATCGTTGCCGTACCACCCCCGGTTGTTGTAGCCCATCGGCGCGACGATGATGTAGCCATACTTCTCCGCCATCGCCGTCAGGTCGGTGTACCGCATGATCTGCTGCGGGTTGCTGTAGAGCCCGTGCAGCGCGACCATCAGCGGCGTCTTCGCATCCTTCTTGTACTTGGAATGCACGTAGATCGCATACTCCATCTCCTTGTTGTCCGCTTCCTTGAACTCATACGTGCGCTTCGTGATGCGACCCAGCGCCACGTCCTCCGCATGCACGGCTGAAACAGAAATGAAGAACGCCAGAAGCAGGGTGGTCAAGCGATGCATGGAAACCTTTCCTGGAGCGGGTGGATTGCCTCGATTGTATGGGATCCACCTTACCTTCCCTGCATTCAAGTTACACTCTCTTTCACCACGACCTCCAAAGGTGCCGGCAAACCGCGCACCGTTTCTCCTCCTTCAAGGATCATCTCCCGATGATGCGAATCACTCTTCCGTGTTCCACTTTGCTCCTCGCCGCGATTCTCCTTTCGCTTCTTGCAGGCTGTGCCTCCAAGCCCGCTGCGGTTGCCTCTGATCGCGGTCCCAAGGCGCTAGGCAAAGTGCTCGTGTTCTCCGGCACGGGCTGGTATCGACATCCTGAAATCCCCGCGATGAACAGTTGGCTCGCACAGTTGACGGATGATCTGAAGATGCAGATTGACATCTCCGAAACGCCGGGCGACCTGTTGAAGATTCTGGACCGCTACGATGTGCTCGTCCTTAACAACAGCAACACGCTGGCGGAACTGCTCACCGAAGAGCAGCGGAAGAAGGTCGAGACCTGGTACGCCGCCGGCGGAGGAATCGTCGCCCTGCACGCGGCCCTGGTACGCCAGAAAGGCTGGCCCTGGCTGAACGAACTGGGCGGCTGCGACTTCAACAGCGATTCGGAGTTCCTCAAGGCTCGCGTGATCGTCGATCCCGCCGCGAAGGATCATCCCGCGGTGCGCGGGCATGGCGCATCGTTCTATTACAGCGCGGACTGGACCAATCACGATCGCTCCGTCACCGGGCTGGAAGGGTTTCAAGTTCTCCTGCGCGTCGATGAAAAATCCTACGATCCCGTGCGCGACTATTTCAAGACTCGCGGCGGCAAAGCCATGGGCGAGGATCACCCCATCGCCTGGCTGCACACCAACGGCGGCGGGCGCTTCTTCTACACCGAACTGGGTCACGATGTCCGTTCCCTCGACACGCCCTTCGGCAGACAGCACATCATCGAGGCGATCAAGTGGGCGGCGAAGAAGAAGTGAACACATTGCACCGCTCTTCATTCGATGTTGGAACCTGCCCGTCTCCTCTGCTAACCTGCTCGCCCTTCAAATGAAGCGACGCTGAAATAGAGGACTGCCCATGGCACGCATTAACGACAACTACCTGAAGCTCAAGGCCGGCTACCTGTTTCCCGAGATCGGGCGGCGGGTCAAGGCGTTTGCGACGGCGAATCCGCAGGCGAAGATCATTCGGCTGGGGATCGGCGATGTGACCGAGCCGTTGCCGCCGGCGATCATCGAGGCGATGCACAAGGCGGTCGATGACATGGCCCGTCGGGAAACCTTTCATGGCTATGGACCCGAGCAAGGGTACGAGTGGCTGCGCGACAAGATCGTGGCGCACGATTACAAGCCGCGCGGCTGCGACATTCACTCCGATGAGGTCTTCATCTCCGACGGCTCCAAGTGTGACAACGGCAACATCCTGGACATCCTTTCGCCGGGCAAGGAGAACACGATTGCGGTGGGCGATCCGGTGTATCCGGTGTATGTGGATACGAATGTGATGGCCGGTCACACGGGGCCGAGCAATGCGAAGGGCGAGTATGAGGGGATCGTGTACCTGCCGATGACAGCGGAGAACAGTTTCAAGCCCGCGCTGCCGACGCAGAAGGTGGATGTGATTTATCTTTGCTATCCCAACAATCCGACCGGCGCGGTGGCGGACCGCGCGACGCTGACGGAGTGGGTGCTCTACGCGAAGGAAAACCAATCGCTGATCATGTTCGACGCGGCCTACGAGGCGTACATCAGCGATGATGACATTCCGCGGTCTATCTACGAAATTCCCGGCGCTCGTGACGTGGCCATCGAGTTTCGCTCCTGCTCGAAGAACGCGGGTTTCACCGGCACGCGCTGTGCGTGGACGGTGGTGCCTAAGTCGCTGATGGGTCAAGATGCGGCAGGCAATATCGTGGATCTGCACAGGCTCTGGTCACGCAGGCAGTCGACGAAGTTCAACGGCGTGTCGTATATCGTCCAGCGCGGGGCGGAGGCGGTGTACAGCCAAGCGGGACAGCAGCAGATCGCGGACCTGATCAAGTTCTACATGGCTAACGCGGCGGTCGTGCGCGGCACCCTGACCTCGATGGGCTTTGAAGTCTTCGGCGGCATCCACGCGCCGTATGTCTGGGTGAAGACGCCTGCCGGTGTCGATAGCTGGACGATGTTCGACAAGTTGCTGAGCGAGTGCAACGTGGTGATCACGCCCGGCGCAGGCTTCGGTGCCAGCGGCGAAGGCTACTTCCGCGTGAGCTCGTTTAGCAGTCACGAGAATGTGGAGGAAGCGATGCAGCGGATTCGCACGAAGCTGAAGGTGTGAAGGAAGGGAGGGCCAGGGGTGAAGGGCCAAGGGCCAAGGAGGGGATGCAGAGGACGCAGGCGCGCGGTGTGAATCGGTGATAATCCATGGCTGGCGGTTGAGGCAAGGACGTATCCGTTCCGTTCCCTTGGCCCCTGGCCCTTCTCCCTTGGCCCTCTTCCCACCATGTCCCAGCCCGCCGCCGACAAACCGAAGCACGCGACGTTCGCCGCGCTGGCGAACCGGGGCTTCGCGGCTCTTTGGGCGGGGACGTTTCTCAGCAACGTCGGTTCGTGGATGCACAACACCGCCAGCCGCGTGTTCGTGTATGACACAACGGGCAACGCGCTGCTGCTGGGCCTGGATGCCTTCGCGTCGGGCGCGCCGATGATCCTCATGCTCTGGGGCGGCGTGCTGGCGGATCGCTTCGATCGGCGAAAAATCCTCATCATCGGCAACCTCTTCGCCGCGATGAATGTGGCCGCGCTCTCGGTGCTCGCGTTTTTCGATGTCCTTCATATCTGGCACGTGCTCACCGTCTCGCTGCTCAACGGTCTGATCAATGCTCTCATCTCGCCCGCCAGTCAGGCGCTGCTGCCTGATCTGGTGGAACGCTCGAAAATGTCCAACGCCATCGCTCTCAACTCGGTGCAGTTCAACGTGGCTCGCGTCGCGGGGCCGGCGATCGCGGGGGTGGTCTACTTCTGGCTGGGCGCGGGCTGGTGTTTCGCGGTCAATGCGCTCAGCTTCCTGGCGCTGACGGTGGTGCTGCTGTCGGTACGCACCAAGCCTGCGCCGCCGCCCAAACAGGAGCGTCTGCTGCTCTCGCTGGCCAAGGGCCTGGCGTTTCTCGACAAGCGTCGCGACATCAAGATGATCATCGCGATGGCGTTCTTCACGGCACTCTTTGCCGCGCCGGCGCTGAGCATGCTGCCGGCCCTGGTGAAAGAGGAATTCCACCTGCCCGCGTCGTACTTCACCTACCTCGTTAGCGCCTTTGGCATCGGCGCGGTCGTCGGCGGGCTGCTGCTGGCGGCGAGAGAACGCGATCCGCAGCCCTGGAAAGCAGGCCTGTCGCTCACGGCCCTGGCGGTGGCGGAAGTGGGGCTTTGCTTCGCCGGTTCGTTCGAGATGGCGATGGTGCTGATGGTCATCGTCGGCATGATGCAGGTCGGCACGATGGTGCGTCTCGGCTCCGCCACGCACCATGCCGTGCCCGGCCACCTGCGCGGCAGGCTCATGAGTTTTCAAACGCTCGCCTTCCGCCTGGGCATGCCGATGGGCAGTCTGATCGCTGGCGGCATCACCGCGGCCATGGGCGAACACCTGGTCTCGCGCATCTACCTGATCTATGGTTCCCTGCTGCTGATCGCTATCAGTGCGATCATGTTCCTGCGCAGGCGATGGGATGTGCAGTACGTGGCCATGAGTCAAGAAGAGGCGGAACTGCCCGAGGATGAGTGACGTGATGGAAGACTCTGAACTCTTCGATGAAGTGCGCGATCTTCTGTCGCGCTGGCGCACGGCGAGCCTGGCGACGGTCGATGCCCTGGGGCAGCCGCACACGGCGAATGTGCAGTTCGTCGCCGATGAACGCATGCGGTTGTACTTCGTTTCGAGCCCGAACGCGGCGCACAGTCAGCACATCGCGCTGGCGCCGCGCGTGGCGATGACAGTTTACGCTCACATCGATGATGCGGCAGGCCCCGGTGAAATCCACGGCCTGCAACTGCACGGTGAGTGCTTCGCCATTGTCGATGAAACCGAACGCGCGCAGGCGTGGGACCGGTACGTGAAACGATTCACCTTCATCACACAAAACGAAAGGCTCGCCGCCCGCGTGAAGGCCGAGCAGTTCTATGTCGTGCATCCGATGTGGCTGCGCTGGATCGACAATCGCCGCGGGTTTGGATTCAAGGAAGAAAGAACGATGATGGTTTGATCGTCCAAGCCCGATGGCGAGGGTTGCCGAGCCGTCGGGGTATTTCCAGTGGAGCGTCCTCGGATACCCCGACGGCTCGCGGACTCGCCATCGGGCTTGGTCTCGAAACGTGCTCATGAAAGGTCTGCGATGAAGTCATTTCTTCTTGCCCTCGTCCTCGCTTGCGTCTTCGCGCCAGCGCCCTTGTTCGCCGCGGACAAACCCAACATCCTGCTCATCCTCGTCGATGACCTGAAGCCTTCGTTGGGCGCGTACGGCGACAAATGGGTTCACTCGCCCAACCTCGATCGCCTCGCCGCTCGCGGCATGCGGTTTGACATGGCGTACTGCAATCAGGCCGTGTGTGCTCCTTCGCGCAACAACCTGCTCACCGGCGCTCGCTCGACTTCACTGGGCATTTACAGCCTCGGCACCAACTTCCGCAAGGCGGCCCCCAACGCGGTTACTTTGCCGCAGTATTTCAAACAGCACGGCTACCACAGTGCGGGCATCGGCAAGGTCTTTCACATTGGGCACGGCAACACCAATGACGAAGCCTCGTGGAGTGTGCCGTTCCATCCGGACAAGGTGATCGACTATGTACTGCCTGAAAGCACGGACGGTCAGCTCACGCGCGAAGAAGCGCTCTTCAGCAACAAGCCTGCCCGTGGCCTGCCGCGCGGGGCGGCGTGGGAGAAGGCGGATGTGGAAGACGGTGCTTACGCGGATGGCCGCATCGCCGCGGAGGGCATCAAGCGATTGCAGGCATACAAGGAATCGAAGCGGCCGTTCTTCCTCGCGCTCGGTTTCACGAAGCCGCACCTGCCGTTCTGCGCGCCCAGGAAATATTGGGATCTCTACGACCCGGCGAAGCTGCCGATGCCGGAGGTGACGAAGCCGCCGCTGGGCGCGCCGGGCTTCGCGGGCAAGACGATCATGGAACTGAACCAGTACAAGCCGGTGCCTGACAATCCGCCGCTGACTATTGACATGACGCGCACGCTGATTCACGGCTACTACGCCGCGCTCTCCTATATGGATGCACAGGTCGGCCGCGTGCTCGATGAACTGGATCGCCTCGCCCTCGATAAGAACACCATCATCGTCCTCTGGGGCGATCACGGCTACCACTTGGGCGATCACGGCATGTGGACCAAGCACACCAACTACGAACAGGCCAACCGCATTCCGATCCTCTTCGTCACGCCTCAGCTCAAGGGCGCAGTCAAACCCGGCAGCAGCACGAAGTCGATCGTCGAGACCGTGGACATTTATCCGACGCTGTGCGAGCTGGCGGGTCTGCCAGCACCGAAGGGCCCGCAGCCGATCGATGGCCGCAGTCTTGTGCCGGTGCTCAAGGATCCGAGTGTCGTCGTACGCAGCCACGCGTATCACTGTTTTCCGCGCCGCGTGATGGGCAGGGCGATCCGCACGGAGCGATACCGGCTTGTGGAATGGAAAGGGATCGACGCAGGGACCGACACCGCGGAGTACGAGCTTTACGATTACGAAAGCGATCCGCTGGAGACGAAGAACTGGGCGAAGGAAAAACCGGAGGTTGTCGCGAAACTCGCGGCCCTTTTGGCGGAGCATCCGGGGGCGAAGAAGCAGGTGAATTGAAGAGGGCCTGGGTGTCACGGCTCGAGGAGGTCCGCCGACGAAGACCCGTGCGGAGGAGTTAAACAGGTTGTCACATCCCAAGCTGTCGCAGCAGATCAATCAGGCTCGTCGAAACGCTCGCATCCTGTTCCGCGAGCTTGATGCGGAGGGAGTCAACCGTTTTCAGGGCGAGGAGCGTGGTGCTGTCGAGTTTGTATTCGACCCATGCGGGCAGCATCTCCGGGCCGTTCTCATCGCGGCGGTCATCGCTCTCGGCCGCGGCGACAGGCTTGAACGTATGCTCCCTGCCGCTGATGTCGATCACCATCGTCGGCTCATCCGAGTTCGCGCCCGAAATCAATCCTTTCATATCACCCTTCAATCGCATGCGCACTTCCAGCACCGATCCCTGCTCGCGCAGTTCGCCTTGGTGCTTGGCCTGAATGGTGAGGTCCAGCTTGCGCGAGCCGACCGTCATCGGCGAGGCGGTGGACTGAATCGTGGTGATATTCGCATCGGCGTCGAAGGTGGAGGTGATCTCGATCGGCGTGTCATCTTCAGGCCGGGCGAAGGATTCGTCTTCGTTCATCGGCGCGGTCTTGCCGCGCGGGTTGATCGCGGGGTCTTCGAAGAGCGGCCGCTTCGCCGGCTCCCGATCTTGGCTGGCGATCGGCAGGCCCGCGTTCGGATCGTAGTTCGCGAGCACGATGACGACGATGCCGACGATCACGGCAAAGAGCAGGCCCAGGGCGACGAACAGGTGCGTGCGGTGCGACTTCGCCCGCTCTTCGTACTGATGCCGTCGCGAGCGTGGTGAATGATCGCGCGGCCGCGCCGGCGCAGCAACAGGCGCGGACCTTTCTTCAAATGCTGACTGATCGGGCGCTTCACCCCCCGGCACGCTGATCGCGCCGCCGCACTTGGCGCACTTGACGCGTTTGCCTGCATAGGTGTCCGGCACGCCCACCTTGTGACCGCACTTGCACTTGGCTTTGATCATCGAGTGACTCCCGAAAGCCTGGAAGCGAGAATCGCTCCGCGCCCGACCGGCGAATGCGCCGGGCACACGGCTTGACATGGATTCATTGTACGCAGCGGAGGGAAGAGGACCAAGGGAGAAGGGCCAAGGGGTCGCGGCTCGTTCATGAAACGGCCACACAATCCCTCTTGCCCCTCCGCCCCTTGGCCCTTCCCCCTCCATCCGGATAAGATACTTCTACGATGGAACCTCAAGCCCTGATTATCCGCTCGGCCGGCACCAACTGCGACCGCGAACTGATGCATGCCTTCGAGCTGGCCGGAGCCGGGACCTGCGGCGTTCACATCAACGAACTCATCGAGAAGCCGCACCTGATCGAGAAGGCGGACCTGATCGGTTTCCCCGGCGGGTTCAGCTACGGCGACGACATCGCCGCCGGCCGCATCCTCGCCAACCGCCTGCGGCATCGCCTGATGGAGCCTTTGAAGGAAGCGATCAAATGCAACGTGCCCATGATCGGCATCTGCAACGGGTTTCAGGTCATCACCAAGATGGGCCTGCTGCCTGACGCCGAGGCCGGCCGGCAACAGGCGACACTCGCGGACAACGCCAGCGGTCGCTTCACGGATAAATGGATCAGCCTCACCGTGCCCGAGCACACCGTCTGCATCTGGACGCGCGGGCTTACTTCGCTGGACCTGCCCATCGCTCACGGCGAAGGCCGGTTCGTGCCCGAGTCGGATGATCTCCTTCGCTTCTGGCAGGAATCAGGACAGATCGCCCTGCGCTATGCGACTGCATCCTCGACTCAGGATTCAGGACGCATGACCCAGGACTCACCCACTTTCCCCGGCAACCCCAACGGCAGCGTCGATGACATCGCCGGCGTCTGCGATGCGACCGGCCTCGTGCTCGGCCTGATGCCGCACCCCGAACGCTTCACGCACCCGACTCATCACCCGCTCTGGTCGCGCCGCTCGCCCGGTGAACTGGATGAACCCCCCGCAGGCCTGCGGCTGTTTCAGAACGCGGTCGAGTTCGTTCGCGTGAAGATTGCTGAGAAGCAGCGCAAGCAGGAGATGGCCCAGGCGCAGGCGCCGAACGTCGGCGGGATGGGCGTCTC
>JBBDXA010000004.1:0-9853 GCA_040902585.1 Phycisphaeraceae bacterium
AAATCGCGCACGCCTCTCGAATCGCCATCACCAGAAGCCCCTGCAGACGCAACGACACCGGTCCGCACCTGCCGCCGCCGACGGCCTTCCCATCCACCGAAACCACCGGCGAGACGTGCGTCGTCGTGCCCATGATGAAGACTTCATCGGCCTTGAGCAGCTCATCCACCGTGAACGTCTCCTCGCGCACCGTGATGCCTGCGCCGCGCGCCAGATCGAGTACCAGCCCGCGGGTGATGGAGCCGAGGATGAGATTGTTGGCCGGGTGCGTCCACACTTCGCCGCCGCGCACGATGCCTACGCTGGTGGCGGTCGCTTCGGTGATGATGTCACCGCGATGCAGGATCGCTTCGTACGCGCCTTGCTCCTCCGCCTTCTGCTTGGCGAGCACGTTGGGCAGCAGCATGAGCGACTTGATCGTGCAAAGCTGCCAGCGCAGGTCTTCATGCAGGATCACGCTGCGCTCCGGTGGCGGAGCGCTCGGGTCAAACGGCAGCGCGTGATACGCAATCATGAAGAACGTCGGCTGGCAGTCCTGCGGAAACGGATGCTTGCGCGGGGCGCTGCCACGGGTCACCTGCCAATACGCGATCGCATCCTTCATGCCGTTGCGGTCGAGTAGCTCGTTGGAAAGGTCCGCGATTCGGTCGATCGCGGCTGGATGCGCAATGCGAAGCAGATCAAGACTGCGGCGCAGGCGAGCGACATGCCCTTGTATCGCGAAGGGTTGGCCGGCGTAATAGCGCGTGACTTCGTACACGCCGTCGGCAAACATCGCCCCGCGGTCTTCCAGATCGAGCTTCGCATCCGCCTTGGGAAGAAACTGGCCGTTGAGATAGACGATCGAATCAGGGTTACGCATGGGGGAAGAATATCAGAGGAGACAGGGGACAGGGGACAGGGGAAGAAGCGGAGCGTGACCTTTCGGGTGGAATCGTCAACAATAGGTGGATCGCATACACCCACCCACGGGAGTGGGTGGGCTTTGCCCGTCTGAACCCTGAACCCGGAACCCTGAACCCGCTCCCATGAACCTCACCCGCCTCATCTTCCGCGAGATCGCGCATCGCAGGACCAACGCCCTGCTCGCGCTGCTGAGTGTCACCGCAGCCGTCGCCTGCCTGACAGCCGGGCTCACGCTGCTTCGTGGACATGACCTGGCGACGGATCGCATTCTCGCTGCGAAACAGGAAGAGACCGAGGCCCGCACGAAGCAGCTCACCGATGACTATCGCAAGATCGTCCTTGAGCTGGGCTTCAATGTCTTCATCGTGCCCAAGGGTTCGAGTCCGGTTGCGACGGGGCCGCAGCCGGAGATGCCTTATGAATATGTCACGATGCTGTCGAAGGCGGACATCATCACCATCGATCACCTGCTGCCGAGCCTGACCGTGCCGCTCTACTGGCAGGAGCAGAAGATGCAGGTGACGCTCACCGGCATTCACGGCGAAGTCGCCATCGCCGGCGGCAAACGCAAGCGACCGCTTGTGCAGCCCGTGAAGCCCGGCGAGATCGTGCTCGGCTTCAAGGTCGCTCAAAGCACGAAGCTCAAGCCCGGCGACAAGGCTGCGCTGCTCGGCGAGACCTTCACCATCAGCGAAACGCACCCCTTCCGCGGCACGCCTGATGATTACACTTTGTGGATCGACCTCGCCCAGGCCCAGAAGCTGCTCAATAGAGAAGGCGTGATCACCGCGATCCAGGCGATCAACTGCCTCGCGCCCAACTGTCATCCTGATGCCACGGGCATTCCTTCCGTCACGCAGGAGATCGCCAAGGTATTGCCCGACACGCAGGTGATCATTGACATGGGCAAGGCGAGAACGCGCATCGATGCCCGTGTGCGAGCCGCGAAGGAAGCGGAAGCGGCCCTCACCGCCGAGAAGGAACAGCGGGCGGCGGTGCGCGGGCAGATGGAAAACTTCGCCTCCATTCTCATCCCCACCGTCATGGTCGGCTGCGGCCTGTGGATCGCCCTGCTCGCCCTCGCCAACGCCAGGGAACGCCGCGGTGAGATCGGCATCCTCCGCGCCCTGGGCGTCGGCAAGGCCGGCGTGCTCACCCTGTTCCTCGGCAAAGCGGTACTCATCGGCCTGATCGGCGCGGGCGCGGGCTACGCGCTAGGCTTCCTCGGCGGCGCAGCCTTCGGTGAAGCCAGCGCGGGTGAACTGATCGAACCCAGGACTGCGGTGATCGTCCTCATCGCCGCCCCCCTGCTGGCGACGCTCGCAAGCTGGCTGCCTTCGCTCGTCGCGGCCGGGCAGGACCCGGCGGTGGTGCTGAGCGAAGAGTGATTTTGGCCCTATTTCCGGGCAGAAAGTCAGAATCGGAGTTGGCTCAATCGGATTGCCCGATATATCGTTAGACTAGAGAATTCGCACAGGAGCTCGCATGATGGTTCGAACGGGATGCATACTCGCCGCCGGCCTGCTCGCCTTTGTCGCCGCCTCCGCGCACGGCGCGGACGCGGCCCCGCTCACCCCGGCCCAGACCGATTTCTTCGAGAAGAAGGTGCGCCCGCTCCTCATCGAGCGCTGCTACAAGTGCCACGCCACCGACAGCGACAAAGTCCGCGGCCACCTGCTGCTGGACTCAAGGCAAGGCTGGGCCAAGGGCGGCGACTCAGGACCGGTGATCGTGCCCGGCAAGCCGGATGACAGCCTGCTCATCGAAGCGGTCCGTTACGGCAACGAAGACACCGCCATGCCGCCCAAGGGCAAGCTGCCGCAGGCGGAGATCGACATCCTTGTCGAGTGGGTGAAAATGGGCGCGCCCGATCCGCGCACGGGCGCGGCGATCACGAAGGGCGGGATCGACATCGAAAAGGGTCGGCAGCACTGGGCGTATCAGCCGATCGCGAAGACGAGCGTACCCGCGGTGATGGATGCGGCCTGGCCGCGCGGTGAGATCGATCGTTACATTCTTGCTCGTCTCGAAAAAGAAAACCTGCGCCCGACGAAGGACGCTGACCGCGTCACCTTGATTCGCCGGTTGTACTTCGACCTCATCGGCCTGCCGCCGACGCCGGAGCAGATCGATGCGTTCGTCAACGACAAGTCGCCCAATGCGTATGAGAAGGTGGTCGATGGTCTCCTTGCTTCGCGTCACTACGGCGAGCGCTGGGGCCGGCACTGGCTCGATGTGGCGCGGTTCGCTGAGTCGCTGACCCTGCGCGGCTTCATCCTCACCGATGCCTGGCGCTATCGCGACTACGTCGTCGAAGCCTTCAATCAGGATCGCCCGTTCGACCGGTTCATGATGGAACAGGTCGCCGGCGATCTGATGACCAGCAGCGACTGGCAGGAACGCCGGCGACAGATCGTGGCCTCAGCCTACCTCGCGCTGGGCAACAACAACCTCGAAGATCAGGACAAGCAGGCCCTGGTCATGGACGTGGTTGATGAACAGCTTGACGCGATCAGCAAGGGCTTCCTCGCCCAGACCGTCACCTGCGCCCGATGCCACGATCACAAGTTCGATCCGATTCCCACGGCTGACTACTACGCGCTGGCGGGCATCTTCAAGAGCACGCGCACGCTGAATCATTCCAACGTATCCATGTGGCTTCAGATGCCGCTGCCCGTCGACGCGAAGCGCGAAGGCGAGATCAAGGTGCATGAGGCGAAGGTCGCCGCGATGCAGGCGGATATCAAGGCGTTGAAATCGACGCTGGCGCAGGCGAACCCGGCGCGGGAGTTGCCCGCCAACGCCACGAGCCGGCCGACGGTCGTCGCCGTCAAGGCCCTGTCGGGCATTGTCGTGGATGACGCCCAGGCCAAGCGCGTGGGCGAGTGGACGCACTCGACGCATGTGACGACCTACGTCGGCGACGGTTACCTGCACGATGACAACAAGGACAAAGGCACCAAGACGCTCAGCTTCATCGCGGAGTTGCCCGAGTCAGGCAAGTACGAAGTGCGCATCGCCTACACGACGGGCGCGAGCCGGGCGACGAACACGCCGGTGACGGTGATGAGTGCGGACGGCGAGAAAGTGATTCGCCTGAACCAGCGTGAGCCGGGCAATGTGGACGGGCGCTTTCAGTCGCTGGGCCAGTTCAACTTTGAAAAGGGCGGGCAGAGCTTCGTGCTCATCTCCAATGAAGGCACGAACGGGCACGTGATCGCTGACGCGGTGCAGTTCATCCCTGCCGACGATGCGAAGACCGCAGCCACGACGAAGGAGATAGCTCAGGACGCGGCGAAGCCCGACAAGCCTGACAAGGCAGACAAGAACACCAAGGTCGCGGCGAAGGAGAAGTCGCAGCCGAAGGACTCGGGCGAAGAAGAGGAACGCAAGGCGCTGGCGGAGCGCGTGAAGGCGATGGAGGCGGACCTGAAGAAGCTCGAAGGCAGCGGCCCGAAGCGCGACATCGTCGTTTCCATTCGCGATGATGACAAGACCGGCGACACCAGGGTCCACGTGCGCGGCAGCGTTCACAACCTCGGTCCTGATGTGCCGCGCGGGTTCCTCAGCGTCGTGCCCGTCAGCGAGAAGTTTGATATCCCAGGCAATGAGAGCGGCCGGCTTCAACTCGCGCAGTGGCTCGCGCATAAGGACAACCCGCTGCCCGCGCGGGTCATGGCCAACCGCGCGTGGCATCACCTCATGGGCACCGGCCTGGTGCGCACGGTCGACAACTTCGGCACCACCGGCGAAAACCCTTCGCATCCTGAATTGCTCGACTACCTCGCATCACAACTACGCGATAACGGCTGGTCGGTGAAGAGACTCGTCAAGCAGATCGTGATGAGCCGGACGTATCAGTTGAGCTCTGCGACGAACGCTGGCGGCTTGAAGTCAGCCTTTCACAATCCGGCACCGGTTGATCCCGAGAACCGTCTGCTCGCGCACGCCAACCGTCGCCGCCTTGATGCCGAGTGCATCCGCGATGCGATGCTCATGGTCAGCGGCCAGCTTGATCTCACGCCCGGCGGCCAGTCCTACAAGGAAGGCATGAGTTCGGACTTCGGCTTCAAGCAGACCGGCTCACGCCGCAGCGTCTACGAAAGCTGGTTCCGCAACGGGTTGCCGGAGCTGCTGGAAGTGTTCGACGTGGCGGACCCGAGCATGCCCACGGGCAGGCGCAATGTGAGCACGGTGGCGACGCAGGCGCTGTTCATGATGAATCACCCGTGGGTGCAGGAGCAGTCCAAGGCCGCGGCCGCGAAGCTGCTGAAGGAACCATATAAGGATGATGCGGCGAGATTGACGCAGGCGTATCGCGCGACCCTGGGCCGGGCACCGACAAAGGCGGAAGCGGCGATCGCGCTGGAATACGTGCGCGAAGCCGCAAGCGGCGGGAAGGCGACCGAGGCGCAGGCGGCGTGGGCGAATGTGTTCCACGCGATGTTCGCGTCGATGGATTTCCGGTATGTGGAGTGAGATGGGGAGCTACCAACTATAATCGCTGGGAACATTGCCATGACAGCACTCAAGAAACTTGAAGAGCGAATCGAGACCTTAGAGCGGGAGGTCGCGATACTCAAGGATCGGCCGCAACCTGCCCCCGAGGGAAAGAAAAGCTGGCTTGATCTGATGTGGGGGTCAATGAGCGACTATCCGGACTTCGACAAGGTCGTTCGATATGGCCGGGAGTTCCGCAAGAACTACGATAAACTAGCTGCCCGCGAGCGGACGAGGGACGGCGGCCGCAACAAGCGATCCAAGACGCTGTCATCCGGCAAGGAGGCTTGATTGTTTGTACTCGACACGGATCACATCTCCCTGATTCAGAGATCAGCAGATCGGCTGGGAGATTCGGTTCGCCAACGATGCGAAAGCACGGGTCTGGATCAAGTATTCGTGACGATCGTGAGCTTTCACGAGCAATCGCTTGGATGGAACACGGTGATTCAAAGCTCACGCCGCATGGAACAAGTGATCCATGGATATGAGCGGTTTGAATTGGTTCTGGCTCAATACGCGAACGCAAATGTACTCCCGTTTGATGAACGCGCCGCCGTGGAGTTTCAGCGTATCAAGGCGATGAATCTACGTGTCGGCACGATGGACCTGCGGATCGCCGCGATTACGGTCGCCTCCGGCAAGACCCTGCTCACCCGAAACACGCGTGACTTTGGCCGCATTGTCGGCTTAAAACTGGATGACTGGACCAAGTCGCCGTAATAGATTGGAAAGGAACGATGACTCAGACACACCCCACCTTCTCCCGCCGCGCCGCCCTGCAAACCGCCGGCTGCGGCTTCGGCTACATGGCGCTCTCCGGTCTGCTCGGCCAGCAGGCGCTGGCCGACGGCACCGCCGGCGCCGGCGCCCTCAACCCGCTCGCCGCGAAGCTGCCGCACCATGCGCCGCGGGCCAAGCGCGTCATCTTTCTCTTCATGCAGGGCGGTGTGAGTCACGTCGATTCCTTCGACCACAAGCCGATCCTCGAAAAAGAGGACGGCAAGATGTTCCCGTTCGATGACGCCCGCCGGGTCGCCAACACCGGCCAGCGCGGCTCCAGCGAACGCGTGATGAAAAACATGTGGAAGTTCACCCAGCACGGCGAAAGCGGCAAGTGGGGTTCGGACCTGTTCCCCGAGATGTGCAAGCACGTCGATGACATGACCTTCCTCCACGCCATGCACACCGAAGGCGTCGCCCACGGACCCGCCACGCTTTTCCTTCACTGCGGCGCGACGCAGTTCATCCGTCCGTCCATGGGCTCGTGGATCACCTACGGCCTGGGCACCGAAAACGACAACCTGCCAGGCTTCATGTCCATCGCCCCTTCCAGCGGCAACGGCGGGCCACGCAACTTCGGCAACGCGTTCCTCCCCGCGGTCTTCCAGGGCACCGCCGTCGGCAAGGCCGGCGGACCCGCGGCTGACCTCGTCATCCGCAACATCGGCGGCGGCAAAACCTCTCCCGCTGACATGCGCAAACAGTTCGATCTCCTTCAGCGACTCAACGCCGAGCAACTCCAGCGCAACACCGGCGGCAGCAGCGATGCCAGCGCGAGCGAACTCGAAGCCGTGATCAATTCCTACGAACTCGCCTGGCGCATGCAGGCCCATGCGCCCGATGCCCTCGACCTCGCCCATGAATCGCCCGAGACGCTCGCGCTCTACGGCATCAACGAAAAGAAGACCGACACCTACGGCCGGCAGTGCCTCATGGCGCGGCGCCTCGCCGAGCGCGGCGTGCGTTACATCCAGGTCACCTACGGCGACAACTCCGCCAACCCCGCGTGGGATCAGCACTCCAATCTGCCCAAGCACAAAGACCACGCCCTCAGCGTCGACAAACCCATCGCCGGCCTGCTCACCGATCTGAAAAACCGCGGCCTGCTCGAAGACACCATCGTCTGGTGGGGCGGCGAGTTCGGCCGCACGCCTTACGCCGAAAAGAACGGCACCGGTCGCGATCATAATCCGGGCGGCTTTACCGTGTGGCTCGCCGGCGGCGGATTCAAGCCCGCCTTCAGCTACGGCGCGACTGATGAGTTCGGCGCCAAGGCTGTCGAAGGCAAAGTCCACATGCACGACCTGCACGCGACCATCTTGCATCAGCTCGGGCTCAATCACGAGAAGCTCACCTATCGTTATGCCGGGCGCGATTTCCGCCTGACGGATGTGTACGGTCATGTGGTGCGCGAAGTGATTGCGTAATTTTAGGAGACGCTCATCATGCATGTGATGCGGCTCACGATCCTGTGCATCATCCTCTCCGCCCTGAGCGCGTGCGGCACGATATCGTCCGGCGGCTGCGTGCTCTGGAGTCAGTATCAGCCTGATCTCGAACGCGCCAATGCGGACATCCAGCGGCTTGCCGTCGGAGCCGAGCCGCTTCACTACAGCACGCTCGACGAAGCCATGGCCGCGCGCGATCGCATTCAGGCGAAGATGGATCGCGAGCGCCAGAGCATTCGAGAAGCGGACGCCCGCGATCGAGAAGAGAGGGACCGGCGGCGGATGGAAGAAGACAGGCAGCGAGAAAAGTTCGAGCGTCTGGTGGAGAAGGCCATCGAGTATCGAGCCCTTGCTCCTTACTACACTCCCAATCGCAGGTGATTTGCCCCCGGCCACTTCTGAATTATTTCGCCTTTCCTGAAGACTCGCCCCGCCGCTACGCGAATAATCCTGTTGCCCCGGTCGTTCGCTCCAATGGAGGGCATGACATGAACCACATCCAAATAGCCTTGCACGGCGCGGTGTTGGGCATTCTGCTTTGCCTGGCCGGCTGCACGCTCGGCCCCCGCCACGCGCATTACCGCTCGGAAAGATCCTACGGGTACAGCGAATACAGCGGCGGCAGCGGCGGTATGTATCACGGCGGCTACAGCCACCACCATCACGGCGACCATTATCACCAGCAACAGGCGGATCACCGTCGCCATGACAGTCATGCACGGATACCTAAACAAAACCTTACTTTCACTCCCCCGCCCGCGCCCCCTGTCGCCCCGGTTGTGGTGACCCCGCCCCCGCCTGCCCCTTCGCCCAAGCCTCGCCAGAGCAAGGAAGAAGCCTACGAGCAGAGCCTGCGGAGGCAGCCCGGCCCCGCCAATGGGCGCGATCGCGGCCGGTAGTTCGAACATTTTCAGCGATATGGTTTCTCATCCTCCACGCGAGCCCCACGGCCCGCCCCGGTCGCGTACAATCTGCCACCCACGCTTCCCCCGCCAACCTCCAAGCCTTGCTCCGCCTCGAGTTCATGATGCCCCGCAAACCGGCCCGCCCTTCCCGAACCCGCCCGCGCAAAAAGAAAAAGCGCGGCCACGTCGCCGTCCTTCGGCGACCCGCCAAGCCCTTCTGGGCGGACTACGAAGATGAAGACCTGCTCGACCTGCGCATCTGCGATCTCGGTCTGCGCTTCGAAGGCACCGAAATCCTGTCGCGCATCGAGCGACTCTACGATGAGCTTGCTGAGCGCGGCCTCAAGCTCCGCCCGCACATCTGGTTCAGCTCCGAATGGTTCAGCCCCGACGGCGTGCCCGGCATTGCCGTGCCTTACTACCTCGGACACGAACGGCTGACGCGCCTCGAGGAAAAAATGATGTTGAAAGCCGAGGGCGGCGGCGAACGCGAATGCATGCGCATCCTGCGCCACGAAATGGGTCACGTCATCTGCTCGGCCTACCGCCTGCACTTCAAGCCTTCCTGGCGGAGCGTGTTCGGAAAATTTACCGAGCGTTATCCCGACTCCTACGTGCCCAAGCCCAAGAGCAGGCGCTTCGTGCAGCACCTGGACTGGTTCTACGCCCAGGCGCACCCGGCGGAGGACTTCGCCGAGACGTTTGCCGTCTGGCTCACGCCCTACTCGCGGTGGAAGCAGCAGTACGCCAACTGGCCTGCGCTGAAAAAGATTGAGTATGTCGATGAGCTGATGAGTGAGATCGCCGGCGCGATGCCGGTGGTGCGCAGTCGTATGCACGTGGAGCCGGTGAAGGGCATGCGCGTGACGCTGCGCGATCATTATCGGAAGAAGCAGCAGGATTATGAGACGGACTGGCCGGACTTTTACGACCGCGATCTTCGCCGCATCTTCTCGGAAGAGGAGCGTTTTGTCGATAATGAAACGGCGGCCGCGTTCCTTCGCCGCAGCCGCAGCGAAATCCGCGACACCGTCGCCGACTGGACCGGAGCGCACCCGTACACGATCGAGCACGTCCTGCGGGACATGATCGACCGCTGCAAGGAACTGAAGCTGCGCGTGATGCTCAACCAGCGTTTCACGCGGCTCCAGGCCACCTTGATGATCACGGTGCAATCCATGAAGTTCCTCCAGGGCGGCGGGCAGCGCATCGTGCTGTAGTCCTCTCGCTCCGCGAGAGGGTTCCGCGAAGACCGTGACCCGGCTGCCCTCGCGTGCCCACGAAAACCTTAACCCGCGTCCGCCACCCCCG
>JBBDXA010000005.1:0-9604 GCA_040902585.1 Phycisphaeraceae bacterium
ACTCCGCTTGCCCATGGCACCCCAACTGATCATCCCACATAATAGGGTCACGCCCCAAGAGGCCGGGGCTTCGCAAAGCCTCAGCCCCAGCCACCCGGCGGTGGTATCATTGACCTGTGGAGCCTGTGGCTCGCGCGAACCTGCATTATTTTTATTTGCAAACGGAGAACTTTCGATGTCGTGCTCACTCTGGCGATCGATGTGTCTGCTGTGTGTCCTGTTTTTACTTACGGTGACCGGCTGCGGCGAGAACAACCCGTCGCCGCCGGTTGCGAATGCGGACGATAAGACGACGACGCCCGCGACCACTCCCCCTCCCACACCCGCGGCCACCGAGAAGAACGATCGCGAAGGCTGGCCCACCGAAGCGGAGGCGAAGGCGGCGATCTTCAAAGTCGAGCATGCGATCCACGCATCGCAGACCAACAAGGATGTGTGGAAGGTCAAGGACATGAAGCACGAGGTGAAGTCGGTGAAGTTCGCCCAGCGCACGACGCAGAAGCAGATGAACTTCGGCGCGCAGGCCGTCACGGTGTACCCCGTGAAGATTCTCTACACCCGCATCACCGACTACAGCCACAAGGAAGCGACGCGCGAAGAGAGCGGGGCGGACGGCGTGTGGTTTCTCTACCGCGACAGCTTCGGCGAGTGGACGGGCAAGTATGGCAGTGAGTGATGGTTCGAACTCCCCTGCCTTGAAGGGGGGAATCAGCGTTCGATTTCGACGGCTCCGCGCCGGTGTGGTATCGTATTGGGCTCGACCCGCCGGCGCATCGAAGGCGACGTGGGTTTGTCACTGGTCATCACACGCATTGGAGATATCCATGGGACGAGGCGATCAACGTTCACGGCGAGGCAAGATCAGTCGCGGCACGTACGGCAACACCCGGCCGAAGCACGCCGGTCGTGACCGCACCGGCGCGAAGCCGCCAGCGGAAGCCCCCGCCCCCGCCCCCGCTGCCGCGCCCAAAGAAGGCGAAGCGAAGGCCGGCTGATTCGGATTCTATTTTAAGAGTGATGCGAGCTATCGACATGACCAGGTGGTGTCGATGCTTTCGCATGCGCTGCAATCGGTGCCGCCGCGACTGCGCCACATCACGGCGACAGCCGCGCCCGCTGGATCGAAGCCGTGCTGCTGGAGAGTTCCGCGAGTCGCGTCGCTTCTTCGTCGCGCGTGAGAATCTCCGGGCCTGAGCCCAGCAGCAGAACGACCCGGCCGCCGGCATCGATGGCGTTGAACCCCTTCTCGTTGCGCGGGCCGTTCAAAAAGGAAAGCCAGCGGCGCTTGATCACTGCATCCGGTTCGCTCGACTGTTTCTCGCCGGGCGGAAGCCCCCACCACACGGTGCCGCCCGCGCGGGTGTGCAAGGCAAGACGGATGCGGTTGAACTTGTCGCGCCCTGAGACATCGAAGGCTGCGATCTGATGCGCGTACGGTTCATTGCGAAGGAGCGCGGCCAGCTTCAAACCGGCTTGAAGTTCCGCGCTGGCCCAGACCTGTCCGGGTTTCGGAGATGGCGATGCGATGCCGACGATCACCGGCAGGTCCAGCGCTTTGGCATGCTCGGGCCGATACGGCACATCGCGCACGCCCAGGCTGTCCGAAGGTAGACGCACGCCGCGGGCATCGACCAGGTGCAGGGCATCGGTCTTCTGAAGATAGTCCGCCTGCGTCTCGCGCCGTCGCGGTGCCATCACCAGCGCGACCGGCTCGCGGTAACGCGCATGCACCGCAATGCCCAGACTGGTGCGCTCGATGCGCGCGACGCCTTCGATCCACGGATTGGCAGCGAGCGTGTCAACGGCTTTCTGAAGCGAGGCGGCGTTCATCGGGTCAGTCGCGAGCTGTCCGGCGACCAGCCAGCGCAGGTCGCGCTGAATGTCGTCGTGCATCCAGGGCGGCGCGTCCACGAGCGTGACATGCTCGCCGGTGATCATGACGGAGTGATGGCTGCTGGCGTAACCGACCAGCGCGGGCCGACCGAAATGCCAGCCGAGCACGATCGCCGCGACGACCAGCCCTGACGCCAGCCAGCGCAGCATGTGCGTCATCTTCTGGCGATCCCACGGCACACCGGCCGCCTTGGCGGGTTTCGCCTTGCTCGCGCGCACCTTCTTCTTCGAACGAATGGAACCGAGAAACCAACTCATAGCTTCCTTTCCGCTTCGGCTGAGAGTTCATCGGCAAATCGGCGATGACCTCGCCAATAGTTGAAAGGGGCAAAGGAGTGGTTCGATATAGTGAATGCTGATCCTGTCGATGGTCGAGGACCGAGGTGCCATGGGTAAGCGAGTCTGCGAGCTTACCCGTGCGAATAACCCCAGGCGTCCGGCACGGGCAAACTCGGCGGACCTCGCTTGCCCATGGCACCCTTCAGGCCGGGGCCCCTTCGTGCCGGAGCTGGCGAATCGCTCGTTCGAGGTTCGCCCGGGCCGGGGCTTCGTAGCGACCGCGGAACATGGCCGTGGCGTAGAGGTGCGGCCTCGCGAGAAAACTCTGGAGCACGTTCGTCCGCTCCCTGGCGTACGTCTCCTCCTCGACAAACGCGTACTCCTTGCGGATCGTGCTCTCGTAAGTGTCGTACACGCTCTTCTTCTGTCCGAGGATGGCAAGATCGATATCGCAGATCAGAGCTTCATCGCCTTGCGTGTGAGCGATGTCGTGCCTTGTGGCCATGACCAGATCGCGCACGCGGTCTGGATCGATCGCCTTCGTCTTCGCATCGCGCAGAGCTTCGAGCGCCAGGGCTGCGCTCTTGCCTTCGTTGCCTTCCTGCTGCGGGTCATACACCGCGTCGTGAAACCACAAGGCCCATTCGACGGCGAAGGGCTGCTTCGCCAGATATTCGCTGCGTTCGAATTCATCGAAGCAGGCGGACAGATGATCGGCGTTGTGATACGCGCGGTGCGGCTCGGTGTAGAGCGCGCCCAGCCGATCGAACCAGGACTCGGGCGAAGCATGGGCTTCGATCGATTCCCACAGACGATTCCAACGCTCACGCAGATCGTGCATGGCAGAACCCTTGATCGAAAGGATCGGGACGAAACCATTCTACCTGCGCGAAGGGCGAGTTCGATGAAGAATCGGTTCGCCCATACAAGCCCGATGGCGAGTCTTCGAGCCGTCGGGGTATGACGGCTGTGCATTTCGGAATACCCCGACGGCTCGGCGGCCCTCGCCATCGGGCTTGGCCGATCCGACTTGATCAACCGCCCTCACTCGCCGCGGCCGGCTTGTCATAGAACGTCTTCGTCGGATCGATGAACAGCCACATCGACGCCGCCGCCAGGTAACAGCCCGCGTAGACATAAAACAGCGGGCCCCAGCCGAAGTTGCTGAAGATCAGCGCGCCGATCACCGGCTGAAGATAATTGCCCGCGTTGCCCACCATGTTGATAAAGCCCGTCGCGGTGCCGGCGTACTTCCCGCCGATGTCCACGATGCTCGCCCAGTTCGACGCCTGACCGAAGTCGTACGCGGCCGCGGCGAGGACCATCAGCAGCACGGCAAACTCCGGACGCTCCACCAGTCGCACGCCAAGCATCGCGCAGGCGGCGATCACGCAGCCGGTGATCGGGAAGATCGCCCGCACCAGTCTTTTGCGGCCGACACGTTTCAGGAGCGCATCGCACAGCGCGCCGCCGACGAGGCAGGCGATGCCGCCAAAGAGCAGCGGCAGGCCGGTGATGATGGCCGTGAGCGTTTGCGGCGGCAGCCCGCCGAGCAGGCCGTCGAGCCCGAGTCGCTGGAGCATCTGATGCACGGCTTCGGTTTCGCCTTTGCCCGTGCCGAAACCCATGCCGTGAATCTCTTTGAAATAGCGGGGCAGCCAGCTCACGAAGAACGACCAGCCGAAGCTGCCGAGGATGTAGAGACACCCGATCGCCCACAGGCTGCGCGAGGTGAACAGGGCCTTCCACGCGTGGCCGGGCATCGTGTGCTTCGCCTGTACTGCTTCGGTGCGGTCCTGCCGGATGATCGCCAGTTCCGCTTCGTTCACACCGCGATGCTGGGCGGGGTCATCGCGAAACCACGGATAAAAAAGCAGACACCAGGCGATGCCGACAAAGCCCGAGGCCCAGAAGCCCATGCGCCAAGGCTCGACATTTTTCAAGAAGCCCATCAGCGGGATGGAGCTGAGAAAATCGCGCACACCCGGATCGCGAAAGGCGATCAGCATGAGATCGAACAGGAATGGCGCGAAGGCTCCGCCCCACCGCGCCAGCAGCCAGAGCCATCCGCCGGCCCGCGCCCTTCCCTTGGGCGAAAGCCAGTTCGCCTGCACCCGCGCCATGTTGGGATACGCGCCCGCCTCGCCGACGCCGAAGAGAAAGCGGCAGGTGAGCAGCGTAAGGAAGCCGGTCGCCGAGCCGGAGAGCGCGGTGAAGATGGACCAGGCCAGCACGATGCGCGTGAGCGTGATGCGGGCGCCGAAACGATCGCCCATCCAGCCGCCGGGGATTTCGAAGATGGCGTAGGCGAACCAGAAGGCGGAGAACACCCAGCCCATCTGGACGTCGGAGAGGGCCAGGTCGCGCTGGATGTCGTCAGCCGCGCGCATGATGCAGACGCGGTCGAAGTAGGTGAGAAACGAAAGGGCGCAGAGCATGCCCATGACGCGATGGCGGACACGGGTTGGCCGGGGCGACTCTTGTTCCACGAAGCCTCCTATCTAGATTCGCCGCTTGCGGCGTAGCAACGGCCGACGTCACGCGCCCTGTCAATCCGCATTCCGCAATCCCCAATCCGCAATCCCCAATCGCTCGCCCCCGATCAATCGCCGATATCCTATCGCATTCCATGCACCCGCCCACGCCCAGCCTCGTGATCGACCTGCCGACCGTCCGGCGAAACCTCGCCCGACTCGGTGACTACGCCGCGTCGCACGGCCTCAAGCTTCGCCCGCACACCAAAACGCACAAATCCATCGCACTGGCGAAACTCCAACTTTCCCTCGGCGGCTCCACCGGCCTCACCGTCGCCAAGGTCGGCGAAGCTCAGGTCATGGCCGAGGCGACCGACGATCTGCTGCTGGCGTACCCGGCTGTGGACGAAGCGCGCTGCACCGCACTCGCGAAACTCGCCGCCCGCTGCACGCTGCGCGTGGCTATCGATTCAACCTTCGCCGCCGACGCTCTTTCGCAGGCCGCCTCGCGCGAAGGCACCACGATCGGCATCCTCATCGACCTCGATGTCGGCACGCATCGCACCGGTGTGCAGTCCCCCGCCGCCGCCCTCGCCCTCGCGCAGCATGTCGATCGCGCCGCCGGCCTTCGCCTCGATGGCCTGTTCTTCTATCCCGGCTTCATCGCCTCGCCGCCCGATCAGCAGAAGGCCGCCCTCGAAGCCGTCGATGCCATGCTGCGCCAAACGCTGGACCTGTGGAAGGCGGCCGGGCTCGAAGCGCCAATCGTCTCCGGCGGCTCCACGCCCACCGCGTTCCAGTCTCATCTAATCAAGTGTCACACCGAGGTCCGCCCCGGCACCTACATCTTCTACGACATGAACGGCGTGCGCGGCGGCTACGCTTCTCTCGACGACTGTGCCGCCCGCATACACGCCACCGTCGTCAGCGATGCCGTGCCCGGACAGATCGTCCTCGACGCCGGCAGCAAAACGCTCACCATGGACCGCTGCGGCCCCGCGCCTGACAGCGGGCACGGCCTCATCGTCGAATATCCTCACGCAAAGATCACCAAGCTCACCGAAGAACACGGACAGGTGGACATCACCGCCTGCGACCGCGCCCCGAAGCTCGGCGAGCGCGTCACGATCATCCCGAATCACATCTGCCCCTGCGTCAATCTTCAGAACCAGGTGTGGTGGACAGACAACGGCAGCGACCCGACGCCGATGCCCGTCGACGCCCGAGGTAAGGTATTCTGAAGACCGAATGGCTAATGGTTAGTGGCTAATGGCTATTAGCTATTGAGAACGATGCCTTGATCAATCACCACTAACCATTAGCCAATAGCCATTAACCAATAGGCCCCATGCGATTCATCTTCGACTCCCATCTCGACCTCGGCTGGTGTGCCACCTCCTTCAACCGCGATCTCACGCAGACGGTTGAAGAGATTCGCAAGCGTGAAACAGGCATGACCGATGAACGCTCGCGCGGGCGCAACACGCTCACGCTGCCCGAGCTTCGCAAGGCCGGCATCGGCGTCTGCGTCGCCACACTGCTCGCCCGCAGCGGTCCCGAGCCCAAGTGGCAGGCGATGAACAAGCGCACGGACCTGGACTCTTCTTCACAATCCATCGCCTACGCACAGGCCCACGGCCAACTCGCCTACTACCGCCTGCTCGAAGCGCAGGGCCACATGAAGCAGCTTCGCACAGGCTCCGATCTGAAGGCGCACTGGCAGGCCTACACAACCGACCCGCAGCACACGCCGCTGGGCTTTATCCTGAGTATGGAAGGCGCTGATCCGGTCATCGAGCCTTCGCAGATCGGCGAGTGGTGGGACTGCGGCCTCCGCGCGATCGGCCCGGCGCACTACGGACGGAGCCACTACGCCTACGGCACCGCGGTCGACGGGCCTCTCGGCGATCGCGGCCGCGACCTGTTGAAGGCCATGCGCGACGCTGGGCTCATCCTTGATGTGACGCATCTCTCCGACATCAGTTTCTGGGAGGCCGTCGATCTCTGGGACGGCCCCATGCTCGCCAGCCATCACAATTGCCGCGCTCTCGTGCCCGGCGATCGGCAACTCACCGATGACCAGCTCAAGCTCCTCATCTCGCGCGGCTCGGTCATCGGTGCCGCTCTCGATGCCTGGATGCTCTACCCCAACTGGGTGCGCGGCGAAACGAAACCAACCGTCATCACCCTCGAAGCCGTGGCCGATCACATGGATCGCATCTGCCAGCTCGCCGGCAACGCCAACCACTCCGCCATCGGCAGCGACCTGGACGGCGGCTTCGGCAACGAACAGACCCCCGGCGACATGGACACCATCACCGACCTGCAAAAGCTCAACGCCATCCTCGCCCGCCGCGGCTACAGCGAAGCCGACATCGACGCAATTTTCCACAACAACTGGCTGCGCTTCTTCTCGGCTGCCCTGCCAAGCAAGTAACCACGGATAGCACGGATAGCACGGATGAGACGGATCAATACTCGGAATGTTTATAAGGAAATGAGGAAAGCAGGAACAATACAAAGAGAGAATGTTTGTATTGTTCTATTCCTCATTTCCTTATTTCCTTATAAATACTCCCCATCCGTGCCATCCGTGCTATCCGTGGTCAATCTCTTATTGGAGCCAACTATGCTCGGCGAATGTGACAAACGACTCGAGGCCCTCGGCTACCCGCTCGACCGCGTGCCTGGTGTCGGGGCTATATACAAACCCGTCGTCATCGACGGCACGACGATATATACCTCCGGCTGCGTGCCCTTCGATGGCGACAGGCTCACCAGCAAAGGCAAAGTCCCCTCGCAGGTTTCCCTTGCCGATGCGAAAGTTGCGGCCGCCCTGTGCGCCGCCAACGTCCTGCGCAATGTACGCAAGGCCATCGGCTCGCTCGACCGCATCGAACGCGTCCTGCGCACCATCGGCTACGTCAACAGCGACCTGGATTTCACCGAGCAGCATCTCGTGATCAACGGTGCCTCGCAGCTCCTGCGCGATGTCCTGGGCGACAACGGCATCGGCACACGCACCGCCATCGGCATGGCGCAGCTCCCCCTGGGCAGCAGCGTCGAAGTGGATGTGATTCTGAAACTGAAGGTCTGACTCAGGGCCGCATCGTCACCAGCGCCGAGACCAGCGGCCGCCCCTGCTGCGGGTTGACCATGTTTATGTACGCCACCATGCCGCGCACCCACGCTTCAAAGTGCGGATGCCCTTGCTTGTTCTGCGCCGCCAGCCCGGTGTACTTGGCCGCGTGAAGGATCGCGCGGATGCGGCGAACCGTTCGGCGCGGGACGCCCATGCGCTGGTTCACGACGATGCCCGTGACCGACTGCCTTTGATTCGGCTTCTGCACGCGCGTCTTCTTCTCGTTCACGATGAACCCTTCATCCTGCGCGATATGCCGCAGGCGAGCGAGCAGGTAACCCGTCATGCTCTTCGCCTCGGCACCGGGGGCGGGCGAAGAGAACGTGATGTCATCGGCATAACGCGTGTAGGTCCAGCCGAGCTTTTCGGTGATGCCTGCAAGGCGGGCATCCATGCGTCGCGTGGCAAGATTCGAAAGCGCTGGACTGGTGCATGCCCCCTGCGGAAGAGCGCGCGGCCCCGTCGCCACTTCATATGCCTTGCCTGCGTACACCACCTGCTTGCGCGGCGCTTCAGTGCAAAGCAGCGCGAGAACCGTCGCGGCCGCGGGCGAATAACCAAGCTGCTGAAAGATGCCGTTGACGCGCGGGAAGGTGATCGTCGGAAAGAAATCCTTCAGGTCCGCATTGATGACGATCGGCCTGCCCACATGCGGCAAAGCATTCGTCACCGTGCTGCGCGAAGGCACGAACCCGTGAGCCGCGTCGTGCGTGGGTACCTTCGAAAGTATGTTCGCCAGGATCCACTCCTGAGCGGTCGCCAGCGTCTGATGCGGGGCGGCAAGTTCGCGCGTACCGCCTGATTTCTTGGGCACGGTGAAGCGCACGTAATGCGTGCGCGTCGCGGCTTGAGAGTGAAACGCCAGCCAGCGCAGGCGAGGGATGGGAAGCTCCAGGGCTTTGGCGATATCGGCTGGCGTCGCGAGGACGGGCAGGTTGGCCGCGCCGAGCTTTTCGATATTCGCCCTGCGATCCGCCAGGCCGCGCGAGACGCCACGGCCGAGGAAGATGATATCCGTCGCCTTGCGATGCTCGACCGCCTCGCGATGCTTCTGTTTACGTGCCTCCGCCTCCGCCTTCTTCTGCTTCCTGATTTCATCCTTCGCGGCCTGATCCATCTCCACCGCGCGACTGGCGATCACCGAAGCATGGAGCAGCTCGGGGCGCACGATATCCATCTGCTCGCCGACTTCGTGAATCTCGACGAGCTCCTCGGGCGTGAGGTAGCCGTGCGCGACCATCGCGCGGTCGATCAGGAGCGTGCGTTTGTCGGTGACGGGAGGAATCAGATCACGCCGCCCGAACCACGGATTGCCCCACAGCGGTCCGGGCCCGGCAGCGGTGAAGGCTGCCGCGTCGGACATGGGAGTGAACTGTGCGGGGTCGAGGCTGGCGAGATTCGGAGCGGGACGCGGCGTGCGCGAGGAAGCCACCGATGCAGGAGCCGCGGCCTGCGGTTGCCTCCGGGTCTGCGAGGCGCGCGCGGATGGTGATGCCTGCGAGGGCTGCGAAGATGCGGACTCGCCTCCTTCATCGCGTGGACTGGGCCGTGAGATAAGCCTGCCGGGATAGTTGCAGTGTTCGCAGCGCCGGCCATCCCACCTGTAGCCGAAGCCGCAGCGCGGGCACTTCGTGCCGCCCACATGGGGCGTGCCGCCAAACAGTCGCACGATGAACTTCCAAAGACTCATGAGAAGCGCTTCGAAAAAGAGGGACGGGGCGTGTGATCCGGCTGACTTCCCGCCTCGGACCAAGTCCGTTCACCAAGGCCGCCGACGGTATCTGTCGCCGGGAAAGCGTTGCTTGTCATGGCCACG
>JBBDXA010000006.1:0-54246 GCA_040902585.1 Phycisphaeraceae bacterium
TTGCACGGGTCTTCGTCGGCGGACCTCCTCGACCCGTGGCACCCTGCGCAGCCGACGGTCCGCCTTGCACATCGCCGCCGCGCGGATAGATTGGTTTCCGCCGCGGCCCCATGCCGATGAACCCTTCGCCGGTCGGGATAATCGCCAGCACTCACCCCTTGAAAGGATTCGTCATGTCGGATCAGGCCACGATCGAGCAGTTGTGCGTCAACACGATCCGCACGCTCTCCATGGATGCCGTGCAGAAGGCCAACTCCGGTCACCCGGGCACGCCCATGGCCATGGCGCCGGTCACCTACCAGCTCTGGAATCATCACCTCCGCTTCGATCCCAACGACCCGATCTGGCCCAACCGCGATCGCTTCGTGCTTTCGATGGGCCACGCGTCGATGCTGCTCTATTCGATGCTGCACCTGTGCGAAGTGAAGGCGGTCAACCGCGCGTATGAAACCGTCGGCGAGCTGTCGGTGAAGCTCGATGACATCAAGGCGTTCCGCCAGCTCGACTCGCGCTGCCCGGGCCATCCGGAGTATCGCTGGACCAGCGGCGTCGAGACCACCACAGGCCCGCTGGGCCAAGGCTACGCCACCAGCGTGGGCATGGCCATTGCCGGCAAGTGGCTGGGAGCGCATTTCAATCGTCCCGGCTTTGAGATGTTCAACCACAACGTCTACGCCCTGGGCGGCGACGGCTGCATGATGGAAGGTGCTGCCTCCGAAGCGGCGTCGCTGGCCGGCCACATGAAACTCGACAACCTCTGCTGGATTTACGACAACAACAAGATCACCATCGAAGGTGAAACCCACCTGGCCTTCAGCGAAGATGTGGCGACGCGGTTCATCGCCTATGGCTGGAACGTCACCCGCGTCGGCGATGCCAACGATCTGGCCATGCTCGAGCGGGCGTTCAACGTCTTCAAGCAGACGCCCGGTCGCCCCACGCTCATCATCGTGGACAGTCACATCGGTTGGGGCGCGCCCACCAAGCAGGGCACGCACTCGGCTCACGGTGAACCGCTGGGCGCTGACGAAATCAAAGGCGCAAAGAAGAACTACGGCTTCCCGCAGGACAAAGACTTCTACATCCCCGATGGCGTCGTCAATCACTTCAAGGCAGGCATCGGCAAACGCGGCGGCGACGAACGGGCCGCGTGGTTCAAGCAGTACGACGCCTACAAGGCCAAGTTCCCCAAGGAAGCGGATCACCTGCTCCGCATCCAAAAGCGCGAGCTGCCCGACGGCTGGGACGCGGACCTGAAGCCTTTCCCCGCCGATGCGAAAGGCATGGCCTCGCGCGAGAGCAGCGGCAAGGTCATCAACATGGTCGCCAAGAACGTGCCCTGGCTCATCGGCGGGTCGGCTGACCTCGCCCCTTCCACCAAGACGCGACTCACCTTCGAAGGCGCGGGTGAATTCGGCTCGCCCACGCTCTCGACCCCTGCAACCGTTGACTCCCACGGCCAGAAGCACGGCGGCGAAGTCTTCTCCTGGGGCGGCCGCAACTTCCACTTCGGCGTGCGCGAACTGGGCATGGGCGCAATACTCAACGGTATGAGCCAGACCAAGGTGCGCCCCTTCGGCTCGGGCTTCTTCGTCTTCTCCGATTTCTCCCGCCCCGCCATCCGACTCGCCGCCATCAGCGAGATTCCCGTCATTTATGTCTTCACGCACGACTCCATCGGCGTCGGCGAAGACGGCCCCACGCATCAGCCCATCGAACATCTGGCCGCGATCCGCGCGATCCCCGGCCTGATCACGCTGCGTCCCGGCGACGCCAACGAAGTCATCGAAGCCTGGCGATGCATCATGCAGATGAAGCACGAGCCGGTCTGCCTGATCCTCTCCCGGCAGGCGATGCCCACGCTCGATCGCACCACGTACGCACCCGCATCGGGCCTGTGCAAGGGCGCGTACGTACTCGCCGATGCCGCCGCAGGCACACCCGATGTCATCCTCATCGGGACCGGCACCGAGGTGCAGTTCGTCATCGGAGCTTACGAGCAGCTCGCCAAGGAAGGCGTGAAAGTCCGCGCGGTGAGCATGCCTTCGTGGGAACTGTTTGAACATCAGTCACCTGAGTACAAAGAGTCGGTGCTGCCGGCTGGTGTGAAGGCCCGCGTCAGCGTCGAGCAGGCCTCGACCTTCGGCTGGGAGCGATACGTCGGCGAAAAGGGCAAAGCCATCGGCATGAAAACCTTCGGTGCGTCAGCTCCCTTGAAGGAACTCCAGAAGAAGTTCGGCTTCAGCGCCGAAGCGGTGGCGAGCGCGGCGAAGGAAGTGATGGCGAGGAAATAGTCGGGCGTTGCGCGGCGAGCAAGATTGAAACCCTTCTCGCATCACCCGATCCAGCATAACCCCCAAGCCCAATGGCGAGGCTCGGCGAGCCGTTGGGGTATCGAGCGCAACGGGCACCCCTATACCCCGACGGCTTGCGGACTCGCCATCGGGCTTGGGCGGCACAAATCCATCCATCTATTCACTTGTCAACATGCTTCACCGCTAGCGCCTGCAAGGCCTGGCGGATTTCACTCGCGTCGCCGTTACCGAAGCCGGTGCGCTGGACCAGCATGATGAAGACCATTTGCTTCGTCGGGTCGCACCAGCTTTGCGTGCCGTGCGCGCCGCCGTGCCCGCAGGAACCGGGCGAAAGCATTGCCGTCACGCCCTGCGGGTTGCGCACAACGCAGAAGCCGTAGCCCCAACTGTTGCCGGGCGTGAAGCCTGTTTCGATCGATTCATCCAGCAGCATCGACGTCATGTTCTTCACCGCGTCCTTCGAGAGGATGCGTTTGCCATCCAGTTCACCGCCGTTCAAGACCATCTGGTAGAAGCGGGCGAGGTCGCCAGCCGTGGAGAACAGGCCGCCCGAAGGATTGGACGTCTGCCTGGCGCCGGGCTCTTCGATGACGTACTTGTTCTCGACGCGTTCCAATCCGTCCTTCGCCTTGTTCGACTGATAGCTGCGGGCCACGCGCGCTAGCTGGGCCGCGCTCAGGTTGAACGTGGTGTCCTTCATCTTCAAAGGCTCGACGATGCGCGTGCGCAGGAACTCGTCGTAAGGCATGCCCGAAACCACTTCAATCACCCGGCCCACCACCGTGTTCCCGCTGCCGTAACTCCACTTCGTTCCCGGTTCGTACTTCATCGGCTGGGCCGCGATCGCGTTGGCGATCTCCTCGAGCGTCGAACCCGCGACCGATTGCGAACCTCGCGCCTCGCCGATGCCGCTGCTGTGCGTCATCAGATCGCGCAGCGTGATCTCGCGCGAAGGGGGAGCGCCGTTGAGTTTGACGTCCTTGAACGCCGGGATGTACTTGCTCACCGGATCGCTCGTCTTCAGCTTGCCTTCATCTTCCAGGATGGCCACGGCTGCGCCGGTGATGGGCTTGGTCATGGACGCGATCCAGAAGAGCGAGTCAGCCGCCATCGGTTTGTTCGCTTCAATGTCCGCCTGCCCAACCGCATCCTGGTGGATCACCTTGCCGTCCTTCATCACAAGGGTGACGATGCCCGCGGCCTTGTGCTGCTTCACGAACGCATCCATCGATTCGTGAATCGCCTCGACGCGCGGCGAAGCGGATGAGCAACCGACCGCGAGCAGAAGGAGAAACAGCATCGAGCAGACAGGCAGGCGGCGAAGTGCGGTCATGGGCGGAACCTCCAAAGGGGCGGGCGAAGGGGACGTGCGATCCATCGTAGTGAGTGGTTGGGTGGCTGGCGCGGGGGCCGGGCCGGGGGCCGGGGCCGGGGGTCAAGGGTAGACACATGTCTACCTACCCCCCTACCCCCTGGTGGCCATTTTAACGTAACTCATTATGTAAACTTCATTTATCAAATGTCTACCTCATGTCTACCTCGTGTCTACTAGACACGCTTCTGGCCGGGTTTGTCGCCCTCGGCTGGCGAATGCGGGCAGACGCACCGCGCCCGCATCGAGGGGATGCGGCAGGCAACGGGGCCGGCCAATACCCGATATTTTACCTAACTATATTTGAAAGTGCAAGCACGATCGCACCGCGCGCGGCCGGGGCCGACTGGCTCATTCGGGTGGCTGGGGCTGGAGTCCGCGCAAGCCCCGGCCGCGGGACTCACGGCGCGCCGGCACGCTCACTTGCACACGTGTGCCTTTCCGGGGCTTCCGCGGACTCCAGCCCCAGCCACACAGGCGTTCTCACTCCGTCTTGGCGCCGAAGCCCGCTTCGCGCAGGGCGGTGACCACGGCCTTCGCATCGAACTCGCCTTCGATCACGATATTCACATCCTTCGCTTTCGCCGCGACCGCTTTGACGCCGGCGACTTTCTCCACTGCCTTCTTGATCGCCGTGGTGCAGGCTCCGCAGCAGTTGTGGCCGACGTTCAGGGCGAGTCGCTTGACTTTGCCCTCAGGCAGTTTGTCGTCGTACTTCATGGCGAGCTTCGCGTCGCTGACCGTGCCGTGAAAGCCCGCATCCGCCAGCGCCTTGACCGCGGCGGCGGCGGCCTCGTCCGTCTCAGCCTTGATCGTCACCGTCTTGGTTTTCTGATCCGCTTCGACCGTCGCGCCTTTCACGTCAGCCGTCGCCTTGTTCACGCCGTTGACACATGCCTTGCAGCAGAGGTGAACATCGGTGACTTTCACTTCCGTCGCGGCGGCGGCGAAGGTCGCGGCTGAAAGAGTGATGAAACCGCAAAGGGCAACGGAGAGGGATTTGATCATGACATGCTCCAGAGGATTGTGGCGTCGGGGCGCCGAATTGCGCTCATACCTCCATTGACGCTGGAATACATATAGGTACAAGCTGCTGCGGCGAAATCTACCCGTTGCCCATGTGACGGTATTAAGCCCGCCAGTGCATGTCGGGAAGGAGATATGATTCTCCTCATCCACACAGGAGGTAAGGAATGATCATTCTCAAATCATGGCATTCTTACAAGAAAATCGGTCTCGTCACGGATCAATGCCCTGTCTGCCAACGGCGTCGGCATTTCCATGTGAAACGCGTCAGGCAGTGGCACTCTGTTCAGTTGATCTTCATCTTCCCAAGTATCCGTAGCGACTACCTTATCACGTGCTCCGTCTGCGGCACAGCCATTTCGCGCCATCCAAAGGACTACCCTCAACTACAGAAAAGTTGGTGGACCGGATACCGCGTTGCACCAGGCTGGATCGAACCGCCAGCCGACGTAGATGAAGTCAGGTCGGACGGCACGGTGATTACCTCAGCGCCCGCACCTGACCGCATGGCGTTGATTCGCGAACCGTTTCTGAAGATCAACGAAGCGATTCAGGCGCGCGCTGCTCAAATCTACTTTGACGGCTGGAGCAAGTGTGCTCTGGTGTTGACCATCGGCGTGCCGCTTTATCTTTTCTTCGGCGCCAATGCCGTGCAGCAGGATCGAAACAACCTGATCGCCTGCATCGTGTTCTTTGTCGGCCTTGGTGCGACAACCTGGATGGTAGTCACGGATGTGCCCCGCTGGTTGCGAAGTCGCCATCTGCCGAAGATCGTCGCCGCGCTGGCACCGCTGCATCCAACGCTGGAGGAGTTGCAGCAGGTCGAGGCCGAGTTCAAGGCACACCACTTGAAGCTGGGGCGGCTTATCAAATCTCATCGCCTGCATGAGGCTCTGGAAGCGTATCGCAAACGACAAGCGTGACGGACACTACAATCTGGGCATTGGCTGCGCCGCGCGGCGCTTGCAGCCTGGCCCGCCATTGCAGATGTCGTGCAATTACCGAACTGCCTCGGCAGTTGATCGCACTTTACGCAGGTAGACAATCTGTCTTTGGCAACCTTGAACACGAAGCTACGAATTCATGGAAGACTCCTCCCGCCCCCAACGCCGTCGTCGCCGCCTGCCGCCCGAGGCGGCTAAGTCAGACTTTGCCGCCCGCAACCCTGACGGCACGCGCAAACAGCCCGGCGGCCCCAGTGCCCGCTCTCAGCAGAGGCCGCCCACCGACTGGGGCCCTGTTGCCGAGTGGTACGACGAACTCGTCGGCGATGAAGGCAGCGAGTATCACCGCGAAGTCATCCTGCCCGGCGTCCTGCGCATGCTCTCGATCCACAAGGGCGAGCGCGTGCTGGATGTCGCCTGCGGTCAGGGCGTGCTCTGCCGGCAACTCGCGGCCAAGGGCGCGAATGTCACCGGGGTCGATGCCGCCCGCGCCCTGATCGACCTCGCCAAAAAACGCAGCGCGCCCCGCGATGAAGATGATCCCACCATCGACTTTCGCCTGCTCGATGTGCGCACGCTGGTCAACGTCGCCGAGTTCAAGGAACAGTTTCACGCCGCCGCCTGCATCCTCGCCATTCAGAACATCGACACCCTCCGTCCCGTGTTCGACGGCATGGCCGCGAGCCTGGTCAACGATGGCGCGGGCCGGGTCGTGATCGTGCTCAATCATCCTGCTTACCGCTCGCCGCAAGCGACGAGCTGGGGCTGGGATGAGCGTGCGAAGGTGCAGTATCGAAGGGTCGATCGGTATCTGCTGCCGCGCAAGCATCCGATCGTGACGCATCCGGGCAAGGACCCGACGCGCTACACCTGGAGCTTTCACCGCCCGCTGGGGACGTATGTGAAAGCCTTGCGACAGGCGGGGCTGCTGGTGGAAGCGATCGAAGAATGGGCCAGCCACAAGCACAGCGATTCGGGGCCGCGGGCGAAGGCGGAGAACGATGCGCGGAAGGAGATTCCGCTGTTCATGGCGATCAAGGCGCGGAAGGTGCCGGGGTTGGGGGTGAGTGCGTGAGGGTGATTTGATTCGGGGCGCGATAGGTGCCACGGGTCGCGGAGGCTTGGCGAGGAGACCCGTGCGGAACGGTGTTACGCGGATTGATTCGGCGACCTCGAGTGTTCGAACAGTCACAGTGAGAGCCAATGATGAAACTCACGGATAAGGCTCGCGTCATCATCATGTGCCTTGTCGCGATGTTCGTTGTGACGAGTGTTATTTCATGTGGGCCGTCCCAGGAGTTTGTGGACGCGAAGAAAAAGTTTGCAAAGATACTCGACGACTTTGGCACTTTCACGGCCGAGGAACGGGCGACCTACTTGCGCCGCTACGATTCGCTTCAGAATTTGACACCACAGCAGCGGCAGATTTTTGCCAATGGCATTGTCTACTGGGTCACCGCTCCCCCACAAGCCACGACGATTCGTTATGCGGTAACGCTGGCAAAGAAGGCGAATCTGGCAAAGGATATACTCGATGAACTGGCCGGGATGGAGGACCGAATTCTCTATGGTGTAAGCATGGGAAAAATTCCATTTGAGGAGTTCGCCAGCGTGCCGTGGTTCACGGTGACGAAAACCTTAAAGAAGGAAATGAAGGAGTTCAGTCAAGCGGATTGGGATTTCTATTTGGAGGCTTTGCGCACGGCGACAGAGGGGATGGATCCGCCGGCAGGGTGGCGATGGCAGAGCGCGCTGCACTATTGGTTTGATCAAGCGGGGGCGGCAAAGTAAATGGTCTCACCGCATCGCCTGCTTCGCCTTCAAATACAAGCGCTGCACCTCCCCCACGCAGCACCGGCCATCCGCCGCCTTCTCTTCGCACTTCGCCTTGCCCATCTGGCTCTTGCGGATAAGTTCGCGAATGCCTGCGGGGTTGTTGGCCTTCGCATCAGCTTCGACATCCTCAGCCTTCAATCGGAAACAGGCGCAGACGGGAGCGGCGGGGTCCTTCGGATAAATTGGACGGTTGAGCGATGATGCGGCAATCGACTGGCCGAAGCCGTCAAAGTAGGCGATCGGGCAGGTGTGCGTCGGGCAGAAGCAGGCGGAGCTGCTCAGCGGAGAAGTGTCGCCTTCGCGCAGGTGATGAGTAATGGTCAATGAAGAGACGGCTGAGCCGATCACGCCGCAGTGCGGGCAGCGAAGGTCATCGGGTTCATCGGGCTCGCGCGTGAACGCCTTGTTCATGCGGGCATGATAGCGGCGCTACTGGGGCGAACGCCCAGGGATTGCTATCCCTGGGCTTTGGGCGGTGATGCGAGGCGGCGCGTGAAGAGTTTGCCCGCGCGGGTTGCCAGCAGCGCGGGCAGCAGCAGCAGATCGCCCACCAGCGCCGCCAGCAGCATCAGGCCCATGAGCGTGCCGAACTGGCGCACAGGTTGAAACTCGGCGAAGAAGAATACGAGCAGGCTCGCGGCGGTGATGAACGCCGACTGCGCCAGCGCAGCCGCGCAGCGCCGATAGGCATGGGCAATCGCTTCATCCTTGTGATCGCCATCCAGAATCGACCGGCGAATCCACGTGAGCATGTGCAGCGTGCCATCGACGGCGATGCCCATGGCCACGCTGGCGGTGAGCATCGCGCCGATGTCCACTTCCAGTTCGAACATGCCCATGAAGCCCAGGACGAGCACGGCTGGAAACACGTTGGGCAGCATCGCCACCAGGCCGGCCCCCACGCCGCGCAGGAGAATCGCCAGCGTGACGGTGATCAGGGCAAAGGCGAGCAGATAACTCTTGAACAGGCCGGTGAACAGTTCGTGCTGAGCGGCGTAGAACAGGGCGACGGCGCCGGTGAATGAAGGCGTGATGCCGCGGGTTTCTTCAGCGTCGCGCGCGGCGAGCGCGGCGGTGACGTGTGTTTCCACCTGTCGCAGGACTTCATCAAAGGTGTGCGGCGTGGTGCTGGCGAAGCGCGCGGTGATGCGCCAGCGCTCGACGCCGGGCGCATCGTCTTTGTCCTGCGTGTCGGAGTGATAGCGGTAGCGTTTGAAGATCGTGCGATAGATGATCTCGCCGGCAACTTCGCGGGCCTGCTGGAAGGGATCGACCGAAGGCGCGGTGATATTGGCATCAGGCGGCGGCGCATCGGGCGGGCCGTAGGTCGCGGCGGAGAGGGTACCGCCGACCCGCGGGAGGGCGGCGAGCGATTGCTGGATGTCGCGCACCAGTCGCAGGCGCTGGGCGAGGGTGAGGGTGTTGGTGTGATCGAAGGTGAGCACGACTTCGATGGGCACGAGCGAGCCGATGTGTGATTCCAGCCAGGTGACATCGCGGATGAGGTGATGGTCGGCGGGGAAGAAGCGGCCGATTTTGACGCTGGTGCGCACCATGGGCACGCCGACGATGGCGACGACGAACGGCAGCAGGCAGGCGATGAGAATGAGATAGCGCCTGCGAAGGATCCAGCCGGCCAGGCGCGAGGCGACGGCGCTGCCGGCGTCAGGGCGCGCAGCGGTTTCATCCGGCGCAGTCTCCGCAACGCGCGGGGCGTAGCGGATGAGCAGCGTGGGCAGAAGGAGAAAGATAAAGAGGAGCGAGAGCATGACGCCGGCCGCGCCGTACAGGCCGAACTGGCGAACGGGTTGGACGTGGCTGACGGTGAGGGAGACGAGGCCGAGCGAGGTGGTGGTGGCGGAAAGGAAGCAGGGCATCCAGCCTGCACGGATGGCGCGGTCCATGGCCCCGCGCTGGCCGTGGACGACAGCCTCGTCGCGATAGTAGTTGGCCATGTGGATCGCGCCGGACATGGTCAGGACGAAGACGAGCACGGGCATGACCACGAGCATGAGGTTCATCTCGCCGCCGGTGAAGTACACCAGGGCGTAGCTGACCGCTGCGCTGTAGCCGGAGACGACGAGCACGATGAGGGTCATGCGCACGGAGCGCAGGCAGATGAGCGCGACGACGAGCGACGCCAGCGCGGCGAAGACGGTGAGCTGATCGATGGCGCTTTTGCTTTCGATATCAATCACGGCGTTAACGACCGGATCGCCGCCGGTGCGCAGGGCGTTGGGCGCGACGCCGACCTGGGCGGCGACATGTTCGATCGCGCGCAGGGCCATGACGCGGTTCTCATTGCCCGCGCGGGTAAGGCGGAGAATGGCGCAGGTGGTGCGGTGATCCTTGCCGATGAGAATGCCTTGCAGCCGGGCACTGGCCTGGGCCTGCGTCAGGGGCGGCGCGAAGGGCGCGGCCAACAGCTCCTTCAGCGCGGAAGGCCCGCTCATGGCCTCGGCGAAGAGTTTCATGTCGGCAGGCGCGGTATCGACTTCGATGCCGGTGATGAGACGGTCGATGCGATGGGTGAGCTGCTGATAGAGTGAAGGGTCCGCCTCGGCCATGTCGCGGGCGGTGATTTTGAGGATGCGGGCGGTGAAGTCGGTGAGGCGCGGGTCATCGAGCATGCAGCCTTCCCATGAAACGATGGCGAACTCATCGCTGCCGAAGTGACTGCGGAACTGTTCGTAGCGAAGCGACTCGGGCAGGTCACTGGGGAGCCACTGGCGGATGTTGTTGTTGCTCGACTGCTGGGCTTTGACGAGGCCCCAGGCGACGATGGGGGCAAGGACGAGCAGCAGGATGACAATGTGCGAACCGTACCGCTGGTGGAACGATCGCTCGGCGGGGATGCCTCGTGTGACAGGCTTGATGGTCATGATCGAGGCCTGACGATGGGCCGGCCGCCGGACGCGCGGCGCGTGTGAAGGAGACGATCATATCGTACTGAACGAGGTGATTGGCGTGGGGGCGGTTTGGGTGCCACGGCACGAGGAGGCTTTGCGGAGCGGTCGTACCCACCATCGCGCTTCAGACGTCGGCAGGCGTGGTCGCGTCCTCGTTGTCTTTGACCACTTCCACTTTGCCGTCCTTTGCGCCGGCGGCTTCCTCAGCCGCCTTCTTCTCAGCCTTGCGCTTGTCGCGTTCGGTTTCGCGGATGTCGCCGATGATCTGTTCATCCGTGAGGTGGGCTTCGATGTCGCGGACAATGGTGTCGGTCGGATCGCGCTCGAACCAGAAGTCATCGATGCGCAGCCGGCCTTCGGTTTCGCCCTGTTTGTAGAGCAGGAATGAGATGCCTTTTTTGGGCCAGCGGGTCTTGTCGAGTTTCACGATCTGGTCCCACGCGATGTGCAGACCCTTCTCGTTGCGAATGCCGTCCTCTTCCGAAGCGATCCATTTCTTGTACAGACCGGCGAACATGGAGATGACGACGATCGCCAGCGGGAGCGTGCCGAAGCCGAGGATCTTCTGCCACATGATGCTGCTGTCCGACACGTCATAGTCTCCTTCTTTGTCGAGCAGCTTGATGTCGCGTTCCAGCGTGGGCAGTCCCTCTTCGGTCGCGTGCTTGTTCCAGGCCTCGATGAATTTGGTTTCATCCATTCCCTGGTGCTTCGCTTTGAAGTCCATGAACTGGGCGTGGATTTTCTGCTTTCCGGGGTAGCCGCTGAATCCGTCCAGCAGGAACCATCCGCTCATGCCGGCAATCAGGAACGCCATCGCTCCGACGCGAACCTTCCACCCCGTGCTCATGTGTGCCTTGGCTGCCATGCTGTTCCCTTTTCGATTCCAATAAGACGGAGTCACCGCCCGCATGGTTCATCGGATTATTGGATTCCTCTCTCAAGGCGAGTACGGTCGAGCCGCGTCACGAGAGGGTATCGGACCCGTCATGGTAACCAAAACCGGAGCACCGTCCCGCAAGGAAGGCAGAAAGGCACCACCCTGCCGGGAGGGTGCTCCAACTTTCTTACACACGTTCGAAGGGATCAGTCGGGCAACGTGTCCAGCAGGCGCGACCACAGGCGGGCCGCCATCGAACGGGCCCCGGGCACTTTCATCGCCTGGGAAAACCCGCCCTTTTCCACGCGGCGAACCGGGATCCGCGGCACTTTCTCATCCTGCGACAGAGCCCAGGTGATGAACCGGCTGGTCTCATCGATCATTTCCTTGCGCAGGTCGCGCATCGGCTCACGTTTACGGCCCATCCATGCAACCATGGCACTACTCCGGCAGGAGGCTCAACGGGAATCACAGCTCATAGTATGCGGCGAGAGCGGGCGATGAGCAAGGGTTATTCCGCGCGGGTTGTCGCGCCGTGTGACAGGCCTTGGATGTGTGTGGATGTGACTTGCCTGGATGTTCGGATTTGACGCAGAGGCGCAGAGGTGGAAGAGAACGCTGAGTGGAGAGAGATTTTTCAATCCCCTTCTCAGCGCCCTCCTCCACCTCTGCGCCTCTGCGTCAAAATCCGCACGCCTGAACGCGCCCCTTTATCGCGCCCACAGACCGACCTTGTCGACCTTCGCCTGCTTTTCGATGAGTCCGAAGCGGTCATTGTGGCGATGCTCGAAGCGCGGATCATGTCGAGCGACGCCGGCCGCGAGCAGGCGCTCATTGAGGATGGAGCCGTCGGGCAGTTCGATGTAGGCGAGGAGTCGGCCGTAGATATCGCGGACGCGATGGGCCTGGAGCCTGAGACGCACGGTCTGATGCAGGGCGAGGGTGCGCGTCAGGTCGGTGGCTTCCTTGGAAAACGGCTGGGCGGGTTTGTTCTCACCAGCGTTGGCAGCTTCGGGCGTGTCGACGCCCCAGAGTCGGATACGAGTGGTGGCGCGGTCGCCGTCGGGTATTTCGACGTCGAGCGTGTCGCCGTCGACGATGGTCACGACGCGGACGGTGCGGTTGTCGTAGCGATTCCAGTCGCCGCCGCTGTGCAGCAGCCAGCCCTGCCGGTCGGCAACGATCAGGGCGAGGATGGCCAGGACCATGAGCAGGACGGCCGCGACGCGCTTTCGGCGAAGGCCGCGCAGATAGACATCAGGCGACCCGTTGCGCAGGGATCGAGGTCGGGATGGGCGGCGGGACCGCGGCATGGTGTGATTCTCAGCCGCTTCGCGGCTCAACCCTAAAAAGGTGCGACCCCAGCTCACCGCGGCGGGCGATCCTTCAGCGCTTTCCAGAACTCGTTCTCCGCATCCTTGAATTTCGAGAAGAGGCTTTCCAGATCATCGAGCATGCGTTTGAGCTGGGCCTTGTCTTCGGGGCTTTTCTCCGAAGCGACCTGAAGGCTGCGGGCGGCGGCGTCGAGCGTGGTGGCGGCCAGCGCGAAGGAGCGGGCCGCGTCGTAGAGGTTGTCGGTCTCGATCTCCTTCTCATCGGGCGTGTAAAGCAGACGCCAGGGGGACCTGCGGACTTCGATGGCGGCGAGCTTGAGCTGCGACGTGGTGAGCTGGGCGTTGGCGATTGCCCGCTCCAGGACGGGGCGCTGGGTCTGGATCAGGTCCTTGAAATCCTTGGTGGCGAGCCGGGCGTTTTCGATTGCGTCGATTCCCTTTTCCATTGCGACTTCGATCTGCCTCAATGTCTTTTCCTGGACTTCCCTGGTGATCCCTTCGATGTTGTCGATGGCCTTGCGGATGGCCGGGTCTTTCTCAGCGACGAGTTTGCGAAGTGTCGCCAGAGCGCCGGCCGCGTCGTCCGTCGCCGCGTCGATATTGGCGATCCACTTGCCGCTGCTCTTGTGAACGTTGTCCGTGATCCGATTCACATCTTCAGCCGCGGCGTTGAGCCTGGCCATGGTCTGGTCCGCCTTGTCCACCACACCTTCGACCTTGGCCATCGATCGCTTCGCAGACTCGGAGATTTCAGGCAGGTCATCCTTCAGCGCGACGGTGGCCTTGTGGAGGTTGTCGATCATCTCGGCGACGGTTCCGCCGTGCGAGCCGAGAGCCCCGCTGAGCTTCGAGAAGTCTTCGGTGATGGTTTCGATGTTGCGGACGATCCGGCGGATCTTGATGCGCTCCGTCTCCGTGATGCCCATGTCGCGGACCAGGTCTTCGGTGAAGGCGTTGCCGGCGATCTGACCGGGGATCGCGCCGAGCGGCAGCAGGCGCATCGGAGCGGTCGGATCGTCCGGAACAATACGCATGTTGGGAAACGCCGCGCGATAGACCGCATCGGGGATGGACTGGTCCGCGCTGTAGGCGGCGGTCACCGGCTGACCGACGCTGGCGATGTTGATGGTGGTGTTGCTGCCCAGCGGCGGGCGCTCCAGTTCGATGCGGGCGTCCCAGCGAATGGTCAGGCTCTTCGGAATTGCGACGGTGATGACCTGACCTTCGACGTGGGCGCCGCCGGCACCGGCGATGACGGGATCGATGGCGATCACTTCACCCGCGGGCTGGCCGCCGACCGTGACGCGTGCGCCGGGCTTGAGGCCCTGAAGATTGTCCGACAGGTCGTAGTAGATCTTCACCTGCTGCGTGCTGGCGAAGAGCGTCTGGAAGTCAGAGAGGACGATGATCACCGTCACCGCCAGCACCAGGCCCATGAGTATGAAGAAGCCCGCTTTGATGTTGTCGTGCTTTGGATTCATGGTTTCATCAGGATTGATCGGTGATACGGCCTGTCCCCGTGCAATCAGACGCGGCGAATGATTGTACGACTTTAAGGCAAAAGAAAACCCCGAGGCAAGAACCTCGGGGTTTGGAGTCAGAAGGAGATTCGGTCAGCGCGTGCCGGGCGGCGTGGGCAGGGGAGCGCCTGCTTCGCCGATGGTGGTGACCGCATTGTTCGCTTCGTTGTTCATTCGCTTGCGGTTCACGTTGTTCTGATCTTCCACCAGGTCGCGCACTTCGAACTCGCCGTCCTTCAGGTACGCGATCAGGACTGAGATGGGGCCGCGCACGCTGATGGCGCCGGCGGCTCGGGCCGGGGACTTCACATCGACGAGCACGGCGGGCACCTGGAGATTCACCGACTGCGGCGTCTTGTTGCCCAGTTCGTCGAACAGATCGACCGCGACGTTGCTCTTGCCGATCGGGTCGCCGGGCCGGGCGGTGAACTGCCGGTAGATCCGGTTGCCGTTGAAGATGCGGTAGATGCCGAAGGAGGCGGTGTTGGTATTGGTGTTCACATCCTCGACGAAGAACTGAAGCAGCGGATCGATGGTGACCGCTTCGCTCCACTTGCTGGGCAGCGACGCCAGTTCCAGTTCCTTACCTTTGGCCTTGAGGTCTTCGTGAAGTTCCGTTTCCTTGTTGAACAGGGGATTGATCACCCTGTAAACAATGCGGTAACGGTACGTCTTGCCGGGCTCGGCGGTCACGTCGTGAGCCCAGAGCTTGATGGGCTTGAGCGTGAAGTCTTCGGGTTGAAAACGCGGATCGATCGGGAGGCCGTCCGGGCCGAATCGCGGCTGAGGCGGGCGAACGCCGGGGCCGCGGCGGGTCGGATCGACGAAGCCTTCGTCGGGGAACGGCTGTCGCGGTGTCGGGCGACGGATGTTGCCTTCTCCGCCCGGTTCGACCGGTGCGTTGGGGTCGGGCTTGTTGATGATCGCGTCCTTGTCCTGGTACAGCACCTGGAGTTTTTCCTGCACGACCTTGATGCGTTCCTTGAGCTGGTCCGCGTTGGAAGCGGGGGCCTTGGCCGGCGTGCCGGGTCGCGGCGGGGTGGGAGCGCGCGGCGGCGTACCGGTGCGCGGCGGAGTCGGGGTGCCGGCGGGCGGGCGAACCGTGCTGGGGCCTTCGGGGTAGCCTTCTTCAAAGCCGCGGTTGAAGGTAGCACCGGTGCCGTCCTGGGCCACACCCGCGCGGGCCTGAAGGGAACGCCGTTCCGCCTCGGCCTTTTTGATTTTCTGGTTCAGGTCGAACAGCTTTCGCTGCTCTTCGTCCGTCAGTTGCAGGATGACGGTGTCCGGCTCGGCCCAGGGGCGATGAGGCTTGACCGGCAGAAACTCGGGCTCGACCAGATCCTTGCTGTGGACGCCGAGCACTTCAAACAGGCTCAGCGTCCGGGCGATCATGTCTCCCTCCGGGTCGACGCTGTCGGCTTTCCCTGAAGTCTTGGCGGTCTCGACCGGCTTGATGTAATACTCGCGCAGGATGTAATGAAGGGAACCGGGCAGCGGCTTGATGATCTCGAAGGATTCATCCGTAGGCCACTGGCCCGTCAGCGAATCGAGCGTCTGGCGCTGGACCTCGATTTCAGTCACGAACTGGAGCAGGTTTTCATACCAGCCCCTAGGCATCCGGCCCTCTTCCTCGGTGACGGCTTCGTACAGTTTCCTGCGGGCTTCGGGATCGATCTTCGCGGAGATGGTCACGGTGGGGAAATCGCGCGGGTTGCGCTTGGCCGCCAGTTCGGTCGCCTCTTTGGCCAGCCCCTGGGCGATCTTGAGGATCGTCGCTTCGTCGGCACCTTCGTACTGGATGCGCACGATGTCGGTGTAATGCGCCAGCACATTGGGATCGGATTCAAAGACGTGATAGTTCGAGGCCACCTTGATGTCCGTCGCCGCGTTGGGCGCGATGAGCTTGGGCCGCTGGATTTTGATGATGCGGTTTTCCCACAGTTCCGCCGCCCCGGGCGGGCCGAATACGATCGGCGGGTAGGACTTGGAGTGGACGAGCTTCTGCTCGTAGCGATCCCAGAATCGCTTTTCGTAGTCGGGGATCTTGATCACCTTCAGCGGCTCGGCCGGCTCGGTGCGGCGCACTTCCCGGTCGAGATTCCTGCCTTTGTCTTCGACCTCTTTCTCAACATCTTCCCAGTTCTGGGCCCGGTTGGGGGTCAGACTCACGGCGAAAGGATTCGCCCAGATGTAGAAGTAGAAGATGCCGCCGGCAACGAGCACGGCGACCGCCAGGATGATCTTTTCCAGATACTTGTCGAGGAAGCTTTGTTGTTTGAGCCTCATGGCGCGAATCTCCTGATGGGAGGGGCGTGGCCCTGAACTGTTGATGCGAATTCAAACGAACGCGACGGAACGCGACTGTTGGTTCAAGTGGATTACGGCACGACAGGGGCCGTGGCGGGAGCCTTGACCTCGGTGGAAATACCCAGGCTCGTCTTGACCGCGTCGGGCATGTACTTTTTCGTCCAATCGCGGAGCCAGATGGTTTCGATCAGCATCTGAATGCGAACGCAATCCGAGTCGCCGTAGGCGTAGCGATACTGGAGCGCTTCGTATTCATCCACTTCCGAAACCGAGACATTGAGCACGGTCATGAAGTTGACCTTGCCCAGTGCGTCAAACAGCTTGGGCAATTGCTGGTAATCGACGACGATGTCAATCGTGACGTGGCGCACATCGTAGATCGAGTTGCTGACGCGGCCGCTGGGCACGATCTGGAACATTTCGGGCAGCTTCTTGTTGGGATCGTGAGTGGCGATCTCTTCGCGGAACACCTGGGCGACTTCGCCCTTGGCGAGCATGTCTTCGCCCTGCGGGCGCCGGGCGGCGATGAGCCGACCTTCGCCGCGGCCCGGTTCTTCGCCGGTGAGCTGCACGTTGGTCGCGAAGCTGTTGATGCCGCCGGAGGTGTTGATGCCGATGTAGCCCTGCCTGACGCGGATCGAGTTCAGATGCTTGACGGGTGCCCGGATCACGCCGAAGTCGCGGATCGGGTTGCCGCGCTCATCCAGCGGGCTGTTGGCAAGCTGAATCGCGCGGACGATATCGCGCTGGATCCACAGGTTCATCTGGCCTTCCCAGATCTCCGTCATGGTCGGCTCGGGACCGTCCGCGGACCACGCGCCAACATCGAAGGGATAGTTCACCGAGGTAGGATCGATGTCGGCATAGATGTAGATGCGGCGAGCCGCCTCCGTCACCATTTCGACAGCCTTGTCCATCTGCTGGGCCCGCAGTCGCTTCTGGTCTTCGGGCGTCAGTTCCAGAACCGATTTCTTGAACAGGTTGCCCAGGAACCGCTCTTCGACCTTCTTGATTTCGGCCTGTACAGCTTCGTCCGTCGGCGGCGGGCCGGCTCTGAGACCGACCGCATCGTCATCATTGATCGGTGCCGGACCCAGCATGGCCTGCAATGCCCGGCGATAATCATCCTTGGCGGTGAACGGCGCGCTGCTGTTGGTCGGCTTGGGGAACAGGCCTTCCATCATCACCGCGTGGCCCTTCTCGTTGTGCTTGATCGCGCGCTGGGTGACCTTGTCGTACTGCTTGCCCATCTCCGCGTAAACTTCCGAAAGCTTTTCGATGGTGGCTTCGTTGACCACGACGGTGATGTTGCGGGCCTGGTCATCGGGCTTTTCGCCGGGGATAGGCACGTTGGTTTTCGTCAGGCCGTCGATCTTGCTCATGTCGTTCTTGCGGCTCTCGACGCGTTTGACGAGTTCCTTGCCGCCGCTGTGAACGAACAGGAAGAGAAACGCCAGCGATGCCACCACGACAGCCGCGGAGATGACGACGATGGGATTGGACTTGATGAAATCGGTAACCGCTTTCATGGGGAGCGCTCCTGAAAGAGGGAATTACTTGAGGTCGGCCGCAGCCGTGGAAGGTACGGAATCGGTGGATGAAGCCGAGGGCGTGGGAGCTACGGGAGCCGGGGGTGGTTCGGCGGGGGTATCGACGTGCCGGGCGGCATCCTCGCGCTGGCGGACTTCATCGGGGCTGCGAAGTTCGACGCGCCACTGGATCACAAAGCGCGAGTCAGTTTCGACCGGTTCGTCCGAAAGCGGGCGCACCGGGAAGAGCCCGCTATCGACGACTGCGTCATCGGGCTGATTCGGCTGAGCGCCTCCGGGGACCAGGCCGCCGGGCACCAGGCCGCCGCCGGGTCGAATCGCGCCGCGACGAGGGCCGGGGCCTTCTTCCGGCACCGGGCCACGACGGATGTTGCCGCCGGTTTCGGTCTTTTGCTTGTCGGTGAGTACCACCTGTTTCAAGTCCGCCAGTCTGACGGATTCGACCACGAACTTGTAAGGCCGATCGTGGCGGTCGAAATTCTTCTTCAGCCAGCCGAGGAAATGTTCACCGAGGAACTGAGCGGTGTTCTTGGCGAAGGGCGTGGTGCCGGTGATGGTGACCAGGAAGTACGGGCGCTCCTTGGTGGCGTCGTCAGCGGGAGGGGTCACGGCCTGCTGCTCGGGTACGGCTGTGGGAGCAGGAGTCGCGCGGGGGCCGCCGAAGGCCTCGGCCGCGTCGTAACGCTGCGCCTGAACGGCGTTGGCGGCACCGGCAGTGGCACCGCCGGCAGCATCGGCTGTGGGGACGATGTACTCGGCGCTGAACGACTCGACGAACATGCGACGCCGATCCCTGCGATCGATCGCCGCGTGCGCGGCGTAGTCGACCGTCAGCAGTTGTGGCTGCGTCTTGAGCTCGCGGGCTGCGTTACCCAGATCGTCCATCAGCTTCGGCCACAGGTCGCGGTAGTCCAGCAGGCGCTGGTAGTTGTCGATGGTGTTGCGCGGGTCCTGGCCTTGCACGGCGTTGATCTTGGTTCGAAGCGATTCGGCCAGGGTGATCGCGGGCGCCACGGCCTTGTCTGTCTTGGCCCGGGCCGCTTCGTAGCTGCTTCGGGCGCTGCTGAGCGTGACCCACGAGCCGACAACGGACGCGAGGATGACCGCCGCCGCTGCGCCGATCCAAGGCTGCTTTTTCTTCCACAGGCGGGCCTTGATGATGGTCTCGGGCAGAATGTTGGCGCTGACCTCTTCGATGCCCAGGCCTTGCAGCGCCAGACCGTAGGCCGTGGCCAGGTTGAGGGCGTTCTCCGAAAAGTCGGCGGCCTGCTTGCCGTCGACGCGCAGCTTGCGGTAGCCGTCGGGGCGGATGACTTCGACCTGGAGCTGCTGCTTGAGGAATTTCTGAAGGCCGGGCAGGCGGAAGGTGGAGCCGACGCCGATGAGCCGGTGCAGTTCCGCCTCGCGATTGCCTTGCTGATAGAAGCCCAGCGAGCGCTGGATTTCCTGCACGAGGTCGGCGAAGACGGGGCGCATGGCCTGGAAAATCTGCCGGGCGTACTTGCTGGTGGAGGCTTCGCGCTTGAGCTTCTCGGCCTTGGGGAAGGAAAGCTTGAAGGCCTTGACGAGGGCTTCGGTGAAGTTGTTGCCGCCGATGGGCATGGTGCGAAGCCAGACCCGCCCGGACTCGACTACGATCAGGTCCGTGCTGGTCGTGCCGATGTCCATGATGATCGAGCCTTCCTTGCTCTTCATCAGGTCCATGTCATGGGCGAAGGCATTGAGCACGGCAATGGGGGACATCGTCAGGGCATCGAGATTGATGCCCATGCGGTTGTAGTTGGAAAGGAAGGTGGCCACGCGCTCCTTGGCGATGGCGAAGATCGCCACCTCCACGTCCGGCGAATCGTCTTCCATGAAAACCTGGTAATCCCACTCGACCTGTTCGATGGGGAAGGGAATCTGCTGCACCGCCTCGAACTTGACGATGTTGGGAATTTCCTTCGGTTCGACCGGCGGAAGCTTGGCAAAGCGGGCGAACGCCATGTGCCCCGGCACGGAGACGACCACCGACTTGCGGTTCAGGTCGTGCTTGGCCAGCAGTTGATCCAGACCGACCTGGATCGCTTCATCCACATTCATGTCCGGCGTGGTGAGCACCTTCTTGAATGGAATCACGTCATAGGCGGCGACGGTGATGCCATCCGCATCGGAAACCAGACGCACGGCCTTGATGGCGTTGGCTCCCACCTCGATGCCCCAACTGTCATTGCTCGGCATGGCTGCGCTCCTGAAAAGGATTAGCGGAACCTCAGCGGAAGAGCGATCTTCCGCCGGCTTTCTCCCTCCGCTCGTGACCCGCGTCGCAACCTCTGGCGCGGCGCAAGGCCACTACCGGCTTTCCCGGAAGCTCGGTCAACTCACAACCGGTTTTTGGTGTTGGCTGCGACGAACAGCGCGGGCTTGCGTGTTCATCGTTCGTAGGCGGGTCAAAAGCATTCGCATTCAATGTGATTAAATCGGAACAAGGTTCCCCCGTCAAGTCACTGCGCCACTTCGCGATGCGAAAAGGTGATTTATTTTTTCTCGCACATGCGAGTCATACGTAGGCATAGGAGTCAGGAGTCAGAGGTCAGGAGTCAGGGGACAGGAGTCAGGAGTCAGGAGTCAGGGGACAGGGGACAGGGGACGGAAGTCAGAAGAAAACGCGAAAGCCCACCCACTCCCGTGGGTGGGTGTGTTCGGTGGTCATCGCTCTGCCTCCTGCTCCTGCTTCCTGCCGCTTCTTTCTCCGTCCTATCATGCTCGCATGTTCTCCCCCCCGCCGCTTGCCAAGCCAGGCCTGTTCATCACCGCCACGGACACCGGCGTCGGAAAGACCGTCGCCACCTGCGCCATCGCCTGGCAGCTTCGCCAGCAGGGCCTTTCCCGCGTCGGCGTCTGCAAACCCATGTCCAGCGGCTGCCGACGCGATCGCGAAGGACTCGTCAGCGAGGATGCCGAGGCGCTCGCCCACTTCGCCGACTGCCGGCAACCTCTGAGCGTGATCAACCCGATCCGTTACGCCCGGCCGCTCGCGCCCGCCGTCGCAGCCGACCTCGCGGATGAACCGCCCGACTTCGCCGCCCTGACGCGCAGCCTGGAACTGCTCGAGGCGACGCAGGATTGCGTGCTCTTCGAAGGCGTGGGCGGGCTGCTGGTGCCGCTGCATCCCAAACGCCCGCAGTGGACGGTGCTGGACCTCGCTGTGGCATTAAACTATCCCGTCGTCGTCGTTTGCCGCGCGGGACTGGGCACGCTCAACCACACCGCCATGACCGTGCGCCTGCTGCGCGAAGCGGGCTGCACGATCGCGGGGCTCATCATCAACGGCTACATCCCCGATCCCGGCGAAGCGATGGCGACGGCCGTGAAACAGTCCGCGCGCAGTGATGAACCTTCCCGCGCCTCGAAGTCAGACGTTGAATCCGCGCGACTCCCTGTTTCGCAGACGCTTCAATCCGATCCGCGCGACGACTCCATGTCCACCAATCGCATCTGGCTTCAGAAGATGAATCACGTGCCGATTCTGGCGACGATTCCCACCTGCCCGTCCGCTGGGGTCGCGCCGGAGAAGGGCCGCATCCCTGACGCGATTCTCGATGCGGTGGGTTTGACGTATTGGCCGGATGTGCTCGCGCCGCCGGTGAAGTGAACACTCTTGAGTCTCGCAATGATCCCCGCCCCGGAAGCTGAGAACTTTTCGGGTGGCTACAGACTTTCGCCCCTGCCGGGGCATCGAAGTCCCGTTCCCCCTCACGGCTTCTCAACCTTCGGCTTGCCGATCACTTCGCCGACCGTTCCTCTCACGCCGGGCAGTGTGCGGATGCTTGCCTTCGGTTCCATCAGCGTGCCCTTCACTTCGATGCTGATGAACTCATCGCGCAGCAGCTTGAGCGCTTCGGAGAGGTCGCCCAGGTCCAGCCCGTTGGGATTGCTGCTGGTCATGCGCAGGTCCAGTTCCTGCGTGCTGTACTTCATCGTGCCGCTGCCGGTGATGCTGAGCATGGGCGTGAACCAGCGGAGCACCCTCACAGGCAGCGAATCAGTGATCTTGGCCGTCTCGGCGGTTTTGAAGGGCCCCCTCGTCTTGAACGCCTCGCCCGTTTCAAAATGCACCTTGTCGAAATGCACGATGTCGCCCTCCAGGAGGTACGACACGTCCACCTTCCGGAATGTCTGCGGCAACGGAGCCGAGATATTGAGCAGGTGCAGGACCGCGCCGCCCACGGGGGTTTGTTCGATGTCCGCGTTGACGATGCGCACCTCGCCGCGACCGCGCTTCTCATCGGGGTTGTTCGCTTCGCCCTGAATGCTCAGGCTCGCCGACAGCACGCCTTCGGTCGGGCGGACGATCGTGTCCTTTTCATTCCCCGGCGGCGGAGCGGTGCTGGCGTCCGCGGGTGACTTGTCGTCTCTGGGGTTTTCGTTTTGGCGGATGCCCACCCGCTGCGCCTTGAAGTCGCGATTCTTCGGGTCCAGCGGCTTGAGGAACGGCTCAAGCAGGATCTCCTGGATCGCCACATCCATCTGATACAGATTCTTGCGGTTCTCGCGCCACACCTTCCCGGTGCCCGTCAGCGTCCCGCCGTAAATCTCGCCCTTGAGTTTGCGGACGGCATATTCGCCGGCCTTCTCCGTGCCTTCCACTTCGATCGTGACGTGATCGACGAACCGGTCCGCCGCCCGCAGGCGCGCATCGCTCATTTTCAGACTCACCCGCGGCGACTCGTCGCGCTTCGCACGGACATTCACTTCCATCTGCCCGTTCAGTTCCGTCAGCTTCACACCCACGACCGCATCCGCATCCTTCATCTGAACCGGCGCGCGAAACGAAAGCACTTCGCCTTCGCCCCGCGGGTCCATCATCAGCGTCGCGCCGGTGACTTTGTACTTGCCCGCGAATTGCAGGGCATCGATCACCGCCACGGCCGCAGGCGGGATCAGCACCCGGCTCACCTTGCAGAGCTGGTCGGACTCGATGTCGAAGTTCAGATCGACCTTGCCGTCGCCGCCGCCGAAGGAACCGTCGATGCGAAACTGGCCATCGGGAAACTTTCCGGTCAGGTCGTGGAGCACAACGTGCTTCCGCGAGACCTCGGCCCAGCCGGTTGCCTCCGCCACCGAGACTTTCTGTCCGCCGAGTGTGAAGTCCAGCGTGCGCGGGCGGATCTCAAATCGATAGTCGAGCAGACCATCCGTCTGCTTGGTGTCGCTCAGCTTGAAATCAAACTCACCGCTGGGTTCGTAAGTGCGGAGTAACTGTTCGAGCTGAGCGCGGGCGGGGTCATCGGCGGGAATCAGATCCAGCAGTGGAAGTCCGAGCTGCATCTTGAAGCCTTCCAGCGTCACGCCTGCGACGCCGGTTGTCGCGACGTCGTTGGATGACACTTTCAATATGCTTTCGCCGCGCCGGCCCTGAACGGATTCGATGTCCACGCCGCCGCGGTGAACGGTCAGCTTGCCCGTCACCTCTTCCAGTTCGTACCCGCCGCCGTTGGGCTTGGCGCTGGCGCCGGCGATGCGGATGCCGATGCGGAAGTCCGTTTCATCGTCCGCATCATTGAAGATGGTGCCGTCGGCATCGAGGTTGCCGCTGAGGCGCAGGTCGCGCACCCAGCGGGCGGAGGTCGAGGGAATCGAAGCGAGGAGGAAGCGATCGATCGGCGCGTGGCGGGCGGTGAGTTTCAGCTTCGGCTCCATCCGCCCCTGGTCAGGATCGATCTCCACTTTGCCTTCGATGGCGATGCTGCCGCCCGACAGGCCGGTGGCCAGACCATCGACGAGTTCCACGTTCTGCCCGATGCGGATGATCAGGTCGCCCTGGTCCACCTTCAGCGGATAAGGCCAGCGATCGTAGAGCACATTGATGCCTTTGCCGCTGGCGATGATGGTGGTGTCGCCGTCGCGCACGCCGGGGTAGTTGAAGACATCGACGTGGACATTGGCCTTGCCGCCCAGGTCGAATACAGGGCGCTCGATCAGCGACTGAAACCGCGATACTTCGGCATCGAGATGCTGCCGCAGCGGATCATCAGGCCCGGCCAGCGCCGCGAGAAAATGCTGGCCCTTCTGGTAGGCCGCCAGTGTTTCCTTCCGCGCCGCCAGCTCCTTCGAGGTCTGAACCAGGCCGTTCTTCTCGTTGAGCAGGGCGGCATAGCGCTTGGGGCTGAAGAACAGGTTGAACGTCTCACGCTCATCGTCGCGCAGGGCCGCGAAAAATGCATCGTTCAGCGGCACGCCCTCGGCGTCGACCGTCACCGTCACGCCCGGATCGCGCCCGTTGCCGATGACCCATCCATTCACTGTCACCTTGGCGCGGTGCCCCGTTTCATCAGGCGGTCCGAAGCCGATCAGGTTGCGGATATCGATGCGATCGTTCTCGAACGCGATGACGCCGTTGACGTTCTTCAGCGGATAAGGAAATCGCGAGTAAACGAGTGAGCTGTCCACGAGTTGAACGGTGCCGCTGGTGAGCAGGGTGGAGGTGGACGGGTCGCGCTGGATCGTGGCATCGATGATGAACCTGCCTTGCGGGCCGTAACGGTTCAGGAGAGCGCGCACCTGGGGCGGTAGATCCTTGAGGCTTTCGATGTCGTCGGGAAGGGAACCATCCAGATGCACCGCCACATCGAACGCCGCGTTTTCGTCCAGGCCTTGGACCGTGCCGCTGACTTCGTAGGTCGCCGCGTAGCCTTTGCCTTCGATGCTGCCCTTGAGGTCGATCGTCACCTGATCGTTGTTGGTCAGGGTGATGGGCCCGTGGGTGTCCTTGATGAAGACTTCGTTGTCGCCGTGCAGCAGGCGCACGCTGCCGTCAGCCACTTCGATGGTCGCGCTGAACTGCTGGTCGCCGCTGAGTCCGAAGCTGATGGTCTTGAGCGTGCCGGTCGGCTCCAGCTTCTGGATCACGCTGCGCACCTGCCGGGGAATCAGGTTGAGCCGGCGATCGTTGGGGACGATCTTGCCGAACTGCACCTGGGCGGTCATCGTTTCATGGCTGAGATCAAAATCGCCCGCGAGGATGAACGGCGAGCTGCCGCGCGGCTCGCGCAGGGCGAACGAGTAGGCCCCGACCGCGCCTTCGCTTCGCTTCAGATCGCCGTCGAGCTGCACCGTGTCCAGAGCCCGGTACTTGCCGTCGACGATCTCGCCGAAGACCAGGAGCGCATAGTTCAGCCGGACCTCCGGCAGGTTCCGGATGCGATCCTTTTCCTCGTCGCGCCTTTCCTTCTTCGCCGGTTTGAGATATTGAAACGTGAACCGGTTGTGGTCCACGTCTTCGGTGGGATAGAACGTCGGCTGAATCAGGTTGATGCTGCGCACATCGAGCTGCCCCACGAGCAGCGAGGCCATGTTGTGCTCGATGACGACCTGACCCGCTGTGAAGAGCTGGTTGCCGCCGGGCGGTGCACCGGGCACATCGGGCACGGTGAGGCACACGTTGTAGAGACGGATGGTACCGTCCAGGCCGAAGTAGGCATGTTCGATCTGCACCTCCGCGCCGGTCATGCGCGAAAGGGCATCGCTGGCCATGGCGATGATGCGCTGCGGCTGGGTGAAGTAAAGGAAGAGGCCTTCGAGCGTTCCGAGGAGAAAAAGGAAGGCGTACAGCAGCACGCGCCGCCGCGTGAAGCGACGGCGGGGGCGACGGGGACGCGTGCCGGGTTCTGGAGGCGTGGATTCAGCCAACAGGCGTTTCCTTGCGGTGCGGTTCGAGGGGAAAAGAAGCGGGGGCCGACTGTATTCTAGCCGCAACGCGTGATGAACCCGCTGCTGTACTTATCGGTCTACCGTCCGGCCGGCCTGAGAGTTCGCCGGGAAGGGCGGATTGCAGGCTGACCCCGGCAGTGAATTTCGCTATCCTTCCGGCGATTGGAGTACCATCCCGACAGGGTGGTGCTAATGGCTCACGAGCAGCTGGTGCCTCGATCGCAACAATAATCCGTGCGCTAATAGCACCACCCTGTCGGGAAGGTGCTCCAAACTGGAGCATTCACATGGCCGAAACCAAGCCCCTAATCACGTACGACGATTTTGCGAAGGTGGACCTGCGCGTGGCCACGATCACGCAGGCGGAATTCCACCCCAACGCGGATCGGCTCTTCAAACTTCAGATCGATCTGGGCGATCAGCAGCGACAGATCTGTGCCGGCATCCGCGGCTACTACGAACCTGAGCAGCTCGTCGGCAGGCAGATCATTGTGGTTGCGAATCTCGCGCCCAGGCAGATCCGCGGCGAAGAATCCAACGGCATGCTGCTGGCGGCGAGTGATATGGAAGGCGAAGCGGTGAAGGACGTCGTGCTGCTTGGTCCGGGCAAGCCGGTGCCCGCGGGTTCGTCGATTAAGTGAGGGGAGCACCATCCCGAAAGGGTGGTGCTAATGTCTCACGAGCACCTGGTGCCGCGATCGCAACAATAATCCGTGCGCTAATAGCACCACCCTGTCGGGATGGTGCTGCCGGATAATGCTCGCTCACTTCGCACTGGCGCTCTTCTTCGCCTCTTCAGCCTTGGCCTCTTCTTCGCCTTCGCGGACGAAGCCGGTGCGGCGGGCCAGCGATGCTTCCGACAGCGGGTGTTCGACCTTGGCATCGACCAGGCCCTGCACGACCATGCTGCCCAGGCCCGGGTTGCTTGCCCGCGCTTCGTAGTCGCGCAGTGTGATGGGCTTGTACTCATCCACGCGGAAGATCACGAGGCTCAGGCGCGATTCCAGTTCCGCCGAGCCCACGCGGTCGGCCGCGGGCACATCGATAATGCTTCCATCCTTCTGCACGCTTTCGGCAACCTTGAAAACGGTATCCACCAGATTCGCATGCTGACCCAGCGGGCGGATGGTGGGCACGACCAGTTCAGCCGACACGCTCTGCTGGCCGAACTCCCGCTTGGGGAATGACTGCGAGAGAACGAGCGGGAAGTTCTGGGCGGCTGAAATGTCTTCGATGCGCTGCGTCCTGGCGCGCTGGGCCCACTCGTCGCGCTTGGTGAGCAGCACCTTGTACGCGGCGAGCTTGCGGCTGTCGCGATCGACCTGCGGCAGACTTTCCTCGAAGCTGGGCGTATGAGCCGCCTGGGCGTCGATCACGCGCAGGAGGTAGGCCGAGAGAAAATCCGTGACCGGCTGACTGACCAGGTCCTCCTGAAGGCGGAACGTCGCCAGGCGGTTGTCGATCCTGTTCTTGTTGAGTTCGTAGACGCTGAAGAGGTAGGTGGCCGCGGTCGCGTCTTCGCCCTCGAGCACGGCGTTGCCGATGTTGGGCAGACTGCTGATCGCCTGGCGGTCCAGCCATTCACCGTCGAACCGCACCACATCGGGCAATACGCTAAATCGCTTTTGAAGCTTGTCCGCCACGTCCTCCAGCGAGGTCGGGGTCCACTCGACCATCTTCGTTTCGTAGTACGCGCCGATCAGCTTCAGCTTGGCGAGATCCTGACTGAGAATGTTGCGGGCTTCCGCCAGCATGCGGGCGACGAGCTCCTTCGACTTCTGCTCGCGAAGGAGATTGATCACGCGCTGACGCACTTCTTCATAAGGCTGATAGACAGGACCGGCCGGCGCGGGCGGGGTGAAGAAGCCGGGCGGGTTCGGATCCAGACCCGGGCCCAGGTTGGGCTGCGTCTTGAAATCGCCGTCTTTTGCCTTGTCCTTGTCCTTATCCAAAGCCTGCGCGAAGGTGGCGATTGCATCGGCCTGGCTGACTTCTTCGCCGCACTTTGCGGGGGCGGGGGCGGGGGCGGGGGCAGGCGTGCCGGGCGCGTCTTTGGCGTCTTTTGATTCCTCTTTGGCAGGAGCAGGGGGGACCACATTGGGAGCGGGGACAGGGTCGGTCGACTTGGGCGCTTCGCCGGTCTTCGGTGTCTCGCCGGTCTTGGGAGTTTCACCAGTCTTGGGCGTCTCACCGGTCTTAGGCGGTTCAGCCGGCAACAGCGGCTTGTTGAAGTCCGGCAGCAGCGGCGTCGTGGGCTTCTTCGGCGGCGTGACGATGTAGAAGTCTTTGTTCTTCGTGTAGTAGTCGTACGCTTCGACTTCATCAATCTTCACCGCAGCGCGGGCGCGGTCGAAGGGAATGCGCAGGTACTCGAATTTGATCCGGTTGGGCACCCGGTAGCCGAAGCCGTAGGGCTTGCCTTCCCCCGGCTCGCTGTCCTTGTTCGCCTCGTACAATGCCTTCATCTCGGCAGCGGCGGGCGGAGCGATCTCCGATTGATACTGCGCCGCGGGCACTTCAATAGCGGTGATCTTCGCCTCGGCGCGCTGGTCGTAGACGTAACGCTTCAGCAGCGGTTCGCTGACCGTGATGCTGCCGCCGGTGTAGTTGTTGTAGTAGCCCACCGCGTATTCCATGCGCGGATTCTCTTTGTCGATCATGCGGGCGAACTCCATCGCCGCTCCCAATCGCTGAATCGCATTGGCGTGGGAGAAGCCCATGGCGATGCTCTGGTACTGCTGCACGATGGCCCAGTTGCGGATGGCCTGTTCAAGGTTGGTCGCGTTGGCTTTGTAGTTGGACAGGGCGACGCTGATGGTGGCCTCGGTCGCGCCGCAGGTGTTGAGGATGGTGCGAGCCTCGGCGTCACTGGAGGCGATGCCCAGCCGCTTGGCATCGTGCAGCATGAGCAGCCACTGCATGGCATCGAGCCCGCGCACGGAAAGCAGCGGCGAGGTGATCTCGAGCATGCCCATCTCAGACTGGGCGCGCAGGATGTCCTCATTGGTGAGCGACCCACCCGAGCGGAAGCTGCCGATCACGCTGGAGATCTGGTCCGGTCGCTGGGACTGGCAACTGTTGATGGTGGGCTCGACGAGGAAGGCCACCATGAGCAGGCAGCCGCCGACGACGAGAATATGGGCGTTGTACTTGCGAAGGAACCTGAGCACGGCCGAATCTCCGGCAATAACAGGATGAAACTGAAACCAGGGACAGACCCACCAGTATATCGGGTTTCGGGCGATGCGTCCGTTGCAGGGGGCCGGGATATTTGTAGCGGAGGCCGGCGGGTCTCGGGTGCCACGGCACGACGAGGCTCGGCAAGGAGACCCGTGCCGGGTGCCCCCTGTCCACCGAATGGGGGCAGGCCCACTACTCGCAAAGCCTCGTCGACCCGCGGCACCCTGAAAAGCGACTCGGGCCGCAATATCACATCGCCTGCAAATCGAATCACACCTCAAACCGATATAATGCCCGTTCCGTAGGATCGAAGGAACCTCAAACTGGAGCCGCTTATGTCGATGAAACTCTCTCGCCGGAATTTCCTCCTCGCTTCCGCCGCCGCCGCGGGCGCGACCTTTTTTGATGTGCCGCGTCTTTTGGCCGACACGCGCGAGCAGTCCATGAAGAAGTACGGCGGATTCCCCATGGGCATCCAGAGCTACTCGCTCCGCGGCCTGGGTGCCAACGGCTGGGAAAAGGCAGCCGAACTCGAACTCCACTTCGTCGAGTTCTACTCCGCTCACTATCAGCCCACGACCGACGAGAAAAAAATCGCCGACATGAAGGCCCGCATGGACAAGCTGGACATCACCATCAGCGCCCACGGCGTCCACGGCTTCAGCAAGAACCACGAGTCCAACGAACAGTTCTTCAAGTTCGCCAAACTCGCGGGCTTCAAAAACCTCTCCGCAGACCCTTCACCCGATTCCTTCGAGAGCCTCGACAAGCTCTGCAAGCAGTACGACATCCGCATCAACATCCACAACCACGGCCCTGGACACCGCTACAACAAAATCACCGATGTCCTCAAAGCCATCAAGGACTACGACAAACGCATCGGCTTCTGTGCCGACCTGGGCCACTACATTCGCTCCGGCGAAGACCCCGCGAAGGTGATCCACGAAGCGGGCGATCGTCTTTACGGCGTTCACCTCAAGGACTTCGCCGAGATGAAAGGCAACGCCAAAGGCACGATCCTGGGCAAAGGCGTGATGAACGTCGAGGAAGTCTTCAAGGCTTTGAAGGCTGTGAAATTTCCCGCGGACGGCGCGCTGTCATTGGAATACGAAGAGAGCGCGGGCGCTCCGCTGCCGGATATCAAGGAATGCCTCGAGGCGGCATCGAAGGCGGCGCGGAAGGTGGCGGGGGCGTGATTCATGATCGCGTTCTGGGACTGGTTCACCTCTCTGGATTGGTCACTGTTCCTGCCGGAACTGCTCGGCAAGGCAGCGGGCTTTTTCCTCGGCTTCGCCGTGAGCTGGTACCTGCTCTTTCGCCGGAAGCTCAAGGAAATTCAACGGTTCCAGGAAGGTGATTCCGATGATGTTCTCTTCCAGATGCACAAGCTCGTGCCGCTGGCCGATGGCGATGTCGGGCTGCTGTTCCGCAACATCGGTCCGCGCACGACGGTGAACCAACTCTACGACAACCCGGCTGCGCGGGACATCGTCACGGACCTCAACAAGAAAACCACGCTTGCCAATCCGATCCTTGCCACCGAAGGCACGGGCGGTTTCGAAGTCTTGAATATTGCCTTCGGCTTCATCGCCGGCACGCTGGCGCTGACGCCCTTCCCGCGGCAGACCTGGCTATTCGCGATGACCTGTGAAGATCGGCAGGCGGTGCGCAAGCAGTGTGTGCGCTGCTTTCTGATTCAGCCGGAGGATCTGCAGTGCTTCGCGGACTGGACATGGTGCAGCACGAAGGTGCGCGTGGAGCGGCCGTACCACTGGTTTCGCATCGTCGCCCTGCACCGAATCGCGCTGGAATGGAAGCGAGAGCAGGAGACAACGGCAATCGCTGATCGGCAATCCAGCGCGATGCCGCTGGTTGACAAGCAGGTGCAGCACCCGCGCGTGCGGAAGCTGTCCGCAGGCATTTATTCGGATGAAACGCTGATCGACACGCCGGTGAAGATTGAGTGGAGCGAACACCTGAAGCATTTGCGCGAGATGGGGATGAAACTGGATTTGCCTGAATAGGCGGTTTGTCTGAGCCGCGACGCGTAAGCGAGCGGACGATTCGGAGGCACAAGACCGTCGTGGCATCCGCTCGCTTACGCTTCACGGCTCAGACAAGGCATCGCAGATCGCAAACAGCCGCGTCCTGGTGGCGATGTAGAGCACGCCATCCGCGACGATCGGCGTCGAGCAGACCGACTCGCCCATGTCGTTCTGCGCGAGAAGCTTCTTTTCTTTCGACAGCGCGAAGACGAAGAGGTGCCCCGCATCGGTGCCGAGGTAGACGCGGTTGTCGACGATGAGCGGCGAGCCCCAGCAGCCGGCGAGGGTGTCGTGCGTCCAATGCGGCTTGCCGCTTCGCAGATCGAGGCAATGCACGATGCCATCCAGATCGACGGCGATCACGAGGCCATCCTTCACCACGACGCTGCTGATGCTGCGGTGAAAAGTTTCATCGAAGGCGAGTTTGCCGTCGTGATTGAGGTCATATCCCTGATATTTCCAAGCGACGGCAGAAGACGGATTCGCCTTGAGCGTGTCGCCCTTCTTGGGGTCGAAGCCTCGCTCGCGCTGCGGCGGAACAGGCGTGCGTCCGCCGTCATGCAGCGGGTTCACCACGAGTTGCTCGCTCAAGTCCTTGCCGCTGGCGATGTGTTCGTCCGTCGGCCCGAATGCGTGTCTCGTTTTGTTGACTTGCCAGTCCAGGTCGATGCACCACAGCATGCCCGGGCCCGTACCGAACTCCGGATTCTGGCCCGTCGCGATCAGGACGTGATTGTTCTCCGTCACGACCGGCGTGGCGATAATGCCGTTGCGATCGCCGCGCCCGCCGGGTTGCCAGATTGATTCCTTAGGGTTGCAGTCGAATCGCCATGCGAGCGACATGTCCGATGGTTGCCCCTGTCCCGAAAACGGAAAACGTGACCAAAGATTGAACGCATACAACCAGCCATCACCTCCCGGGTAGATGACGACGCCGTATCGATCGCTCAGGAGCGTCGGCGATGACCAGCTTCCGTGGAGGACGCGGTCGCCGGGCGAACTGTCCTGCCAGTGCAACTCGCCCGTCGCCTTCTCGAGCACGATGAAGCTAGGCGCAGCCGGTGCGGGGATGTGATCGCCGCGTTCGTCCGTCGCATTGGAAGTTGTGACCATCAGCGCATCGAAGGCGACCGTGATCGAACAGTTGGACATGAACAGCGGCTGCACGCCGAGCCTGCCGCGCATGTCGAAGCGCCAGATCACATCCGCCTCGTCGTGCGCGGTGACCGCTTCGTCGGTAACGACGCCATCGTTCTTCCCATCGCGAAATCCGTTGGCATCAAGGCACACCACTTCGCAGCGGTTGTTCACAAACCAGACGCGATTGCCTTCGACGTAGGGCGAGGAACAGATGCCGATGCCCGCGAAGTCGTGGCGGTCCCCGCCTTCGAGTTTTTCGCTGGAGTATTGCCAGAGGAATCGGCCATCCTTCGCATCAAAGCAGAGCAGGACGCCGAGGTCGACCTTGCCTGCGGGAAAGCGGGCGAGGTAGCCGCGATCGTTGTTGGTGCCGATGAAGACTTTGCCGCCGGTGACTACGGGGTTGCCGAAGCTGTTGGAACCGAGGCGAGCAGTCCATTTGATGTGCTTGCCGGTACCGGGCTGCCAGTCGCCGGTGTCGTCGTTGAAGGAGCCGACGTCCCAGGTGATGGGAACCGTGCGGGTGCTTACGGGGTCGGTGACGACGTTGTTGCGGCGAGGGGAGCGGCCCCACTGGGAATGATCGCGCGATTCGATAGGCGGTTGGATGTGCGTGGCCTGGTCGCCGGCTGTGACGCACCCGATGATTACGATCACGAAGAGGAGGACGCTGATCGCGCGAAGAATCGGGATGAGCGGGGTGCGGGTCACGGGGACATGATATGCGGCGGCGAACAGGGCGCGGGGGCGGGCGCTAGGAATGCAGCGGGGGATTCAGGGTGGTCGTGAGCCAATAGCACCACCCTGTCGGGATGGTGCTCCCGGATGGTGCTCACCGGGGGATCACACCTTCAGCATGCCCGTCTGTTTGGCGTATTCGAAGACGCCGCCGGCGTCGATGATGGGCTTGGCGTCGCCCAGCGGTTTGAGGGCGTGGGTCTTGCCGGTGGTCTTGTTTCGCAACTCGCCGGCTTCGATATCGACTTCGACTTCATCGCCGGTGCTGATTTCCTCGACGAGGCGATCGACACATTCGCAGGGCAGCAGGTAGCCGCCGTTGACGCAGTTGCGAAAGAAGATGCGGGCGTAGAACTCGGCGACGACGACGGTGCCGCCGGCCTCGGCGATGGCGAGCGGGGCGTGTTCGCGCGAAGACCCGCAGCCGAAGTTACGACCGCCGATGACCACGGTGTAAGGCGATTTGAATTCACCTTCGGGGACGAAGCGCATGTTGCCCTTGGGCAGGCCGCACTGTGCGGGCGGCACGCCGGACATGGCGTACATGCCGAAGTATTTCCGCTCGGCCGGGTCGGAGGGGTTAAACGAAAGATACTCGGCGGGAATGATCTGATCGGTGTCGATGTCATCGCCCATGACGAACGCTTTTCCAGTGATGATGCTGCTCATAGTGCGAGAAGTGTAGGCGAAAGCGGGGAGGAGGGCCAAGGGAAGAGGGCCAAGGGAGAAGACATCGATGTGCGCACTCGGCGATTGAAACGGCGCGCGCCTGGAGCGGTTCATTGCCTTGCCCCTTCGCCCTCGGCCCTCCCCTCGCCCTTTCCCCCTGGCCCTTGGCCCTTCTCCCTCACCCCCCCGGCGTCGGCGGCTCGGCCATGCGAATGCGGGTTTCGAGTACGGAGATGCGGGTGTTCAGGTCCAGCGACATAGGCCGGGGCACGCGGGCGCGGAGACGGGTGAGAATCTGCGTGGCGCGGTCGAGCTGTTTCGATTCGATGCACTTGTGCGTGCAGGCAAGCACCAGGTCCGTCACACGATCGCGCATGAGGAGCGCATCATCGCTGGCGTTGTCAGCCGCGAAGAAACGGGCGGCGACCAGGAACGCATCGTCGAGTTCACCGGCAAGGATGCGCACATGAATGCCGATAAGATCAAACCGGTTCTGCCTGCTCGCCGACAGCTCTACTTTCAGTTCCGTCACGCGCACCAGGTCCGTCTCGGCTGCCTTCGTGTCGCCTGCCGCCAGCCTTACTTCAGCCCTTGAAAGCAGCAGATCCGTGAGCTGCGACGCCAGGTCCGCCCGCGCGGCTGCGTTGCCGTTGCCAGGCTCAAACGCGGCCACGCGCAACTGAAGCGGATCGATCGCCGCGGAAAGAAACTGCTGACGCAGGTCGGTGGATTCGCCCTGCTTCTGAAGTTTTGCATCCGCCTTGACGACTGTTTCCGAGTCCACGCGACCGGCCATCGCGATCAGGGCGCGGCCCCAAGCGGCGGCAAGCTGTTCGGTCTTGGGCTTGTATTCGATCAGGGCGAACATCGTGTCAGGCCGCGCGCCGCGACGGGTGGCTTCGGGAATGACGATGGCCTGGATCACCGGATCAGCCGCCCGCGCCGCCAGCGCGGGCAGCGGCTGATTGCCCGCGGCCCAACTCTTGGCCGCCGCCTCGCGCACCGCGAGCTGCTGACTGTCCAGCCAGCCTTCGATCCGCTTCCAGTCATCCGCCTCGGCGACGCGGCCGAGCAGTTCGACGAAGCGCGGCTCAGGGTCCTCGTCACCGGCAAGCTGTGGGCGAAGACGCTGACCGATGCGCTGGGATTGTTCCGTACTGATCAGCGGCGGATCGTTGTCGTACGCCGTCAGCAGCGCCCCTGCCGCCTCACTGCGCACGGAGACATCCTCCAGCAGATTGATCGCCGGCCCCACAGCCGCGGCCCGGGGCAGACGCCGCATCATGAGCAGGTAAGCCTTCAGCACCGTGCGATCCTGTTCGCCGGCCTCCGCCAGTCGGGCAGCCACCGTGTCAGCCGCGCCTGTGTGTTTCAGATCGCGCAGGACCAACGTCGCCCCGGCGCGGATCGAAGGCGTGGCATCATCGAGGCGCTGAAGAATCGCCGCGGTCAGTTCTTCGCTGATGGTCTCGCTGCTGATGAGTTCGCGGATGAGTTCCAGCGCCAGTTCACGCACCGGATCGAGCGGGTCAGCGAGCATGCCGACAAGAATCGGCTGACGATCCTGGGCCAGGGCACCGCGATAGCGCTGCCGCTGCGTCAGGAGCAGGCGATCGAGAAACAGCGTGCGCTGCCTGGCCAGCATTTCAGCGCGGCGAACGAAGTTGGCCAGCAGATGTTCCTGCCAGGCTTCAGGCTTCAGATCGCGGGCCTGACTCCACCATTGCTGCCAGCGGGCGCGATCGTTATTGAATGAATCGATGCCTGAAAGTCGGACGAGCCCTGCCAAGGCTGCACTGCGGATCGAAGCGGGCTGGCGACTTTCGATCAGGCTGATGAGGGTCTTCGCGGCCGCCTGCGTTCGCTGATAACCCAAAGCGGACGTGGCGATCAGGCGTGTTGTCTCGGCTGAAGTCGGGCTGACCGCCAGAGCTGTGACTTTGGCGATCGTCTCTGCCGCACTGCCGCGACCGATGAGTTCCGCCGCGTCTTCGAAGGATCCTGTTTCGATCGAGGCGATGATCGAAAGCACGACTTCGCTGGTCTTCTCCGGCAAAGGTCGACGGGACTGATGCAGCGCGGAGAGTATGGCCCGACGAAGGACGGCATCGGTCGTGCCGGCCAGATCTCTGAGGAGTTCCTCAGCCGTGTTCGCGCGGTTGACGAGCAGAAGGGCCGCCTCGCGGCGCAAGGCGGGATCGCCCTGCGCGTCGCGCAGGATTTGCCACAGTCGCGGGGTCGCAGCTTTGGAGAGGGTCTCAGCTGCTTCCGCGTAGGCCGGGGGCGTAGACCCCCAGAGCATCAAAAGGACCGCAAAAACAAGCACGAATCGCCACGCCCCAAGGGCGAAACCACCGCGCCGGGAGATGAATCCCCCTGCTTCCGCCGGCCGGTGCTTCTTCGTGCAACCGTGCATGGGAGTTATGATTCCACCTGTAGAGGAGACGTCTGTTCTTCATTCAGATCGGTTACAAACGTGATCTGGTTGTCAATAATAACGTTCCTGGTCGTCCTGCTGTTGAACTGTCGCTAGGATTCAATACGTATCCATGTAAATATTGCACACGAACGCGTTCGGTTGCGGATAAAGATGATGGATTGTCAAAGAAAAGGTTCAGCGCCGCCATGAACGACTGGGTTGATGCCGAACAACACGCCGAGCGAGCCCGCGCCTTCTTTCAGAGCGGCCAGTGGGATCACGCCCTCACCGAGCTCCAGCGGGCGCTCGCCCTTAACCCGCAGCAGTTCGAGTGGCACTACGGCATGGGCCTGACGCTGGATGCCCTCAAACGCTACGACGAAGCCCTCGCCAGCTACGAGCTGGTCCTGAAGCTGCGCGGCAGCGACCCGGAAGTGCTCGCCCATATCGGAGATGACCTGATTCGCCTGGGCCGGTATGAGGCAGCCATCGAATCGCTCGAGCGCGCCAGCACCCTCGACCCGGACTACGAGCCCGGCTACTGCTCGCGCATCATCGCCTACACCAAGCTCGGCGACCACGAACAGGCGGAGGCGATGTTCTACCTCGCCCGCCAGACCAAGGACACCTGCCCCCGCTGCTTCGAACACCTGGGCCACAGCCTGCTGGCGCGCGGCCAGGTCGACCGCGCCATCTGGTGCTGGCAGCAGACGCTCAAGCATTCACCCGATCACGCCACCGCCCGCGCCCTGCTCGCGCAGGCCCACTACAGCCGCGGTCAGGTCGAACGGGCCAATCTCTACTTCGAACAACAGATCGCCCACGATCCGCAGGATGTGCCTTCGCGCGTCGGCCTGGCGAAGCTCCAGATCGAACTGGATCGCCCGGAGGATGCCGTGCGCTCCCTGCGTCGCATCATGGAGATCGATCCGACTCATGCTGAGGCTCACTACCTGATGGGCGATCTTTCCATCCAGTGCGGCCACGTCGAAGAGGCGGAGGCGGAACTGGGCATGGCGGCAAGGCTCGATCCGCAGTTGCATGGCGTTCACCTCGGCCTGGCGCAGCTTCGCGGCATCCAGGGACGCTATGCCGAAGCACGCGACCTGCTCCTGATCGAACTCGACAAACCCGATCACAGCCCGCGCGAAGCGATCGCCCTGTCGCGCACGCTGATGGATCTGCACATCTTCGACGAAGCCATCGCCCTGCTGGGCAGGCTGATCGAAGAGACGCAGCCGGCAACGCCCGCGGATCGCACGCTAGTGGCGACCATGCTCCAGCATCGCGGCTACGCCTTGCTCGTGAGCGGCCGGCGCGAACGCGGCATCGTCGATTGCCGGCGTTCCCTTCGCTATGAACCGCAGCACGGCGCGACGCTGCACAACCTGGCGCTGGCGTACCTGGAAGCGGGCGACCTGCTGCGGGCGACGATTTTTCACAAGCGCGCCCTGGCCGTGCCGCCGGAGGATCGACAGGTGCGCCAGGTCGGCCACCGCATCCGCAGGGCGAAGCTCGCGGCCTGGTTTCAAAAATGCGTGGATCGGGTGCTGAGAAGGTGAGCGGGGAAAATCTCAAAGACAAAAGATCCAAATCTCAAACAAATCTCAACTCGTCAATCTCAAATTTCAAGTCGTAGAGCTGGAACGGGCTCACCTCCGCTGATTGCAAACGGACTCATCGCGCCGTTTCCCTCTTTGAGGTTTTAGCCTTGAGATTTGTTTGTGATTTGGAGCTTTTGTCTTTGGAATTTGCCCCGCCGGAGCTTTTGTCTTTGAAGTTTTTCTTAGAGCGTCCCCTGCCAGTTCGTCGGGCACAGCAGCACCGGCAGCTCCGCGTTCTTCAGGATGGAGCTGACCACGTCGCTGGCCAGCAGGCGTTTGAAGATGCCTTTGAGGAAGCCGTCGCCGCTGAAGCCCAGCACGATGAGCGTGCAGTTGCGGGCCTTGGCGGTGTTGAGGATGGCTTTGCCCACGTCATCGGAAAAAAGCATGATGCCGTCGGCGGCGATGCCCGCGTCGCGCAGGCGTTCGGTGAGCAATTTCAGTGTCTGCTCCGCGCGTTCCTTGGCATCGGAATCGCTCTCATCTTCTTCCTTCACTTCCGTCACGTGCGCCACCACCACGTCGGAGCGCAGCCGCTGCGCCAGATCGACGATCGGCGTCGCGAAACGCTCGCTCGCCCACGGCGAACTGACCGCAACCAACATGCGACTGGACGCCACGTGAACCTCCTGAAAAAATGCAACGGGCATCATACCGCAATGAACCGCGGTGCGGAAAATCCAATGACAAAAGTTCCAAATCACAAACAAATCTCAAACTGCCCCTTCTCAAATCTCAAATCGATCGATTGGAAGCGGCACCGTTCGCCCGCATCGGCCCGGCGATGCGATCTTTGCTGTCTTGAGTATTGAAGGTTGAAGCTTGTTTGAGATTTGAAGCTTATGTCTTTGAGATTTTTGCGCTTCGCGATCACTGTGCCGGCAGCGCCCAAGGCGGGTTCATCGCTCGCGATTCCGTGTTCCACGTCAACTGCCAGAGGTCTTCCAGCTTCGTCCACCGCGCCGAGCCGTCGGCCATTGAATGGATCACGCCGCGGTCATGGCGTGTGATGCAGACTCGACCGGAGGCACTGTTCTCGGCGAACAGGTTCGCAGGCGGATTGCTCACGCCGCCCGAAGGATTATTCTGGAACCACGTATCCACCCACGAACCGTCCGTCAGCATCGGCGTGTCCTTGGGCGTGCGGATCGCCCTGAAATTCTTCCAATGCCTGCGATCGTCCGCCACGTTCACGCTCGTGCCCGTGCTGTGGGCGGTGCGCCCCGAATGCATCCACGAGTTCCACGCGTAGCTGCCGTAGTTCGTGCCGAGAAAGCCCCAGCCGCCGGTGATCCACGGTTGCCCCCAGCCGACCTTCACGGTGCCCCAGCCCGGCGCGTAAGCGAGTGCCTGGCCGGCCTGATCCATCACCGTCTCGGGGCACAGGCGGAGTTCGTTGAAGTTGCCGTGGTACTTACCCAGGAGCGTCATCCAGAACGTGTTGTAATACAGGCCCGTCGCGTTGTCGTAGGGAAAAATCTTGCCGCGCCATTCGGTGGAATATTGAATCACGGTGTCACCCAGGGCGTGCAGATTGGCCTCACAGGTGACCCGCCGCGCCATCGCCCGGCCCTTGCCCAGCGCGGGCAGCAGCATGCCGATGAGCAGGACGATGATGGTCACGACCAGCAGCATTTCCACCAGGGTGAAACCTTCTCGTCGGGTTGTGCGGTTTGGCATCATGGGATGGGCAAACGTCCAATGCATGGGAATAAGCCGAATGGCTGAGGGGAATTGTACCGTGGGGCGGCCTGCGAAACCAGTTATTTGTGGGGTGCCGCCTGCGAGCCGCACTCGGGGCAGGCACCGCTCTCGCTGCCGCGCAGGTCGTAACCGCAGGCGACGCACAGGCCCAGCGCAGCCCGGCGGCGGGGTTCGCGATGGCGCGTGAACAGCCAGTAAGTTGGCAGGATGCTGAAGATAGGAATCAGCCAGCCGAAGTGGATCGTAATCAGCCATCCATTCAATCCCGCGGGCCTTCCCATTCCACCTCGGTACAGAATGAAGCCTGGAAACTTGGTCGCTGTGATCGCCAAGTGTCTTTCGAGGCTGCGGATGTCCTTCATCCGGAGCTCGCTTACCTCCCAACTCACTTCGTTGTCAGGACCATCCACAGAATCAACCTCGAGGAGGGCGACCAGGCTCCAGCCTTCCGCAACGCCTGCCATACTGAGCGACAAAGCCGTATCGTCATAGACACCCGTCGTGTACACCGCCTCGCGCACGACCTTCGTGCCCCTGAAAATGCTGTAGATACATAGCACCGCCGATGTAAGCAGCAGCAGAATCGAGAGCGCGTTCAGGATGTGAAATATGATGCGTCGCATGGAATCACTCAGGCATCCGGCGCGGGCGGAAGCTTCGCGGGTGCCTTACTTGTGCTAATTGCGCCGCACTCGGGGCAAACGCCAACGCTGCCGCGCAGGTCGTAACCGCAGGCGAGGCACAGGCCCAGCTTCGCCCGGCGGCGCGGCTCCTTGTGCCGGTTCAACAGCCAGTACGTCGGCAACAGGCTGAACAACGGAATCAGCCAGCCGAAGTGGATGGTGATCATCCAGCCGGTCAAAGACATCGGCCCACCCGACGTGAACCGGTACAGAAGAATGCCGGGCAGGCGAACCGTTTGAGGCTGAAGGTCCACCTCCATGCTGTTGATCTCATTCATCGAGGTCGAACTCCACTCCCACTCGACCACCCGCGTTTCGATAGGTGCGATAGAACCAGAGTCGAAACCACCCCAGAAGAGCGTGCCCCAGCCTTCGGTGACGCCGGCCCCGAGGGCGGATATTTGCGATGATGCACCTCCACTCGGCGGATAAGCTACTTGGCGCGTCAGGATCTGACCTTCGAAGAGACTGTAGATGCACAGGGCCACCGATGCGATCAGCAGCAGGATCGAGAGAAGGTTCAGGATGTGAAACACGGTCCGCCGCATGGGTGATTACGTGAACTTGAACGCGACGTTTCAAATCTCGTCCGGCGTCTCGCCATGAAAGGCGCGGCCCAAATCCCTGGCACCGTGCAGGATGCGGATCAGTTCGATGCCGTCCGCAACCGGGCGATATAGCACGACATATCGCCCAACCGGGAAACTGCGAAGGCCAGGCATAATCTCGTCGCGCGGCGTACCGGCGTTCGGAGTGTCAAGGTAGCTTTCAAGCTTGGCATCGATCTGCCGAAGCAGGCGGTCGGCTGCGTCCGGATTCCGCTCGGCGATGTAATCCCAGATCTCGGCGTAATCCTGTTCGGCAAGACGAGAACGAATGATGGGCATGCTCAGTTCCCCCGTGCATGGGCTGCACGTCGTTCCTTGATAACGCTCTCGGCCGTGAAGTCAGCCGTTAAGCCGCGTTCAAGTTGCTCTACACCCTTGGCGACTTCGCCCCGCACATGATCCAAATACTCATCATCCCCTTGCTCATGCTCGCGTAGAACCGTAAGCGCATTCTCAATCACTTCTGCAGCGCTGGCGTACTGTCCGGACTTGATCTTCTCATCAACGAACTTCTCGAATTCGGGTTTGAGTGTCAGGTTCATGGTTTGGCTCCTTGTACCCATTATAGGTTGCGGCTGAGGTCAGCGCCGATGCTTCCAATACCCGGGCCGCCGCTTCAAGTGCATCACGGCGGCAACAACGATTGTTTGCTCCCGCACGCGGTAGATGATGCCGTACTCGAAATGTTTCAGATTGCATTTGCGCGCGGTCCGACTCACTTTGGAATACGCCGTTGGCGTGTCGCCGATCTGGCTCACAGTGCTCCAGAACTCACGGACGAATCGGTCTCCAAGCCCCGGCTTCTGGGCGCTGTACCAGTCCATTGCTTCGATCAACTCGTCATGGACCCCGCGAAGGAAACGGACGTTCATGTCCGCTTCCTCGCGCGGATCGCCTCCTTGACCTCTTCAATCGACATGGTGTCCAGTTCACCTTTGTCGTACGCTTCAAGGCGCCGCTCCGCTTCGGCGGCCCAGGCCTCCTCGACCCCTTCCTCCACCGGCCCATCCAACTCCGCCAGCAACGCCTCCGCAATTGCCGCGCGGTCCTTTTCGCTCAACTGTCGCGCGTCAGCCAGAACCTCGTCAACCGTCTTGCTCATAAGGATGCCCTTTCCGAGTGAATGACCTCGCAGACATCATAGCCCGCCAGTCAGCGTCACCGCACCAGCGTCTGATCCCGCGCCGGCCCCACGCTCACGATCCGCACCGGCACGCCCACATACTTCTCGATTCGTTCCACATACGCCTTCGCCTCCGCCGGCAGGTCGGCATACTGGCGGCATTCGCGGATGTCTTCGCCAAAACCCTTCACATCCTCATACACCGGCTCCACCTCGGCGAGCACCGTCGCGTCCGCGGGGAAACCTTTCAGCACCGCGCCTTTGTGTTTGTAAGCGGTACATACTTTCAACGTGGACAGACCGGCGAGCACATCGAGCAGCATCAGGCCGATGCCCGTCGCGCCGCTGATCATGGCGGTGTATTTCACGCTGACCAGATCGAGCCAGCCGCAGCGTCGAGGCCGGCCTGTGGTGGTGCCGTACTCGCGTCCGACTTCGCGGATGCGGCTGCCTGTTTCATCGTGCAGTTCCGTGGGCATCGGTCCGCCGCCGACGCGGGTCTGATACGCCTTCATGATGCCGATGGTGTGACTGACTTTACCTGCGGGGACACCGCTGCCGGGCCCGACACCGAGACTGGAACAGTTGCTGCTGGTCACAAACGGATAGGTGCCATGATCGATGTCCAATAGGGCCGCGTTGGCACCCTCAAAGAGCAGTTCCTTGCCGTCGGCGATCGAGTCGTGCAGGAGCTGCGTGGTGTCGCAGATGTGATCTTTGAGTGCATCACCGTAGGCGAGGAATTCGTCAGCGAGTTTCTTGGCGTCGAAGGGTTCACACTTTTCACCAGCCGCGCTGGCGAGGCCGGCCAGCATCGCGTTCTTCACGGTGACGACATGCGCCAGCCGTTCGCGGAATTTGTCCGCTTCGAGCAGCTCACCCATGCGGATGCCCGTCGAGCGCGTGGCCTTGTCGGCGTAGCAAGGCCCAATGCCTCGCCCCGTGGTGCCGATCTTGTGCCCATCGCCGCGTCCCCCGGGGGCCTTGGCGAAGGCGGCTTCGACGAGGGCGTCCTGTGTCTTGTGATAAGGAAAGACGACGTGAGCGCGATCGCTGATGCGCAGGTTGGAAGTGATCTTCACGCCGCGCTTGGCCAGGCCGGTGATTTCTTCGATGACCTTGGCGGGATCGACGACGACGCCGTTGCCGATGACGTTGATCTTGTCGGGGTAGAGAATGCCCGAGGGGATCAGGTGCAGCGCGAAGCGGACACTGCCGACCTGCACGCTGTGGCCGGCGTTGGCGCCGCCGTTGTAGCGAACGACGACGTCGTACCGGCGGGCGAGGAGGTCGACGATTTTGCCTTTGCCTTCATCGCCCCACTGGAGGCCGGCGACGATGCAGTGGCCCTTGAGCTTGAGCTGGTCGAGCGGGTCGGCCGCGGTGTTTTCAGGGGCGGTTGAAGGCGCGGTATCAGCGGCGAGCGAATCGGACATGATGCTTCCTGTCTGGGTTTGGGTCGAAGGCCCGGCCGCGGCGGATTCAGGGCTGCCGGGGCCAAGGGGCGATTGTAACAGAGGTTGCACGGGCGGTGCGCCATGGGGATGAAGGCGGCTTCGACACCCCAAATTCCGGGCTCAACCACAGCGCGGCACCCAAGGTGGTCTTGTCCGCCCCTGCTGATCCTTTTCACTTTTTCCAAACGCCCCCTTTTCTATCGTGCGTGACGTGTTATACTCGTAAGACTGGCTGCCCGACTCGATCGTTGGTTGTACTCCAACCGGGCAGGCCGATGCTGCTACCCCTTTTTCCGAAGGAGAATTCAATTGTTTCGGACTCAATCACTATTTTTGTGGAGCGCTTGCGCGATCCTTTCCCTGTTCACCACACCAAGCCATGCGGTACTGGTGGCGCAGTATGAACTGAACGAGATAATCAATCCCTCGGCCGGGACAACGGTCGCTGACACCAGCGGCAACGGATTCAACGGCACCTACCAGGGGGCAGGCGGGGCAACCAACGGACCGCTGGTCGGCGTGGCGGGAGCGATCGGGACCGCGGCTGACTTCGACGGCACCGATGACACGGTCAACCTCGGCAACCCCGCCGCGTTGAACCTCACCAACAACTTCACCATCAGCGCCTGGATCCGCAGTGACGCCATTGGCGGCGTGCAGCGCGTCTTCAGCAAGCAGCCCGCAGGTGGCTACGGCTTCGGCCTCTCGGGCAACCAGCTCCGCCTGACCACCTATGGCGTCCTGGACTACAACACGACCGCTGCGGGCATCGAGCAGGGCAAGCTCACGCACATTGCCGTGACCTTCGACTCAGGCAACGATGCCACCTTCTTCATCAACGGCCAACAGCGACAGGTGATCACCGGCGTGAATCCGGCCACCATCAACGCCAACAACTTCTTCATCGGCTCGGCAGGCGCGAGCGAGTTCTTCAACGGCGTCATCGACCACGTGCAGGTCCACAACACGGTGCTCTCGGCTTCGCAGATTCAGGCCGCCGCCGGCATCAGCGGTCCGCAGCTCATCGGCCACTGGAAACTGGACGAGATCAGCGGCACCTTCGCTGCGGACTCATCTGGCCGCGGACACAACGGCACCTACCAGGGCGGCGCGACCCTCAACCAGCCGGGACTCCATTTCTACACCGGTACCAGCGTGGACTTTGATGGCAGCAATGACGAAGTGTTCCTCAGCAATCCCGCCGAATTCCGTCTTGCCAACAATTTCACCATCGCAGCCTGGATTCGCCCGGACTCGGTCAGCGGATTCCAGCGCATCTTCTCCCAAAACCCCGGCGGCGGCTTCGGCTTCGGCCTCAACGGTGATGAACTCCGCTTCACCACCTTCGGCGTCCTGGACTACGACACCACCGGCGTCGATCTGGTCGCAGGCGAGACCCATCACGTCGCCGTTGTTTTCGATCTGCTCAACGATGCCCACTTCTACGTGGACGGCGTTTTCGTCCAGACTATTGCGGGTCTCAATCCCGCCGGAATCGGAACCAACAACTGGTTCATCGGTTCGACGGGTGTGAGTGAACGGTTCAATGGCCTGATCGACGATGTCCGCTTCTACAACGGTGCCCTCACCGCGGACGAGATCAGGCAGGCCGCCATTCTCGTCCCTGAGCCCGCCACCTTGACACTGAGCCTTCTCGCCCTCGGCGGAATGATGCGGCGTCGACGACGGACAGCGTGACCTTCTGCACCATTTGACCTGCGAGCAACCCCGGTTCACGCCGGGGTTGTTTTTTTCGCAGCGGCGCACGCGGCTCTTCCGGTCAGTTCCACCGCGCTCGTTTGCCGACCGTGAGAATGACGATCAAAAAGAGGCCGTAGCCGCCGCCGATGACCAGCAGCGGGCCGCCGGCGATGAGCAATGCGCGGTCGCGGCCGCCCCAGAGCTGCGGGTTCAGCCAGAGCACGGCACTGACGAAGAGCATGCCCGCGACCACCGCGATGACCGGGCTCAGTGACCGCAGCATCGAAGCGGAACGGTTCCGCAGCGGCACGCCCACGAGGTAGAAGAGTGCGAGCAGGTCGATCGTCCAAGCAAGGACGAAGAGCATCGTCTGCGTCTGTCCGCGGAACGCCACAGCCGCGATCACCGCCGAGCCGAGGATGCACCACACCAGGCAGGAGAGGATCACCGCGATCGACAGGCGACCGCGACCGATGACAAAGCCCCAACGGATGAGCAGGCCACCGAGGCGACCGGCAGGCGTGGCGGTTTCCGGAGGCTGCCGGGCGATGGCGATGGACGCGAAGAGGCAAAGCCCCGCCGCCAGCGCCAGCCAGCACGTCAGCGCGACGGGCAGGTCGAGCGAAAGGGAGAGCCCTGCCGCCACCAGCAGGAGGATGATGCACGAAAGGATGAACCTGAACATCAACGCTCCCGCGGTAAACGCCTTCGACGAAAGCGCGGGTATCGTACCTTGCAGTGGATTGGGTGCCCGGGGGCACGGCACGAGGAGGTTTTACCGCGACGATTCCCGTGCGGACGGCAAGTGCGCACCAGGTTCACAGCACAGGTCTCCTCGCGGTAAAACCTCGTCGAGCCGTGGCACCCTCTCGTCCAGCCGTGGCACCCCGGCTGACCATTTCGTTGACGCGCCTCCATCATCTTGCGATCATGATCGCAAGGCACCCGCCACTGGCCGTGTGGAATCATCAATGACTACATTCATCGTTTCCCTTTGCGGAGCAATGACCTGGGCGACGTCTCGCGTCGAAAACCTGGGCAAGGTGCTCGAGTTCTTTTTCCGAGACAACACGGCTGTGACAATCGGCGTGCTGGCGGGAACCTGTGCCGGAGTCATCCCGGGTTACCTCTACCTGAAAAAACTCGACGCCCAGGGCAAACAGGTACAGGCCAACCGTATTCGCCTGAGTCTGAAAATCCTCGGCCTGCTGGTCGCTGCGGTGCTCATCCTCTGGGTCTACTGGTGGGTGCAGTCAACGGCGTAACATTGCAGGCAGGAGCCTTCTCATGCAACGCATGTTCATCCTTACCGCCCTGCTGGCCGCGGCCCTTGCGAGTTCCGTCTGTGCACAGCCGGGCGCGCAGGGCGGCGCACTGAAGCAGCCCGACCTCATCGCCACGCTCAAAGGGCATCGCGAGACAGTCAAGTACGTGCGCTTCAGTCCCGATGGAACTCAACTCGTCTCTCAGGCGGCTGACCAGGTACTGCTCTGGCACATTCCGACGAAGAAGAGCACCGTGGTGCTCAGCACCTCCGTCATGGCACCGGCGCGGTTCACGCCCGATGGCAAGCAGATCATCCTCGAGTACCTGGGCAAGGAGGCGCAGCTCTATGACATCGCCACCGGCAAGCTGCGCACGATCGAGAGCGACCCGGCCAACACCGGCGGCTTCAGCGATGACGGCCTGGCGCGCATCGAGTTCACGGAAAGCGGCGCGAAGCTGCACAAGCTCACCAAGCCTTACGACCCGACCAGCGCCCAGAAGACGCAGGCGGTCGATGCGCCCTATCCCAGCCGCCTGATGCGCGAGTTCACCGGCATCGCGCCGTTCAATCTTCAGGGCACCACGCTGGCGGTCAAAGGCGCGGACCGCGACATCCAGCTCTGGCAGGTGGACAGCGGCAAGCGGATCGCCGTGCTCAAGGATTCGCAGGGCTTGTGGTACACCTTCAGCCCCGACGGCAAGCTGCTGGCGGCCGAGTGCGGCGTGTATAACCCCGGCGCCGGCTTGATGCCGACGCTCAAGGGACACAGCTTCCGCATCTACGACGTCGCGACGGGCCGACCACGCGCCGTACTCGTGACGCAAGAGCATCACGCCCTGCTGCCCGGCCCGGTCTTCAGCGCCGACGGCCGGTTGATCTGCGGCGGCAGCAACGCCTCGATTCAAGTCTGGAACACCGCCACTGGAAAAGTCGTCGCGACGATGGAGAAATCAGGCGGTCACTTCGGCCAGATCGCCTTCCGCAAGGACGGCCGCATGGTGGCCGCCACCGTCTTCAGCGAGAGCAGCGTCCTGATCTGGAACGCTGCGACCGGCAAGCGGACGCACACCGTCGCCAGCCCCACGTGCAAGCCGGACTTCAGCCCCGATGGCCAGACGCTGGCGGTGGGCACGGGGCGCGGCGAGATTCAACTCCTGCGCCCGCGGTGAAGGCAACTTCATCGAGCGTTCCAACTGAAGCGCGCGAAGCGGCTGGTTCGTCAGGCCGCGGGAAACAACCTGCGCCGCAGCCGCGCGACCCGCAGCATCAGGGCGGCCGCCCGGTAGCGATGCATCGGGGCCGCAAAGGCGCGGGCGTGATGGCGGATCGTCCGCGCGGAAAGCAGCAGCGTCAGCGGCGAAGGCAGCTCTTGCCTGCGGGCGACGCGCATCAGCAGCAGGCGATCGAACAGGGAAACGCGAAGCTGGCGGGCCAGGGCGCGGAACACGGACATCGGCGTGTCCTGGGCCGCGTGGGCCTTGGCGCGCTGACGCAACCAGACCCACAGCAGGAGCAGCGCGACGCCCGCGAAAAAGAACAACAGCAGCGTGATCGGATACTGCACCTTGTACCGCGAATCGCTGATCTGCTTGAGCATTTCCAGCCGACTGGGCGGAGTCTGCGCGAGCGTGAAGAGGAAAAACATGGGAACGGCTCCGGGTTCAGGGCATTCTTAGAACGTGTGTGAGAAGGCTGGAGCACCATCCCGGCAGGGTAGTGCGCTCGCGGGTGTTGGGGCGTCCAATGCACCGCCCTGCCGGGACGGTACTCCAGTCCTGACCTTCTCATTCCCGTTCTCAGCCACCGGCTTCCTCATCTGCTCAATCAACTTGTATACCACGCGCTCCGCCCGCTTCCTGACATGCGGGTCCGGATCGCTCACCGCCATCTCCGCGACGCTGGTGGCCGCGTCGAACAGCTTCATGCTCTCGGTTAACCAAAGGGCGCTGATGCGATGCTTCTCCCGCCGGTCGGCGAGCATGGTTCGCGCCATCATCGGAGCCGAGGGCTCGCGCCTTCGCAGCAGCGAGGCAATCGCACTGGCCCGCGGCCGATTCTCATCGCTGGCCGCCATCATCAGCAGTCGATCATTCTGTTTCACACTCGCTTCGTCATCCATCGCATCGATCGCATTGGCGCGCACCCGCGCATCCTCGTGCTCCAAGGCCGCCTCGATCGCCAGGGGCACCTGCTGCGACTGCACCGGGGCGAGCGTGCGCACGGCCGTCGCGGCCACCCGCCGATCCTCCGATCTCGCCAGCTCCACCAGCTCATTCACACAGCGATCCGCCAGTGACAGGGCTGCGATCATCTGCATCGCCTGCACGCAAACTCCCGGCTGCGGCGAACGCAGGCGATCCTTCAATCGCTCCGGCGCGTGCGGATCCAGCTTGGCGACGGCAGAGGCGGCACTGGCGCGCTGTTCGACGGCGAGCTTCGCCCAGCCGTTCCACAGGCCCTGGAAACTCGCCTCCGCCACGAAGGGCTGCACGAGCTTGCGAACGGAATCGTGGGGCGAACCGGAGAGCGCGACGAGATGCCGATTCGCCTTCGCCTGGCCCAGTGCTTCGATGAGCCAGAGCGTGGCGATGCGGGCGATGGGTTCTTCGTGATCCGCAGCGTATGCCGCAATCGCATCCTCTAACAGGTGCGGCAGCACGCCTTCATCCGCCAGTCGCAGGAGCTTGCGCAGGGCGCTGAGCCGGGCTGCGGGGTCAGGCAGGCGGGTCAGTTCGCCGAGGCTGAGAATGCGCTCTTCATTAGATAGAGGCAGCGAACAGATCCAGACAGGCAACACGCGCTGCGCCTGAGCCGGCCACGCTTCACATGACGCCAGCGGCGGCATCAGGCCCGCAGGCTGCGTCACCTTCGCCAGGGCTGCGACTCGTGCCGCATGCAGCAGCAAGTGCCCCTGCACAAACACATCAGGCAACCACTGCGACCGCACCGCCTTGGAAAGATAGCCCAGCGTCGAAGGCACCAGCGTAGGCACGCCCAGCCAGGTCAGGGCTGATTGTCGAATCACGGGCAGGGCAGCCTCGCGAATGCGCTGCCGCATGCTCTCCACACACGCATCCCGGCTGTCATTGAGCACATCGAGCAGCCCCCGGTCAACCGCCGGTGCCAGCATCGCCATACAGTCCAGTGCCACAGGCTGATGATGATGGCGATAGCGCGTGACGGCGTCGCTCACCGCCGCGCGCAGGAAGCGGGCGGCCCCCGCATCGCCGAAGAAGTTGTTTTCGGGCATGCGCAGACGTGCGACAAATTGCAGCAGCGCCTGCCCCGCCGCCAGCCTTACACTGTGCTCACCTTGCCGCAGTTGCTCGACCAGCAGGTACGCCAGCGAAGGGTCCGCCGCCTTGGCGATAAGCTGAACCGTGTGTTTGGGGCCGTTGGTGCCCTTACGCGTCGCCGCCTCGCGAAGGCCTGAGTGATAGCGGGATAAATGGTCGATCATCTGCCGCCGATGGCCTGCAGAGAGCCGGTCCAGATGAACGATCAGGGCGGCCGTGGACAGGGGCCAATCCAGGCCCAGAACCACCTCGGCTGCGGCATCGATCGCCCCCTGCTCGCAGGTCGCAATCGCCGCCGCCAGCGAGGCGTCCGCCGCGACCCGGGGTAGATTACTCAACCCTTGAATTGCTAGATACTTACGCATAACATTCGCCGCCAACCCCGCCCGGAACAGGCCGCGGAACAGGCCCAAAGCCGACCCGAAACCGACCCACCCAAGGGTTATCGGCAAGTCAGATAACGCGACGTGACGATCACCCCCGAAAAAATAGGTCAAAACCGGTAGATTCCTCTCTCTATTCAGAGGGGTCACTGCTATAATCCAAGCTCCAACCTTCACCAGATCAAGGGTTCACCCATGAGTGTCAGCCATAAATCCTGTAACGTACAGTTCTTCCGTCTCATGCTCTACAATCGCCCCCTGCACCCGGAGCTTTTTAACCTCCAGGGCAGGTCCGCCTTCCGCACGGGCGATTTTGAAGTAGAAAACTGGCTCCTCCCGGCCGGCCACGTCCTTCGATTTCAGGTCGGCAAGGAATGCCTGACTGAGACCGTCATCGAACGCGGCGATCACCTGCCTGAGACCGGCCTCGTCCACGCCTTGCCCTGCTTCGGCGAAAAGGACTACAACCACACGCCGCCCAAGGAAAGCCGCATCGGCTACGTCACCACGGTCCAGACCGAGGCCCTGACGGACAACCTCTACGCCGCCACCCTCCGCGAGATGCAGGACTTCGCCGAGGAGAGCAACTGCATCAGCCACCAGTGGACCGAAGGCGACGGCGCCGCCTGCCTCTCGGTGCTGGACTGCCAGAAGTACAAGAAGGAATACCACGTGCAGACGTACCACCTGCTGGGCGCGACCGGCATGGTGCTGCGGACGCAGTCGATTTTTGAGATGCGCTGAGATGAGTTGAGCTGGGACATTCAATTGAAACACTCAAGCCGCGCGACGCCTGTCGCGCGGCTTGTCATTTGAACACTCTCCCGGAGACACCATCCCGGAATCACTGTCCGGCAGGGGTGGCGCAGATTTCACTCGGACCACTGTCGCCGGTCATCATTCAGATAAGCCCCACCTGCATCATCCACGGGTACATCACGTTATCCAGCAGCGGGCGGTGAAAAAGCAGGTACACCGGGCCGAGCACGACAGCCGCGCAGAAGAGCCAGCCGCGCCAGCTCCGGCCCAGTCCCAGCCGGCACCCGATTGGATGTCGATCGACCCACACGCCCAACAGTTGGATCATGAAGTACAGGGTGCATAGTCCCAGGCCGCCACGTGCCGGGATGGAGAACACCAGTTCGTGCAGCAGGCCGGACATAATAAACGCCGCCGCCACGGCGAGTACCAGACCGGTCCGCCGCGCCAGCGGTCTGAAGAACAGGTCGTGCAGCGCATCGTGAACCGCGCGGTTCCATCGTCGGCCCCAGCACCCGCCCCAGTGACGCGGGCTTCTCATTCTTCCACGCTATCGCGGTCGTCACGCCTTTGAGCGTGAAGAACAACGTGAAGCCGATGAGAAGAAACTCCTGCCAGGGGGTCATGTCTGTATTCCGCGAGAGGAGCGGCACGTCATTGTCCTGAGAATGATAGAGAGAATGTCTGATGCGCGGATGAGCGATTCGACTATTAAGAATGTCACAAAGGAGCGGATAGCCCGGGGCCGGGCAGCCCTTAAAATGAGATGTCGCCCATCTTCAGTGTGGACAGCGGATCGGCATCCCGGCGGTCTGGTGCCGTGATCATTCGTCGCTTCGTTTCGGAAGAACTTGAAATGAGTGGCGTGCCCCTGCCGCGCCCGGCTCATGACTGAACGGCAGGACGTCAGGATGAACGACCGTGCAGAAACTCTCAGCCTGCCCCATCTGTAAGTCGCAGGCGCTTCAACAGGTCTACGTCGGCCGCACCACCCGGAATCCCGCAGATCCGAAACGATGGACGTTCGCCCGTTGCTCCACGTGCGATCATGGATTTCTGAATCCGCAGCCGCAGTGGGATGAATTGGGGGACTACTATCACAGTGGCTATCAGTCATACGACGTCAATCACGGGCTGTCCGAGGACCTGGAGTCAACGGTCCGCAGCGCCCGCGCCGCCGGCATCTACCGGCATGTGAGCGTTCGGCCGGGGCTGCGCATTCTCGATGTCGGCAGCGGCGGGGGTTCGTTCCTTGCCGTAACGAAAGCCCTGGGTGCCCAGGTGCGCGGCGTGGAACCTTCCCCCGTCGCCGCCCGTCGCGCTAGGGAATGGGAACTGGACGTATTTGAAGGATCGCTTGAGGCGTATGTCGCCAGCGGCAACCGGGACCTGTTCGACCTGATCACTTTTTCACATGTGGTCGAGCATCTTCCCGATCCGATCTCGACATTGGCGCTGGCCGCCACGTTGCTGGCCCAAGGCGGCACGATCTGGGTGGCCGTTCCCAACGGCGCGTGTGGCGCGGCACGACGGCTCCAATGGCGGTGGCACAGCAGCGATCTGCCCGTGCATCTACAACACTTCTCCATTCCCAGCATGAGCCTTGCCGCCGAAAATGCGGGGTTGCTCATCCACAATATCCAAACCTATTCCCTCCCCGCCGCCCTTCGTTCATCCGTTCTCGCCGAGTGGCGCTTTCGCTGGAAAGTGCCCCGAAGGATCGGCAGCGCGCTTCTGAGCCGGCGATCCGTTGAACGACGGGCGGCACGGCTGGACCGCGACGCCGCCGGCGAAGCGATTCTCGCCCAGTTCCAACGGACCATTGAGCCAACGCCCACCGCTAGGCCAAGCTGACTCATGAATCTGATATTCGTTCAATACGGCGATTACCGAGAAGCCTACGAGCGCTTTACCCGCGGCGGCCCCGAAACCTATTACGCTCAGCGCTTTACCGTCGATTTTGTGGGCGGACTCGCCCAGCGGTTCGAGCGGGTGGTGGTGATCTGCGTCAATACCCCGGCTCATGAGGCAACGCGATTGGCCAACGGTGTGATCACCATCGGGCTGCCGCTTTACGCCGGGGCAACGCCCGACGATCTGCTCCAGACCATCGAGGATCAGCAACCGACGCATCTGATCCTGCGGTCCCCCATGGAGTTCGTCCTGAAGCGGGCGATACGCAAGGCCTGGACCACCCTGCCCCTCTTCGCCGACTCGTTTGAATCCACCGGCTTGCGCGCGTACCTCCGCAAACGACGACTGCGCAAGGTGCTGAATCATCACCGGATTCAATGGATCGGGAATCACGGCCTGATGGCGGCCCGATCGCTTTGCCGCATGGGCGTACCGGCATCGAAGGTTCTTCCTTATGACGTCCCGCCGCCGGCGACGCCGCAAAGTTCGCCGCCCAAGCACGCGCCGGCCGCAGGCGATATGTGGCGATTGCTCTTTGCCGGTGCGCTCAAGCACACCAAGGGCATCGGCGACGCCATTGATGCGGTGGGCCTGCTCCATCGCCGGGGCCACAAGGCCACGTTGACCGTTCTGGGTGAGGACCACGGCGGACAGTTCAGGACACATGCCGCCGACGCCGGGCTGAGCGAACACATTCTGTTCAAGGGTCGCGTGGGTCATGACATGGTGTTAGGGCTGATGCGGCAACACCATGCGGTGCTTGTTCCCAGCCGCCACGAGTATCCGGAAGGAATCCCTTACGTGGTCTACGACGCCTACTGCTCGCGAACGCCGCCCATCTCGTCGGATCATCCGATGCTCGTGGGCAACATTGTTGATGGTGAATCCGGATTGATCGCCAAGGCCGGCAGCGCACCGTCCCTGGCCGATGCCTGCGCCCGCCTGCTGTCTGATCCGGCGCTCTATCAACGCCTGTCGAATAACAGTTTCACCGCCTGGCAGCGACTGCAAATGAAAGTGGAATGGTCCGACTTGATCAATCGCTTCCTGGACGGTCCCGACAAACACATCGAGTGGCTGCAAACTCATTGCCTGCGGATGCACGATGCGCGCGGTAGTGACCCCAAGAGCCGATAGCTGCGGGACGGTGCTCCAGTGACCGGCGAAAGAAACATGCGGGCGTTCATCCCCGGCCAGAGAAACCAGTACCCCAGCAACCGCCCAAGCGACGCGGGCTTCTCATTCTTCCACGCCATCGCCGTCGGGAGGATGTCTGCCGTGCGTAGACGAAATAACCGGGCTGGTGTATCTGCCGGTCCGTCGCCTCGATGTCACGCGGCATCGCTCAAGTCCAGTGCCGACGCCTGCCAGTGTGCCTCCCTTTCGTTATGATCCATTTTTAGGATCATGAACCATGACCACTTCCGCGACCACGTCTTCCTCCGCTCCCGCCGTGCCCACCGAATTGCCGCAAGATCTGCGCGGGCAGGTCGTGCCGATCCTCGACTTCGGCTCGCAGTATGTGCAGCTCATTGCAAGGCGCGTGCGCGAGGCGGGTGTGTTCAGCCTGCTCGTTCGGCCGGACATCACCATCGAGGAACTCGCGGCTATGAAGCCCGTCGGCGTGATCCTTTCGGGCGGGCCTTCGAGTGTGTATGACAAAGGTGCCCCGCAATGCGATCCGCGGCTGTTCGACCTCGGCGTGCCGGTGCTGGGCATCTGCTACGGGATGCAGGCCGCGTGTCAAGTGCTCGGCGCGAAGGTCGGCAAGGCGACCAGCCGCGAGTACGGCCGGGCACAGATCGATGTCATCGATCACTCCGACCTGCTCCACGGCCTACCGAAGCACACCACCGTCTGGATGAGCCACG
>JBBDXA010000007.1:0-9559 GCA_040902585.1 Phycisphaeraceae bacterium
TTCGCCTCGAGCAGCGGCTCACGCAGCGCCCCGATGCCCGCGCGTTTTTCGCAGGGGCGGCCGGCGAATGGGATCGCCTTCGCGCCGAGTACTACGGCGATCACTTCACCACTGCCGCCCTGGCCGCACTGGTGCCTTCGCATTGGACGATCGCCGACCTGGGCTGCGGCACCGGTCAACTCCTCGCCGAGTTCGCGCCCAACGTCAAACAAATCCTCGGCATCGACAACTCTCCCGCCATGCTCAAGGCCGCCGCCAAACGCACCGCGAGCCTGGGCAATGTCGAACTGCGCGAAGGCGAGCTCGATGCCCTGCCGATCGAAGATGCATCATGTGATGCCGCCCTGCTCGTCCTGGTGCTTACCTATATAGAGGAACCGCCGCGCGTGCTCGCCGAGATGCGCCGCATTCTCAGGCCGGGCGGGAAGGCGGTGATCATCGACCTGCTCCTGCACGACCGCGAAGACTTTCGCCGCGACATGCAGCAGCGCTGGCCGGGGTTCGACGCGGCCGCACTCGTCGATGACCTCCAACACGCGGGCTTCGCGCAGGCTACGTGCCGCGCCCTGCCGCCGGTGCCGGAGGCGAAGGGACCAGCCCTGATCCTCGCAACCGCAACGTAGGGTAGGCAGAGGCTCGGCGAAGCCCACCACCGCCGCCTGTTGATCCCTGCAAACATTCACGCCTCAGCCGCCCGAAGGTGGGTTTCGCAAAGCCTCAGCCCACCCCACCCAAGACTCATCGTTCAAACCAACCACACCAGGAGCCCTCCATGTCACAGACTCTCACCGCCCCCAAGCTCACCGCCGACACCGCAGGCGGCATTGACTACAAACTCAAGCCCGGCGCTACCGTCGAAGAGCTTCAGCAGCTCGCCGACTGGGGCCGCAAGGAACTCATGCTCGCCGAGCAGGAAATGCCTGGCCTCATGGCCTGCCGGCAAGAGTACGGCCCTTCGCAACCGCTCAAAGGCCACCGCATCATGGGCTCGCTGCACATGACCGTGCAGACCGCTGTCCTCATCGAAACCCTCAAAGCCCTGGGCGCGGATATCCGCTGGGTCTCCTGCAACATTTTCTCCACGCAGGATCACGCGGCCGCCGCGGTGCTCGCCGGTCCCACCGGCACCATCAAAGACCCCAAGGGTGTGCCCGTCTTCGCATGGAAAGGCGAGACGCTCGAAGAATACTGGTGGTGTACCGATCAGGCTTTGCTCTGGCCCGACGGCTCAGGCCCGACGCAGATCGTCGATGATGGCGGCGATGCGACCATGTTGATTCACAAGGGCGTCGAGTTTGAAAAGGCCGGCAAAGTCCCCGCGTTCGATCCTGAAAAGGACCCCGAGGAATGGGGCGAAGTGCTTAAGGTTCTCGCCGCCAACCTCGAAGCCAACCCGGGCCGGTGGACCAAGGTTGCCGCCGAGTGCCAGGGCGTTTCCGAAGAAACGACCACAGGCATCAAGACCCTGGTCAAGTTCCAGAAGCAGGGCAAGCTCCTCTTCCCCGCCATCAACGTCAACGACTCCTGCACCAAGAGCAAGTTCGACAATCTGTATGGCTGCCGGCATTCCCTGATCGATGGTCTCAACCGGGCGACGGATGTGATGATGTCCGGCAAGATAGCCGTGGTCTGCGGTTACGGCGACGTCGGCAAAGGCTGCGCGCAATCGCTCAAGGGCCAGGGCGCTCGCGTGATCGTCACCGAGATCGATCCGATCTGTGCCCTCCAGGCCGCGATGGAAGGCTTCGAAGTCACCACGCTTGAAGATGTGGTCGACAAGGCGGACATCTTCGTGACGACGACAGGCAACTTCAAGATCATCACCGTCGATCACATGTCCAAGATGAAAGACAAAGCGATCGTCGGCAACATCGGTCACTTCGACAACGAAATCGAAATGGCCAAGCTCGCCAAGGTCGCGAAGAAGACCAACATCAAACCGCAATACGACATGTGGACCTTCAAAGACGGCCACAGCGTGCTGATCCTCGCGGAAGGTCGCCTCCTCAACCTCGGCTGCGCAACGGGCCATCCGTCGTTTGTCATGTCCGCGTCGTTCACGAATCAGACGATCGCCCAGATCGAACTGGCGACGAACAACAGCAAATACGAGAACAAGGTGTACATCCTGCCGAAGATACTCGATGAAAAGGTCGCGCGATTGCATCTGGGCAAACTGGGCGTGAAGCTCACGACGCTGACGCAGGAGCAGGCGGACTACATCAGCGTGCCGGTGGAAGGGCCTTATAAGAGCGAGCATTACCGGTATTGATTCCGGTTTGATGCAAACGAAACATCCAAAGGCCGCGCCGCAGGGCGCGGCCTTTTTTGATTCCTTTTCGACCGCAAGCCGACTACGATAGAAGCATGACCAAGACCATCAAGGCCCATTTCGACGGCAAGGTGCTGATCCCCGATGAAGAGGTGGATCTGCCTGTCAATCAGCCGCTGATGGTGGAAGTGCGCGAGGAGGTGCCTGTACAGACGGACGAGTCACTCGCGGATCGACTTCACCGATTCGTCGATGAGCAGCCGGTGATCGACCGAGGTGACATGCCGACTGACGGTTCGATCAACTACAAGCATTACCTTTACGGGCATCCGAAACAAACGTGATCCTGATCGACACCGGCTACCTGATCGGCCTCGTCGACCCCGCGGACAAACTGCGGGAGGTCGCTCTTCGTTGGGTCGATCACCTCCGTGCCCCGCTAACCCTGCATCAGTACGTTGAACTTGAGTTGATCAACTTCTTCTCGGCGACGCCGCTTCGCCTCGAATCCCATCGTCTGCTGTCGAGCATTCGCGGCCACCGCGATCTCATCTCAGTCAACGTCGATCCATCGCTCCATGTTCAAGGCCTTGAACTACACCGGAATCGCCCCGACAAGTCCTGGTCTCTCACCGACTGCATCTCTTTCGTCATCATGCAGTCGCGCGGCATCACTCAGGCGCTCACCTTCGATCACCACTTCGAGCAGGCCGGCTTCGACGCCCTGCTGCGAAACGATCCGACGTAGGCGCGATTTCCACTTGCGAGTCTGTTGCGCCGCCACGGGAAGCTGACATGGAAGGCACCGCATGGACATTCTGGTTCGGCGCTGGCGCGGCGACGCTACTGGGCGTGTGGCTTCTATGGCGTGGGCTGCTGCGCGATCGCTCGCGCGGCCAACCGCGGTGTCCCAGGTGCTGGTACAACCTTTCCGGCGCGGTTCAGACTGACGGCATCTTCTCGCCGCACGCGTGCCCGGAGTGCGGGCGCATTGTGAAGAGCCAAAGGCAGCTTCATCGCACGCGGCGGCGCTGGTGGGTCGCCATACTCGGCGTCGCCATGTTGATCGCGACGTGGTACAGCTTTGAAGTGCGCCATCGCATGAACTACTACGAGGAGAGTTTCACCTCGGCTCTCGTGCCCACCACCGCCCTGCTCTTTGTCATGCCGCGTGATGCCGAGACGTTCAAGTACGTCGATCGCCTTCTGCGCGGTGACCGGAGCAACTGGAAGAGCCGCAACGCCGCCCGTGAGGATGATCTGTGGGACTGGCAGCGGCGATTGCTTGTCCGCTCGCTCGCAAAAAGCACGAGGATCGATGACGTTGACCTCGTCGATGAAGTGGATCAATGGCTTGAGTGGCTGGCGGATGAAGAAGGGATCGGTCCCACGGTTGCCGATCATTACCTCGCCTGGCTGAACGATTCTGACAAGAAGATTCAGAAGCGCGGTGCCATCGGCATTCTCTGGCTGGAAAGGCTCGCGTCCAAGACGCACGCTCTACAAGCGGCGGGCCGGCTTGATGAAATGCTCGATGACCCGGAGGAGGACTTGCGATGGGTCGCCGTCGGCGCGCTGGTCCGCCTCGGCCGGGCGCAGTTCGCCGGCATGAGTGATGAGGCTTTCATCGCGCGTTTCAAACGCCTCGTCAAAGCGGACTTGAAAGGCCGATCGTATGACATTCTGCTGCGCGAGATGATGGCGCGGAACACGCCCGCCTGCCGGGATGCCCTCGAAGCTGCGGCCCAGAAGCCGATGCCGCCGGAGTCCGATCCGTGGCGCGAGTTACAGGTGATGATCGCGCGGAGACAGATGGCGGGTCTGCCGCATCCGGTGAAGATCGAGATTCTCGACCCGACGCCGATCCACGCCCCCGACCATGGCGAAGTGTTGCTGCGCATGCGCCTGACCAATGTCGACGTTCAGAAACAGTCCATGCAGTTGCCAATGAAGTTGGATGCGGATGGACGCGTGATTTACTGGGGCCTGGAGATGCGAACGGTCGGCCTCGATGCCGAGCCTTTAGTCAACTTCGCGCGCACCGGGTACAGCAGTGAGAAAGTCCAGTATCTCGCCGCCGGCAAGTCCATCGAGATCAACTTGAGCGTCAGAACCGGTCTGCCTTACGGCGTGGTGCCGGACGAATACAAGGCAACGCTGTTCTATCACGGCGACGATTACCTGAGCGACCGCGGCGTTGACGTCGACAACGATCTGCTCTTTCTTCGCACGCCGCCGATGCGCTGGATCGTCGAGCCCGCGAAGGAATAGCGCTGACGATCACCACGGAAAGTCGACCCCGCAAGGCGGGCCTTATAAAAAAAGCCCCGACCGATTAGGGTCGGGGCTGCGAGAAGGCATTCGATGGTCAGGAGCGGCGCGTCACGCCGCATCACGCCGCATGCCTGCGCCGCCGGCCCAGCGCCGCGAACGCCAGCAGGCCCAGCAGACCCGTGGCGGGCTCGGGAATCGTGTTGGGGCTGTTGGGACCGGCGAGGAAGTTGCCCAGCACCTGGGCATCGGTCAGGGCTACATTGTAGATACGGAACTCCTCGAAGTTGCCCGCGAAGAACGCATCGGCGAACTGCGAGCGGCCGAGCCAGTTCTGCGTGTCGTTCAGGTTGCCCAGGTCGAAGCCCGCCAGGCCCGCGGTGCTGACCAGCGTGCCATCGACGTATAACCTCATCTGATTGCTCAGCTCATCCACCACGGCAACCACCTGGACCAGCGAGCCGATAGGAATCTCCGCAGCGGCCGCGCGCTGCACGCCCACCGCGTTGGAGTCATCCTTCAACTCAAGGAGCGCCGGCTCGCCCTCGGGGCCGCCGATGCCCGCCTTGGGGCTGACGAACAGGTACTCGCCCGTCCCGCCGCCGAAGTCGATGATGCGCTGCCAGTTGTTGCCATCGGCGGTACGCACGATCCACGCCTCGAAGGTGGCGTTGCCATCCAGCCCCGAGATGAGGCCGTCGGGCAGCTCGGCATATTGACCGGTGGCGGCGTTGTTGTTGGTCCCGTTGTTGGCCAGGACGAGTTGACCGCCCACGACCGATGCGCCGTTGACGAGCGTCAGGTTCGCTCCGCCAATAGAGTCGTTGGCGTCGCCGTTGAAGCTGTAGCGGTGGGCGGCGATCGGGGAGAAATCAGCGAAGCGCTGCGCCAGGCCATACGCACCGGCCTCTTCGTTGAAGTTCGCGACGATCTGGGCTGCCGACAGTGCGCCATCGTGAACGCGAACCTGACCGATCGAAAGCGATGATCCCACCTCGGTGGCCACACCACTGGGCGCGGTCTGCGTGCCGATGAGAATCGGGAACCCGGCGTGCGTTAAGAGCGTGAAGTTGTCCGAGTTCTTCAGCACGCCGTCGGCGTAGACGCGCCCGGCCGTGCCGTCATAGGTGTAAACCAACTGATGCCACTGCCCTGTTGCCGGAGCGCCGGCACCGGCACCCGCGCCGGTGGCGGGTGAACCGTCCCAGCCCATGTCGCGCCCGCCCCAGTGGCCGGCCGCGCCGAAGTCGCCGTTGTTGCCATAGTTGAACGCCATGTTCGAGCCGTCCGGCCCGCCGCGGCGACCCCAGGCCACCATCGTCTCCTCGGCCGCCGTCGCCGGGTTGAACGCCCACACCTCAATGGTGCGCGCCCCGCCGCCGGTAATGCCTACCGGCGAGATCGGCCCGGTGTAGTACGTTGCCCCGCTCAGGTTGACGGCGGCGTTGCTGTTGGCCCCCAGCGTGCTGGTGGTCACATCACCGACCTCGGCGAAGTTGCCCAGCGCACCGGCGTTGGTCCACGACGCCCCGCCGCCCCCGCTTGCGTGAAGGTCGACGAGCAATGTACCGGCCACCTGAATGGCCAGGGCGTGGCTGCCAGACAATGTAACGATCAGAACGGCAAGCGCGGCTCGCCACGATAAAGGGGACCGGTTGAACACGACATTCTCCTTACAAGGAAAAGATACGATCAATGAAACGCGCGCTGGAACAGAACCATCAGCCCCTTCATCATGGCAGATGGGCCCCCGATCGCAAATGAGGTATTCGACGTTCAGCATGAGAATTCCGGTCGCGCAGGAACCGCCCAGCCTGTCCGCGCCATCCGGATTCGCCGCCTACCGATTATAATCCCGCCATGACGACAACCCCCGGCAACCCTGTGCGTCCGCCCACCCGCCGCGCCTTCCTTTCCGGCGCGGGCACCGCCGCGGCGACGGCCGCCCTGATGGCGACCACCGCCCGGGCGGCAGCGGTGGCCGCTGAAAACTCCGGCGAGCGCCCGTCCGCCGTCACGAACGGCAAGATCAAACAGTCCGTCATGGGCTGGTGCTTCAACCCCATGCCCACCGAAGAGCTCGCCCGCAAAGGCAAGGCGCTCGGCCTCGTCGCCATTGAAGGCATCAGCGAAAAGCATTATCCGCTGGTGCGCGACCTGGGCCTGAAGATTTCCCTCGTCGGCAGTCACGGCTTCGCCAAGGGGCCGTGCGATCCGGCGAATCGTGACATGGTCATCAAAGTCTTGAACGAACGCATCGATCTCGCAGCCGAGGTCGGCGCGCCGGGCGTCATCACCTTCACCGGCATGCGCGTCAAGGGCCTGACCGACAAGCAGATGAGCGACAACTGCGTCGAGGCGTGGAAACAGGTCATCGGCCACGCCGAGAAGAAGAAGATCAACCTCGTCTTCGAGCACCTCAACACGCGCGACAACACGCACCCGATGAAGGGCCACCCCGGTTACTACGGCGACGATGTGGACCTCTGCGCCGACCTCATCAAACGCGTCGACTCGCCCAACATGAAACTCCTCTTTGACATTTATCACGTTCAGATCATGCACGGCGACGTGATCCGCAGGCTCAACCAGCTCAAGAGCATCATCGGCCACTACCACACGGCCGGCGTGCCGGGGCGCGGCGAACTCGACGAAACGCAGGAACTGAATTACCCCGCGATCATGAAGGCGATCCTCGCGACGGGCTACGAAGGTTACGTCGCGCAGGAGTTCATCCCGACGTGGGAAGACAAGATCGGCGCGCTGGGCCACGCGATCAAGCTGTGCGATGTGAAATAGTTATCGCTCCCCGAGCATCGCCATCGCCTCGCGGGCCTTGCGACCCGCATCGCCATCGGCGCGGGAGGCTTCGCGAATTGAAGCGACCGCCTCTTCCCGTTTTTGAAGGTGGAGCAACGACAGCCCGCGGGCGTATTGGGCGGCGTGATGAGCGCTATCCAATCGCAAGGCTTCATTGAAGCGCTTCACCGCGTCTTCGTGCCGGCCCTGTTTTTGCAGCACATATCCCACGGCATAAAACGACGCCGCCTGCCGATCGACGTTGCTGTTGGGATAAAACAGCGTCGCCCCTTCAAAGGCGTCGCGCACGGTCATCAAGTCCACATTCGGCTCGCGCAGCATCGCATCGCCCAGGGCATACCACGCGTCGCCATCCTTGCTGTGAAAACTCTCGTGGGCGGTCAGCTCCTTGAGCAGCTTCACCGCATCCGCCCAGCGCTTCTCCGCCATCGCCGACCACGCCAGCGCCACCCGAGGCCAACCCTTCACGCCGCGCTTCGATACAAACTTCGCCACTTCTTGTGCGGGCATTGTGAAGTTGAAAACCGTCTTACCTGTTTCGTTGCGGAAATCATCGAGCGGATCAACAGGCTTGGGCCCAGGCTCCGCGGGATCGGCGGGATCGGCAGGATCAGCCGGCTCATCGTCGTCATCAGGCTTTGGTCGAGGCGGCACCACCGGCGCTGTCGGTGACTTGCGCAGGATGTATGTCGTCACGCCTTCCACTTCACCATCCGAATCGACCAGCGGACCACCGCTGGAGCCGGGATTGGTGTGGGCGCTGGACTGAATCACGCGGACCGAACTCTCCTTGTAATAGTCCGTGAACCCGCTGACTTTTCCTTCCGCCACCGTGTTGGGACTGGCGGCATCCATCGGCGTACCGATCGAGAACACCGACCCGCCCACCTCCTTGGGCGGCAGCGCCAGCAGGTTCAGCACCGGAGGACATTCCTGCGCGCCCTTAAAAGTCACCTTCAAAAGTCCAAGGTCGCGATCCTTCTCCAGGTCCACCACCGTCGCTGCCAGCGTCGAGTCATCCAAGAGCTGCACCTGGATGAACGGCCGGGCAACGATGGTGAAAATCTTCTCGCCCTGTTTCACCTGCGCGGTCCACTCGTCAGCCGGTTCGTCATATTTCAGCGGCACGCCGAAAGACTGACCGATGAGCGTGTACTTGGCCGGGTCGATGTAGACCACGTGATGATTGGTGACGACCAGGCCGTCGTTGTGAACGAAGAAGCCCGAGCCCTGGCCCATGGGAATCCTGCGGAACTCCAGGCCCGTCTCGCGCACGGTCAGGGCGATGGCGACGAGGACGCGCACCACGCCTTCGCGGGCCCGGTTGACGCGCTGCTGCTGCGAGTCGCGCGTGGGACCGGCGAAAGCGATCGGGGCTGAGGGTTCCGGCAGGTCCGAAGGTTTCACCTCGCCCTTGAGCAGGACCAACAGCACGACGATCGCCGCGATCAGGCCCGCGCCGCCGAGCGTGAGATAAAACTTCTTGCGCGAGCGCGGCTGGCCTTGCGCGTATCGCGCGGAATGCGATGAAGTTGATCCATGTGTCGGCGCTGCCTGCCCGCCGCCTGTCGCCGCAAGGACGAAACAATCCTTGCAAATCATCTGCCCGTCTTCTTCGATCACCTGCCCCATCGGAAAGAACTGCCCGCAGGCGGCACAGGTGAACATGGGAATCGCTTTGTGCCGCTTCTTGTTCGCGGCTGCGTCGTTGTGTGAATCATCGCCCTCGCCCCCGCCCTCGGGTTCGGGCTCGGTCACGACTTCGTCATTCTCCGCGCTCTCGTTGGCCGCGCCCTCGTCGTCGAAGGCAATGGGAATGTCCTCTTCCTGCTGGCGCTGATCGTCGCCGGCCTGCATCGCCGCGAGAGCCGCGAGGGCATCCATCGCCTCCTCCGTGACAGGCGCAGGGGTCACAGGCTTGGCGCGCGAAGCTGGCGGCGCGGGTGCGGGAGACGCTGCGGCTACAGGAGCCGCCGGGATGATCTGCTGCTTGTTGCAATGCGCACAGACCGTGGGCTTGCCGCTGGTGCCATCAGGCACTTTGATCGGCTTGCCGCATTGACTGCATGGAAATCGAATCGCCAAAGGTCGGCCCCTTTCCTCGATGATTGTATCGACTTGATCCGGTCAATGAACCGCGATGCGGGTTATCATGCTTCGACGAGTGGTGCATCAGCTTGAATCGGGTGGGTTGGG
>JBBDXA010000008.1:0-9548 GCA_040902585.1 Phycisphaeraceae bacterium
AATCAGGGGTCAGGGGTCAGGGGTCAGGAGGCAGGGGGCAGGGGGTCATTGGCCTTGGGGAGCCGAGGTTCCTGCATTCGGTTGGATGCGGGGGCGACGACCGCCGTTGGTATCCAGCGGATCGTTTGGTAACGCGCGGGGCAGGGCTGGGGTCACGCGATCGATCTCCGGCTTTTCAGGCAGGGGCACGGGCACGCCTTCGTTGGCAAGCGTGTACTGGGCGCTGACGAGGGTGTACCGACCCGGGCCTTTTCCATCATGATCGCCATCGGCGAAGATGCGGCTGGCGATGGGCACGCCGAGGTTGAGCTTGTGCGTCAGCCGCACCGTCACGGCATCGCGCGGGCCGAAGCGGTAGGGGTTGTCCGGCAGGGGTTCGAAAGTGACATCGTGTTCATCCATCACTCGCGTTTCGAGGACTTCGATTTCCGTCATGGCATCGGCGTAGTGGACTTTGCCCGAGAGCATCGACGCAACCCAGGCCGGCTCGCTGACGCCGTAGGCCGCGTAGTGATTTTGAAGGGCGGCCACCATTTCGCCGGCCTTGCCGGTGCCGGTTTCAAACTGACCGGCGACAGGCAGGATCGCGTAGGCCGCGGCGCGGTGGATGCGTTCGTACTTGAGCGAGTACTTGTCGTTGGTGTAAAGGTTCGGGGCCAGGTCGCCATTGGCGGTGTAGTCCTGTCCGATTTCGATGGAAGCGGCCCGTGTCGCCTGGAAGGCTGCGTAGTGAACGTACATGTTCCCCGCCATCAGCAGCATTGACTGCACGAGAACCAGAATGATGGTGAGCAGAATGGGAAAGCAGAGCGCAAACTCGATGGTCGTGGTCGCGCTCTGATCGCGATGAAGGTCGCGCACGCGGTCAGCCATCTTCTGAATCCGACCCATGCGCATCATGGCGCGCAGGAGGAGCACGAGTAGAATCGCACAGACAACCGCGATGCCCCCGCAGACCAAGGTGAAGCGGTCCGAGAGCGCGTTTGCCAGCCAGCCGTCGGCGAGCGTCAGGAGTGAGGAATTGGCCATGCGTGAACCTTAGTACGTTGCCGAAGGTTGCTGAAAGCCTTGCGAGCGGCGGGGGACGGCAGCCGCGTGGAGGGCGGCAGGGAGGGAATCGCGTCGATACACTGATTATCGTACCAAAGCCGTCATATTTCCAACGGACGAACCGGTGCATTGACCTGTAAAAACGCCGCATCCATAAGAAGTTGCGGTTCGCGACGAGGAAGTTTCAGTCATAAACGCCCCCAGGGCAAGATGACGCCCAGAAACAGCTCCACCCCGGCCAGCACCGCCCCGATTGACAGGCCGATCGCCAGCCCGATCGGCGGGCCTACGGAGACGATGTCCGGCTTGGTCTTGGAAGCGACCTGGGTAGCCATCATGGCGATGTTGCTGAGCGTCTTGCGGAACAGGCCGCGGGCGATGACGATGCCGACGGCGATCAGGGCGGCAGCGAGGAAGCCGTAGAACAGGGCGTGCAGCACGGCCTCCCAGTCCGCCAGGATCGCGCCGAAGGCACCCATCACCTTGACATCAGCGGCCCCTCGGATGGCACCGATCACGTAGAGCAGAAAGAACGGCACAAAGGCCGCGCCGAAGCCGATGCCCGCGTCGCGCAGGCCGGTGATCAGGCCGATGCCTCCGGCCAGCGCCAGACCGGCGATGGCGTGAAATAAAAACCCCGCGACGATGGCGGGGTAGGTGATCTTATTGGAGATGCGGTGGTACAGGCCGTCACTGGTACCGCTGATGAGGGCGACGATCGAGAGCAGGGTAAAGCCGATGATACCGACCGGTTGCAGGGACTGAGGCGAAGGGCTCTGAGCGAGCACGCTGAGCAGGGGCAGGGGATCGACACCAGTTAGCATCACACCCGTGCTTCCTTGCATCAACAGGCCACATGGCAGGATGGCTGCGGAACCCCGAAGGCATCGCCGCGACCGAAGGAGACAATCAAAGGCTCAGCCCCGTCGGTGTACTCAGTTACCGCCGGTGGGCAGATTCTTGTAGCTGTCGTTGTCGTCGCGTACTTCGCCCCAGATGCCTTCAACCCAAGTGAAGATTTCCTGCTTGAAGAAAATCAGGATGCCAAGCAGCGGCAGGATGATCGCGCCGATGAGCAGGAGCTTTTCCAATCCCTCCGCACCGGCTTCATCCTTGTGGAAGCCTTTGATTCGTTTGAGCATGTTCTTGAACATTACGATACTCCTGAGTGGACCGGCAGCCATCCGCGGCCGCCTGCTTTTCTCTTTTCCCGTCTCTCTTCAAATCTCAACGCCAACGCAGCGTCAAGTGGGAATGATTGTTTAACTTCCGTTCGTGCCGATTGTCCGATCCGCGTTACTCGGGGCATTACCTTTTCGGGATCACGGCGTGGGCAGGCTGCTGAGCATGGTCATCATCCGGTAGTAGTCGACGACGACGCTCAGACACATTGTCAGAAGATACACCGCAGGTAACGCTATGCCGCCCAATAAAAGCGCCCATTCGAGCGTGGTCGTGCCGCGCTCGTCGCGGTGCAGCTTGCGGAGCCAGCGACGTACCCGCCGGGTGAGGGGAAGGCGACGGCGGCGGTGTGACAAAGCGGACACAGGCGAGGAGGGTGGAATCGGGGCCATTGGAGTATTCTTGCCGGGTGATCAGCCAAGGTCAAATATACTTCGCGTACGATCTGTCACCAAATCCCGCTCCTCGGGACGAAGCTGGTCGGTGAAGTTGGAACGCTGGCCTGTCCAGGTCAATTGCACCTTCTTTTTATCGTCCGGGTCAGGCTTCATCGTGAAGATGTCCCGGATCTTGTAGCGTCCGTCATCTCCCAGAGGATCGACTTCCGCGATCTGTGTGAGCATGCGTTTGCCGCCCATGTGCCGACTCATCTGCACGAGTACATCCAGAGCCGAGGATACCTGCGACCGCAATGCATGAAGCGGCAGTTCCACTTTGCTCATCAGGGCCATGGTTTCCAGACGGTTCAGGGCGTCGTACGCGTTGTTGGCGTGGAGCGTGCCCATCGATCCGCCGTGACCGCTGGTCATGGCCTGGATCATGTCCAGGGCTTCGCCGCCGCGGACTTCGCCGATGATGATCCGGTCCGGCCGCAGTCGCAGGCTGGAGCGGAACAACTCGCGAATACCCACCGCTCCGCGCCCGAAGCGATCGGGCGGCTTCGTCTCCATCGAGACCACGTGATCCTGTTGCAGTTGCAGTTCGGCTGAGTCTTCAATGACGACGATGCGCTCCGTCGGCGGAATGAAAGTGGAGAGCGCATTGAGCAGCGACGTCTTGCCCGAACTGGTGCCGCCTGCCACGAGAAGATTGCGCTCGGCGCGCACGGCGATCTGAAGGTACTCATTCGACGCCGCGGTCAGGCTGCCCAGGTGAATGAGCCAGTCGATATCCAGCGTGGTGGTGGAGAACTTACGAATGGTCATGACCGTGCCCAGGCGGGCGCAGGGCGGACGGGCCACGTGAACGCGCGAGCCGTTGGGCAGGCGCGAGTCGATCAAGGGGTTTTCATCGTTGAGGCTTTTGCCCGTGAATTGAAGGATGTTGTTCACAGCCGCGACGTAGCCTTCGTCGTCGGCGAACTTCGCTGCGGTCTTGATGATCTGGCCATCGCGTTCGATGTAGATGTCATCGAACTTGTTGACCATCACTTCGGTGACGCCATCGTCATCCAGGAACGCCTTGATGGGCGCCAGGTAGTGATCGACCGTCGCGGAGTAGATGTCAAAGTTGTCCATTGAATGAAAGATTAAGGATGAGTCCCGCAGAAGTAAAGGGAGATGATCCACCAAGCCCGATGGCGAGCCGTCGGGGTATCGGCACGCGGTGACTGCCCAATACCCCAACGGCTCGCGGACTCGCCATTGGGCTTGAACTGCCTCACAGCTCATAGCTCTCAGCTCATAGCTCCCTATAATCCCGCCCATGTCATTCATCATCGACGGCCACCTCGACATTGCCATGAACGCGCTGAGTTACGAACGCGACCAGTGCCTGACCGTTGCCCAGATCAGGCAGCGCGAAGCGAAGCTCACCGGCGGCGAGCCGGGCACGTGTACGACGACTGTCCAGGAAATGCGCCGCGTGGGCGTGCCGATGTGCGTGACCACGGTCATCGCCCGCTACAGGCCAATGGCGCAGCCCGAACGCCTCGCGCCGCGGTATGGGCTCGATCATCCCACGCAGGACATGGCCTACGCCTCGGCGATGGGGCAGCTCGCCTACTACGAAGCCTTGCAGCGGCAGGGGGTGCTGCGCATCCTTCGCACGAAGCAGGATGTGCATGAGCATTGGAACGATTGGCGCACCGAATCGACTGGAGCACCGTCCCGGCAGGGCGGTGCATCGCGGCGCACGGATGCATCAGGCGTCCGCGGCACCACCCTTCCCGGTGGTGCTCCAGCGATGCCGCCGCTGGGTGTGATCATCACCATGGAAGGGGCGGACCCGATCGTCGAGCCGCAGGAGATTTACCTCTGGCACGAACGAGGCCTGCGCACGCTCATGCTCGCGCACTTCGGCCCTGCCGTCCACGCCTACGGCACCCAAGGGCACAACTCGACCGAAGACGGCCCCGTCACCGATCGAGGAATCGAACTGCTCAAGGAGGTGGCTGCGCTGAAGATGCCGCTGGATCTGACGCACCTGTGCGACCGCAGCTTCTTCCAGGCGATCGATCTCTTTGATGGCGCGATCTACGCCAGTCACAGTAATTGCCGGGCGCTGGCTCCGATGCAGAGGCAGCTCAGCGATCAGCAGATTCGTTTGATACTCGAACGCGATGGCGTGATCGGAGCCGCCATGCACATCGGCATGATGCGCCTCAAGCCCGGCGGCAACATCCCCCCGCGGGCGGAGGTCGGCCTCGATGTCATCGTGCAGCATCTGGATCACGTGTGTCAGCTTGCGGGCGATGCGAAACACGCCGCGATCGGCAGCGACCTGGACGGCGGCTTCGGTGCCGAGGATTGCCCGCATGATCTGGACACCGTGGCCGACCTGCGCAAGCTCGATGGCCTTCTGAAGGCACGCGGGTACAGTGATGAGGATGTGAAGAACATTCTCCACGGCAACTGGCTGCGGTTCTGGATGACGCATCTGCCGGGGTGAAGTGTCGGGCCAGAGTCGGGGGAGACAACGGGCAGCCCGCACGGGTCTCCTCGCCAAGCCTCGTCGACCCGTGGCACCCAATCCCCGATCCGCAATCCTCAATCTGCCAATCCCCTTGCCTTCCAACCTCTCCAAACCTGTGATCGCCATCATCGGCGGTATCGGCTCGGGCAAAAGCCTGATCGCCCGACAGTTCGCCGGCTTCGGCTGCGCGGTCATCGATGCGGATGAACTGGCCAGGAAAACCCTGCATGAATCCGACGTGGTCGAGCGTTTGAAACAGTGGTGGGGCGCAGAAGTGATAAAGCCCGACGGCTCGCCTGATCGCTCCGCCATCGCCCGGATCGTCTTCAATCATCCTCCCGAACTTCAGCGGCTGGAAGACCTTATTCACCCCCGCGTTCACGCCCGGCGGCTGGCGCTGCGGCAGCGATTTGAGGCGGACCCTGCAATCATTGCAATCATCGAAGATTGTCCGTTGCTGCTGGAAAAGGGAATTGAAAAGGGGGTGGACGCGGTTGTCTTCGTGCAGGCCAGTGACGAGAACCGCAGGCGGCGCGTGGCGGAAAGCCGCGGCTGGACCGCGGAAGAACACGCCCGCCGCGAGAAAAGCCAGATGGGACTTGACATCAAGGCTTCCCGCGCCGATTATGTCATTGAGAACAACGGCGGCGAAACGGAAAGTCTCGCCCACGTCCGGCAGGTTCTTACCCAGATACTTCAAAAGCAATCCGGAAAAGACCCGGAACCCATTCCGGAAAAGTAGACCCGACCGTGGGGCGATTCGAAATGTCGCCGTGAGACTGGGGCCTCCTGACTGATTTTCCTCCCTCCCTCGTAAGCACCGTAAGGAATGTAAAGGCCAAGGAATCGGCCGATCTCCCACAGCCATGCACGTCTGCATGTCGTATCAATTTGATTCTTACCCCCCGCATCAGGCTTCATGCCTGAAGCAACTATCCGCTACAGGAGCCTGTCATGGCAGAAACCCGAGTTCGCAAGCGAAGCACCAACCGCAAGCGAAGTGAACCAGAAGAAGAAACGCCCGAAGAGCCCCCGGCAGTGAGCGAGGCCGCCCCCGAGCCCGAGGAAGCCAAACCCGCGCCCAAGGCCGCCGAACCCAAGCCTGCGCCCAAGCCCGAGGTAAAGAGGCCCCACGCTCAGAGCGACGAGGAACTCGAAGCTGAGACGCAGCAGCGTTACGAACAGGCCAAGCGAAGCGAACTGACCGTTCGCGACCTTCAGAAGCTCGACATGGTCGCGCTGAAGAAGCTCGGCGAAGAAGAGAACGTCAAAGACATCGACACCCTCACGCGCCACAAGCTCACCTTCAAGATCCTCGAACGCAAGATCATGAAGCAGGGCCTGATGTACGGCGAAGGCGTGCTGGAAATCCTGCCCGACGGCTTCGGCTTCCTGCGCTCGCCTGAGTATTCGTACCTCGCCTGCCCGGATGACATTTACGTCAGCCCGTCGCAGATTCGCCGCTTCGGCTTGAAGCCCGGGCACATCGTGCAGGGCACGATTCGGCCGCCCAAAGAGAGCGAAAAATACTTTGCGCTGCTGCGTGTCGATGCGGTCAACGGCGCGCCGCCTGACTCGCTTAACGACATGAAGACGTACGAAGACCTCACCCCGCTGCATCCCTTTGAGCGGTTCGTGATGGAGACGGACTCGGAAGAGATCTCCATGCGTATCGTCGATCTCGTCACGCCGGTGGGCAAGGGTCAGCGAGCGCTGATCGTCGCTCCGCCGCGTACCGGTAAGACGGTCCTGCTTCAGAAGATGGCCAATTCGATCATCAAGAACAATCCCAACTGCAAGGTGATCGTGCTGCTGATCGCTGAGCGTCCTGAAGAAGTGACGGATTTCCGTAGGCACACGCCCAAGGAAGTCGAAGTCGTCGCCAGTTCGTTCGATGAATCCAGCACCCGCCACGTGCAGGTCTGCGAAATGGTCATTGAGAAATCCAAGCGTATGGTCGAGTTCGGCGATGATGTGGTCATCCTCATGGACTCGCTCACCCGCATGGCCCGCGCCTACAACGAAGAGATGCCGCACTCAGGCAAGATCCTCACCGGCGGTCTCGACTCCAACGCCCTCCAGCGACCCAAGAAGTTCTTCGGCGCTGCCCGCGCGATCGAGAAGGGCGGCTCGCTCACCATCATCGCCACCGCCCTCATCGACACCGGCTCGAAGATGGACGACATCATCTTCGAAGAGTTCAAAGGCACGGGTAACAGCGAACTGCACCTGGATCGCCGGCTGATGGACAAGCGCGTCTATCCCTGTATCGACATCAGCGCCTCAGGCACCCGCCGCGAGGAACTGCTGCTCGACCCGCGCGAACTGAAGCTGGTCTACCGCCTGCGCAAGGTGCTGGCGGATATGAACGCCGTCGAAGCGATGGAGCTTCTGAAGAGCCGGCTCGAAAAGGTCAAGAGCAACGCCGAGTTCCTGTTGACAATGAACCTGGATTAACGCCGCTTGCGGCTTAGCGATCCCTCCACAACGAAATACCTCTCAGCGACAGGCCGCCCTGTCGCTGTTTTCTTACAATGAAGGCATGGGCCACGCCATCCTCCAGACCGATCAATCGCCCATCGCCGCGGAGCAGCTTGCCAAGGCGTTCATGTCGATCGATCGTTACGCCCCTGCCGACGGCGTGAAGATGGCCCGCGATTCCTTCGGCCTGATCATCGATCACCTTCGCGCGGAAGAAGCGGACAGGTTATCCCGCGCTCTGGGCAAGGTCGGCGTCGACACGCGCGTGGTAAGTGATGATGTGCTGTTCACGATGCCGCCGGTGAAGACCACCAAGCGATTCGACTGTCTCGCGGATCATCTGCTGGTGTACGACGCGCTGGGCCGGCCGATCACGCTCTCGTGGGATCAGGTACTCGTCGTTGCGGCCGGTCAGGTCAGCCTCTACGAACCGAAGATCATCGAAGTCGACCGCAACGCGCACTCCGCTCGCGGCACCGACCTGCCTGTGACCGTCACCGACCGGTCGATTCGCGGGGAAGAAGTGCCGCGCCTGGTGCTGGACCTCATCGTGCTCGGCGAACCCGCGCGCTATCGCTGCGAGGCGCAGGAGATGAACTACGCCTACCTCGCCGATCGGCAGGCGGGCTCCGTCGAAGGCAACTTCGCGGTCGTGCTGGCCGACATGGTTTCGTTCGCCTCCGCAGCGACCCTGAATCAAGGAGCGGTCGCGTTGCTTTCCGACTTCGAAAACGCCTTCACCTATCCCAGCCGCAAGTCGTTCGAGCGCGAAATCGTCTGGCTGATCACCAGCGCCACCCTCCGCCAATAGGGCATTCACCTCTCCCTAAGTTCTGCAATTACGCAATATTATGCTCATTCGGATCGCTCAGATGCTCATATTGGAATCTTTTGTGAAATCTTATGAGAAGTATTGATATCTTTTGGTAGATATGGTACCCTTCGGTTCGGAATTGATTCTTTGTCCGTATGTCGAGGCTCGTCATGATTGCAGGCACACTCGATCGTTCGCAGGTCGAATCCATCGTCCGACAGGTGCTGCGCGACCAGGTTGCCGGCGAAGTCGGCCGGATGGTTCGCCCCACCTCGCACAACGGTGGACCGAACCCGCTGGTGGTCAACGTCTCCGCTCGCCACGTTCACGTCACGCAATCCGACCTCGAAATTCTCTTTGGCAAAGGCTCCCAGCTCACCAAGCTCAAAGACCTTTACCAGCCCGGCGAGTTCGCCAGCGAGCAGCAGGTCAACATCATCGGCCCGCGCAATCGCATGATCCCCGGTGTGCGCATCCTCGGCCCTTGCCGGGCGTTCACGCAGGTGGAACTCTCCTACACCGATGGCATCTTTTTGGGCATCGAGTTGCCGCTGCGGATCAGCGGTAATCACGAAGGCACGCCCGGTGCGGTACTCGTCGGCCCGGCTGGTGCGGTCGCGATGACCAAGGGCGTCATCCGCGCGGCTCGACACGTTCATATGGGCCCCGCTGACCTGGCGCACTTCCGTGTCAAAGACGGCGACTCGATGAAGCTGAAAATCCACGGCCCCTGCGGCGTCACTTTTGACAACCTCAAGGTCCGCGAGCATCCCAAAGTGAAACTCGAAATCCACATCGACACCGATGAAGGCAACGCGTGTCACCTCGAGAGCGCAACCCACATGGAACTTCTGTACACATAAAGCCGCGACCGGTGGTCGCGGTGGATCCTGCTAAGCCGCAAGCGGCAAAACTCTGAACCCCGAACTCTGAACTCTGAACTGGAGCACCTCAATGGCACAACAAGCAATCGGCATGGTCGAAACCAAAGGCCTCGTATCGCTCATCGAAGCGACCGACGCGATGACGAAGGCCGCCAACGTCACGATGATCGGCTGGGACAAGGTCGGCAGCGGCCTGGTCACGGCCTTCGTGACCGGTGACGTGG
>JBBDXA010000009.1:0-9531 GCA_040902585.1 Phycisphaeraceae bacterium
TGGCGGCCGGCGACGGTCGGAGTGTGAGAATTGGGGGAAAATCAACGGGCTGCTAACTTTTGACGCGGCTTTCTCGCTCCTGTTGCCGCATCTATCATCGTCAGTCGCCGGCAGTACCTTCCGCTGGTCGGTGTGTGACGATTCGCTCGACAATGGGAACGGCCAGCACGTTGAACTGCGCCGGCTCATGCTCCGGGATGTCATCGGCGGCAGGTTTCGACTTGCCAAGGCAGCGGTCGAGCAGTTCCCGCACGGCCCACGGCTCGCCGGCCTTGGCGCAGCGAACGAGCGTCGCCACGATGTCGGCCAGGTCGTCATCGGTGACGGCTTCGACGATTCGTGCCCGAAGGTGAGCGACGCGGCGAGCGTGCGGATTGCCCGGCCCGCCGGCGTTGCCCTTGGCGAATCGTCCGCCGGCGTCGCGGCCGTTGTCCCCGTTTGGTGACGGCAGGTGGTTCATCGTGTGCCCCCTTTGGCGGCATCGCCGGCGAGCAGTCGCCGCACCGCTTCGGCTCGCTCAGCGTCCGTCAGCGGCAGCCGGTCGAGCATCCGCACCACGTCGGCGAAGCTCTCGCCGTGCTCGATTTCCGGCTTGTCGGTACAAGCGGCGGTACAAGCGTCCGCCGGTGCTTCCGTAAGCGGTTGTAATTGCGATGCTTCCAATCGGTGCTCGCAGTTTGCCAACGTGAATGTCGTGAGTTCGAATCTCATCACCCGCTTTTCGACAAGTTGAATACCCAACGCAAACAAGCGTACCTGTCCAAACGGGCAGCGAGGTCAGAAGCGTCAGCTTAGAACGGTATTCTACCGCTTTTAGCTCCGTTTTAAGGAGCCTCGCATGTCCCGCCTCTCCAAATAATTCCTCCCTTGCCGTCTTCACGAGGCTTCCGGCCAAACTGTCGTCACCCTCAGTGGCATCGATGTCCATCTGGGCAATCACGGCTCGAAGTCGAGCCAGAGGAAGCCGTTCGCAAGGTGATTGCCGAGCGGCTGGCCGAAGAAAAAGGGCGGACGAATCGTGAGATTCGTTCGCCCTTTTCAGTTGATGATCCGTGTCAAAGCTGCTTTCACAACGCCTGTCGTTGCTTGCGTCGCAGCAGGGCGACGCTGCCGACGGCGAGGAGCGAGAGCGTGGCCGGCTCGGGGACGATCGTGACCAGCAGGATCTTGTTGTTTGCCAGGTCGAGTTCGATGCGGGTAGAACCGGTGGAAGCGTTGACGGTGAACTTGAGCGGGTCGAAGCCGGTGAGGTTGCCCGTCCACATGAAGAGCGGGTAAATGGCGTTCTGGGCGGCCAGGGGCGAGTTCACATTGACGATGATGTTGCTGACCAGGGTCAGGTCGCCGCTGATCATGATCAGATCACCTGGATCGAAGAAGTAAGTGACGGTGCCGGCCGCGGAGGTGCCGACGGTGACGGCTCCGGTGCTGAGGACGCCTGGGCTCATGCCGGGGCTGATCATGGAGCCATCTTCCAGGAGAAGGGCCCCGGTGAAGGAGCCGTCGCCGCCGAGGGTCGCGCCGCTCTTGACGACGACATTGCCTGAGCCGAGTCCTGAGCCGGTGGTGTTGTGGACGAGGAGGGTGCCGGCGGCGACGGTGGTGAGCCCGGAGTAGAGATTAGCGCCTGAGAGAGTCTGGACGCCGGTGCCGTTCTTGGTGAGGACGATGACGTTGCCGTTGCCGTTGACGATGGTGCCGGTGAACTCACCGCTGTGGTTGTTGTTGCCGAGACGGACGCGTGTCTGTCCGCCGGCGGTGTGATTGCCGACCATGATGCCGGTGCCGCTGAGGGCGCCCATGAAGAAGTCGCCGGGGGCGGAGTTGGCCCAGCCGATGCCTTGGCCAAGCAGTTCCATGGTGCCGTTGAGCTCGATGTCCGCGTTGGTCAGGCCGGCGGTGTTGCCGCCGACGCCGATGCCGCTGCCGGCGAAAGGCGTGGCGCTGGCGATGCCGTTGACGATGATCTTTCCGCTGAAGGTGGAGTTGTTGTTGCGGAAGTTGACGCCGCTGCCGGCGTTGAGGGCGTTGATGGTGACCGTGCCGTCGCCCTTGAGCCCGCCGTCGAGATAGAAGCCGCGGCCGGACCCGCCGGTGGCGTTGGCGGCGTGGTTGATGACGGTGTTGCCCGAGGCGGTGACCGCGCCGTTGATCACGGTCCAGTGGTTGGGATTCAGATTCTCCAGCGTCGCGCCGTCGTTGAGGGCGATGGTGGCACCGCCGTTGTTGTTTTGCGAGTTGGTGTTGCCGCTCCAGGAGAGAACAGCGCCATTGGCGATGGAAGTCGGCGAGTTGTAGCCCGCGGCGTTGAAGAGGATCAACTGGCCGTCGGCAATGTTCGTCGCGCCGGTATAGTTGATCTGGTTGCCTGAAAGGGTCTGCACGCCTGCGCCGGTCTTGGACAGACCCAGAACACCCGAGCTGCCGTTGCGGAGAAAGCCGTTGAATGAATAGTTGCCGCTGCCGGCGAGCACGAGCAGACTCGTGCCGGCATTGGCGGGGCCGGCGACACCGGACTCGGAGTTCTGAATAACACCAGCCTGAATGCCGTTGTTGCTCTGGATGCCGGCCAGCGTCTGCGTGGTACCTTCCAGCATGAAGCGGCCGTGGCCGATTACGTTGTTCACTTCCGTGGCGAAGGTCAGCACGCCGTTGCCGCCCAACTGGTTGTTGGTGGTCATCCAGATATTGGGGCTGAGGCTGTTGAGCATCAGGATGTCACCGGGCAGTGCCGTGACGCCCGCGGTCTTGGAGAGAACCAGCGAACCCTGGTTGATGACGGTCTGACCGGTGTAGGTATTGGCGGAAGGGCCGTCGAGTGTCAGGATGCCGGCACCGATCTTGGACAGGCTGCCGCCGCTGACGGAGCCATCGGCGATGGTGCCCGAGTAGGTGGTGCTGGTGTTGTCCTGACCGGTGGTGAGCCAGGCGCCGTTGAGCAGGACCTGCGCGCCGTTGACGCCGGCGAGTGAGCCGATGGTCTGGTTCACGCCGTTGAGATCGAGCGTGCCGGTGGCGGTGATGGTGACGGCTTCGGTTGAGGGAAGCGCGCCGTACCACTTGGCGCGGAGATAGTCTTCCATCTGTCCGCGTTCGACGGCACTGAGTGCGTGATTGAATACGAGCAGTTCGCCGAAGTCGGCGTAGGAACCCTCAGAGCCGGCGCCGCCTCCGCCCGCTCCCCAGCCGCCGAGCGACAGGCCGTTGGGGCCTTGGCCGGTGCCACCCAGAGCACCGGAGCCGATGACTGATTCGGAGGGATCGCCGCGATAGCTCGTGGCGTTGATGCCGTCAGCCGAGCCGACGTAAAGATGCGACAAATAGTCGATCGGAGTACCCGTGAGGTTCTGCGGTGTGCCGTTCCAGTAGGACCGGTCTTTCCCATTGCTCCAATAGCCCAGCAGCCAGTTGTTGGCGTTGCCGGCCACGAGGCGAGCATTGCCACCGCCGTCCATTCGGCCGACGTACATGACGGTGACGTTGTTGCCGAAGTTGGTCGTGTTACGCAACAGGCCGCCCCAAAAGTGAACGACCGCGTTGCCGTTCATTGGGTTGCCCGTCCAGTTCACGTAAGGATTGCTCGCGGCGATGGCGGCGGTGAAGTCACCCGCGCCGCCCGCAGCCTTGTTCACCCACGTGTTGATCTGCGTGCCATCGGCGGGGTTGGTGCCGGTGTTGCTCACATCGTTGGCGTCCAGATGAACAACCAGTCCGCCGATGCTGCCGGGAGCCACGGTGACCGGCGGCGTCAACTGCGTGTTGGCGGTGATGGTGATGCCCGGGGACTGCGTCGCCAGGCCCATCGCCGCCGCGGAGGCGAGCAACTGGCTCAGACGCAGGAAGGATCGACGGACTTTTCTCTTTTTCCAACTGGGCGACGAAAGATGCATCAATACTCTCCTTGGGGAACCAAACCGGATACTTGGGGGTCTCTGGGACTCCAACTCGTTGACGTTTAGAACGCGCACCTGAAAGGAACGCGAGTGGAGGAGTATGGTGAAATTAACGGGCTTGTCAATATCAGATGGCAAATTATCGCGAATTTTGAAATAAATGATGGTTACGCGGGCTTACCCTGGGTCTGTTGATGAGTTCCCTCGATATGGATAGCGCAAAGCTTGTAACGACAAGTGGATATGAATGAAGAAGTGGGCTCGCCTCTGGTTGGTCCTTTGAAGCAGGGATCATTGGCCGCGCTCGATCACAGGATTCGACCCGCGTCTTGGGCCATGACCGAGCGCGGCCCTTGGTGGATGGCTCATCCGTCAGATGTGGCCGGAAATACTGCTGGATTTCGCGACCCGCCGGGAACTGATCGTTGTTGGCACCCAAACACTTGAACGGAATCAAGCCCACGAGCAATAGATCCTTCATCGGCTGCATCGCATTGATCACCGGCTTGGCTTCGGTCATGCCTTTGGCCCGGTCGGAAGAGGTGACATCCTCATGTACGGTTTCCCGCGCTTTCGGCAATAATGGGATCATGCAAGAGTTGTTGACGGGCCATGCTTGCGATGCAGTCCGCCGGTTCTTTCTCGGTGCGGCGATGCTGTTCGCTGTCGCCGCGATGAGCCATGCCGCCGACTCACCTGTGGATTTCAATCGCGACATTCAGCCCTTGCTGAGCGAGCATTGCCTCAAATGTCACGGCCCCGAGAAGCAGAAGGGCGGTTTGCGTTTTGATATCAAGGATGGCGCGGTGCGCAAAGGCGATTCGGGCGAAGCGGCGATCGTTGTCGGCAAGGCTGCGGGCAGCAGCGTGATGCGGCGCGTGACCACCAAGGATGCCGATGAACGCATGCCGCCCAAGGGGGAAGGGCTCAGCGCGAAAGAGGTTGATCTCTTGCGCAGGTGGATCGACCGCGGGGCGACCTGGCCTGATGCTGCACCCGGCGCGGTGGTGCGGCGAGAGATGGTGGTCACTGATGAGGACCGCGAGCACTGGTCGTTCCTCCCGCTGAAGAAAGTGGAGCCGCCTGTGGTGCGCGGTGACTGGGCCCGGGCGCCGATCGATCAGTTCATCCTCGCGAGCATGCAGTCCGCGAAGCCGCGTGCGCTGGAGCCTTCGCAATCGCTCGATGTGCGTCGTCTGATTCGCCGGGTCTACTTTGATATCACCGGCCTGCCGCCGACGCCCGAGGAGGTCGATGCCTTCGCGAAGGACTTCACGTGGCAGAAGTATGAAGCTCTCATCGACCGCCTTCTCGCCAGTCAACACTACGGCGAACGCTGGGCGAGGCACTGGCTTGATGTCGCGCGCTACGCCGACTCCAACGGACAGGAGGGCGATCAGGATCGACCGACCGCCTATCACTACCGTGACTTCGTCATCCGCGCCCTTAATGATGATCTGCCTTTCGACACCTTCGTGCGCTGGCAGCTTGCCGGGGATGAAATCGATCCGGACAACCCGCTCGCCCTCGCCGCGACGGGTTTTCTTACCGCAGGGCCGCACACGGTGCTGGCCGACTCCTTCCTCGAAGAGGAGCGCCTTCAGAACAAGTACAACGAGCTGGACGACACCATCGCCACCATCGGCTCGGCGATGCTCGGCCTGACCGTGGCCTGCGCCCGCTGCCACGATCACAAGTACGACTCCATCCCCGCGCGCGACTACTACCGCATGCTCGCTGCCTTCCACACCGGCGACCGCGCCGAGGTTCCGCTTGCTTCGCGCGACCAGATCAAGGCCTATCGCGATGCCCATGCTGACTGGGACAAGGGCCGCAAGACAGTCGAAGAGTATCTCAGCCGCTGGCTCGATCCGAAGAAGAAGTCGTTGGATGCAACCCTGCGTCCCGCGAAGATCGATGCCCTGTCGATCAGTGCGGATGAGAAACATCTCCTGCGCGAGAAGCCCGATTCATCCGATGCAAAGACACTGGCGAGGAAACACGCCAAGGCCCTGGCGATCAGCGATGACGAGTATCGCAAGGCGATGACGGAAGGTGAACGGCGGGCCTGGGCGATGCTGCAGGCATCGGTTGCTGCCCATCGCGAGAGAGAACCGAAGGCTCCGCCGACCGCACTCGCCTTCCGCGATGGCAGCGATAAGCCTGCGCCGACCTGGCTTTTCCGCAGGGCGGACTTTTACGATCGCCAGGTGTCTGTCGAGGTCGGTTTCGTGTCGGCCATCACGCGAGGCAAAGCACCCGCCGACTACTGGAACGCCGCGAAACAGGATCGCCCATTGCCCGACTCGACCTACCAGCGAGCGGCGATGGCACATTGGATGACGGACACGCAGCACGGCGCGGGCCCGCTCGTCGCCCGGGTTATCGTCAACCGCGTCTGGCAGCATCACTTCGGCGAAGGCCTGGTGCGCAGCGTCAACGACTTCGGTGTCCAGGGCGAGAGGCCTTCGCATCCGGAACTCCTGGAATGGCTCGCGCATGATTTCGTATCGCATGGCTGGAAGCTCAAACGATTGCATCGCATGATCCTATTGAGCGCCGTGTATACGCAGGACACGACGTTCGATTCAGCGAAGGCCGCGATCGATCCGGAGAACCGCCTGCTGTGGCGCATGCGTCCGCAAAGGCTCGAAGCGGAGATCCTGCGCGACGCGATGCTCGCCGCGGCAGGTTCGTTGAATCTCGATCCTTACGGCCCCGGCTTTCAGCCGCCTGTCGCGCCGGAAGCAATCGTCGCCCGCAACCTGAAAGACCCGTATCCGAAGAACCTCAAGGACGGCCCTGAGAATCATCGCCGGACTGTTTACATGTTCCACAAACGCATCGTGCCGTTCCCGCTGCTCCAGGCGTTCGATGCGCCCGATGCCCAGCAGAGCTGCGGGAAACGGATCAACACGACGGTCGCTTTGCAGGCGCTGGCGATTCTGAATGACGGCTTCGTGCGGATGCGTTCGATTGAGTTCGCCGATCGTCTGTTGAACGAAGCGGGCGACACGCCGGTGAAACTGGTGCAGCGAGGTTTTGAAATCGCCCTTGGTCGGGGGCCGCGCGGCAGCGAGCGCGACGCGGCCCTTGCCTTCATCAACGCCCGGATTCAGGAGCGGAAGCAACGCGATGCGAAGGTGACGGAACAGGAGAGCCGTCGGCAGGCGATGGCGGATTTCTGTCAGGCGATGTTTGCGCTGAACGAGTTTATCTACGTGGACTGAACTTTATGAACAGCAACGTCAGAACCCAGCACTGCGGCCGGTACCGTTCCATCGCCAATCGCCGGGAGTTCCTTCAGCGCGCCGGCGGCGGGCTGGGCATGTTGGCGCTGGCGGATCTGCTTCAGGCGCGCGATGCGCGGGCCGCTGAAGCGGCCGCGCCGGCGGACCCCGCGCCTGTTGCGAATCCACTCGACCCCAGGCCCACCCACTTCGCGCCCAAGGCCAAGTCCGTCATCTGGCTTTTCATGGAAGGCGCGCCCAGCGCTTTTGACCTCTTCGATCCCAAGCCCGAGCTTCAGAAAAACGACGGCAAACGCATCGACATCAAAGTCTTCTTCGGCAACCCCGGCCCCCTGATGAAGTCGCCCTTCAGCTTCAAGCAGTACGGCAAGAGCGGCGCGTGGGTCTGCGAGAAATATCCCACCATCGCTCAGCACGTCGACAAGTTCGCCTTCATCAAGTCGCTGCATTCCGAGAGCGACAACCACGTGCCCGCGCTGTATCAGATCAACACCGGCATCCCGCGCCCCGGTTTTCCCTCGGCCGGCTCATGGATCACCTACGGCCTGGGCAGCGAGAATCAGAATCTGCCCGGCTACGTCGTCCTCGGCAATAACCAGGGCGTCAAAGGCGGGCCGATGAACTGGTCCGCCGGCTTCCTGCCCACGACCTACCAGGGCACGCTCTTCCGCGCTGAAGGCACACCGGTGCTCAACCTCAATCGACCCAAAGGCGTGACCCAGGAAGATCAGCGCGCCCAGCTCGACTTTCTCGCGAAGCTTAATGATGAACACCTTCGCCGGCACGAAGGCGAAGCCGACCTTCTCGCGCGCATTCAATCCTTCGAACTCGGCTACCGCATGCAGCAGGCCGCGACCGAGCTGATCGACTTCAAAGGCGAGTCGAATGCCACGCACGAGATGTACGGCCTGGACAACGGCAAGACGCGCTCCTACGGCACCAAGTGCCTCATGGCCCGCCGCATGATCGAACGCGGCGTCCGCTTCGTGCAGGTCTACTCCGATGGCGAGTGGGACGCCCACAGCAACCTGCGCGGCAACCACACCGACCACTGCGAAGCGACCGATGTCCCCATCGCCGGCCTGCTCACCGACCTGCAGCAGCGAGGCCTGCTCGAAGACACGCTCGTCATCTGGGGCGGCGAGTTCGGTCGCATGCCCGTCTCCCAGGGCAACGGCGGACGCGATCACAATCCCAACGGCTTCATCGCCTGGCTCGCCGGCGCGGGTGTGAAGGGCGGCACCAGTTTCGGCGAGACGGATGAGATCGGTTACAAGGCCGCGGTCGATCCCGTCACCGTTCACGACCTTCACGCGACGGTCCTGCACTTGATGGGCATGGATCACAAGCGACTGACCTATCTCCACAATGGCCGCAAATATCGTCTGACCGATGTGGCGGGCGAGGTGTTGACGAAGGTGCTGGCATAGCGGGCGAACGGTTGAATGGTTCGTTGTAACATGTCCCGCATGAAACCCATCGTTCAGATATCACTCGATCTCATCGACGTAACCGAAGCCGTGGCCACGGCGGAAATGGCTCTGCGCGCCGGCGTGGACTGGCTGGAAGCGGGTACGCCGCTGATCATCGCCGAGGGCATGCACGGCGTGCGCGCCCTGCGCAAACGCTTCCCCACCACGCCCATCGTCGCCGATCTGAAAACGATGGACGGCGGCTGGCTGGAGGCCGAGCTCATGGCCAAGGCCGGCGCGACGCTCGTCGTCGTCATGGGCCAGGCTCACGAGGAGACCATCAAGTGCGTCGTGCGGGCGGGCAGGGACTTCGGCGTGAAGGTCATGGGCGACAACATGATCACGCCCGACATGGTCGCCGGCGCCAAACGCCTGGAAGACCTCGGTTGTGATTACATCGTGCATCACATCGGCTACGACGAACGGCGAGGCATTGCGGCGCGGGGCCAGCGCATGCCGAGTCCCTTGGATCAACTGAAGGAAGTCGTCGCGGCGGTGAAGGTGCCGGTGCAAGCGGTGGGGGGCTTGAGTATTCAACAGGCGATCGACGCGCCGAAGTACGGGGCGCCGCTGGTCGTGCTCGGCGCCCCGCTGACGATCGATGCGGACGCGTTCAAGACGGCGAGCGGTGATGTGGAAAGTTCCTTGCGCCTGATCTGCGAGAAGGTGCATGGGTATGGCGATGTGAAGGTCGGTCGATGACCAGCCGCTTGCGGCTTAGCGCGACTTCTCGAACAACCCGGAACAAATCATGCCCCAACTCGCCGCCTTCCCCAAAGCCTGGCTCGACGCCCTTTGCGTTGAGGGTTCGCTCACGGTTCCGCAGTGGATCGAGATGGCTGCGACGATCGGCGTCGATGGCCTGGAATTCTACAGCGGCTTCCTCGAACTGAAGGACCGCGCGAATTGGAAAAC
>JBBDXA010000010.1:0-9512 GCA_040902585.1 Phycisphaeraceae bacterium
GTACTGTTGAGAGGCCGCTCGGATCATTCTGTTTCAGGTTGAGTCGTGATGGCAAAGACATCTTCGATCGCGGTCTTCGATGACGTTCGGCGTGCCTTGGTGCTGCAGCGGATGGCGGTGCCGTCGCTCCAGGTCGGAGAGATCCTGGTGCGCGTGTCGATGTGTACGCTTTGCGGGAGCGACCTGCACACATTCACCGGCCGGCGTTCGTGTTGTGGTTCGACCATTCTCGGCCACGAAGTGATCGGGCGTATCGAAGCGATCGCCGATGGCACCGAGCGAGTCGATTATCGCGGCAAGCCGCTGAACCTCGGTGGCCGGGTCACATGGGCAGTCGCGGTCGGCTGCGGGACTTGTTTCTATTGTCAGCGCAACCTGCCTCAAAAGTGTGAACGGCTGGTGAAGTACGGCCACGAGCCACTCAAGACAAGCAGGCATCTTCGCGGCGGGCTCTCTGAATACTGTGTGCTGGCCAGCGGCACGTCTGTCTTCACTCTGCCCGACGACCTGCCGGACGAGGCGGCCTGCCCCGCCAACTGCGCGACGGCTACCGTCGCAGGGGCGCTGCGCGTCGGGGAAATGCAACCGGGTGAAACCGTCTTGATCCAGGGTGCGGGCATGCTGGGGCTGACGGCCGCGGCGATGGCGTCGGCCCGCGGAGCGTCTAAGGTCATCGTGACGGATCCGGATGTGCGGCGGCTGAAACTTGCCGAGGCTTTCGGCGCGACCGATCTGATTCCAATTGGCGAGGATGGGCGAACCATGGTCGCATCCGTCCGCGCGGCAACCGAAGGTCGCGGCGCGGACCTGGCGATTGAACTCTCGGGCACGCCCGCCGCGATGGAGCGCAGCCCCGACAGCGTCCGCATCGGCGGGCGATGCGTCTTCGTCGGCGCGGTCTTCCCCGATCGTGCGCTGTCGATCGATGGCGAGCAGATCGTCCGGCGCATGCTCACGCTTCGCGGCCTACACAACTATCACCCGGATGACCTGGGCGTTGCCCTGGATTTTCTGGCGGCGAATCATCGCCGGTTTCCCCTTGCCAGCCTCGTCACGGGCGAGTTCAACCTGCAACAGGTCCAGCAGGCCTTTGAACACGCCATCCAAAGCAACGCGGTGCGGGTTGCGGTACGCATGGAGTCTGATCCATTGCGAACGAAGCCAATTGAGCCGGCGTCCGTTGCCGGCCGCGCAGGCGAGGATTGATCCCCGGTTCCTGACGGGGCGCGGCTTTAGCGCAATCCTGACAGTGCCGCGGTAGAGTGGCCCTGGACATTCGGCGTTCCTCGCGAACCCACTTTCCACGATATCCTCTTCTTTCCCCGTCCGACTCTCCCATGCTGCAAGCCAGGCTTTTCATTTCGATCCTCCTTCTTCTATGTGCGATGGTTCCCCTCCCCGGTTGCGGCGGCGGCGCAAAGGAAGAAGTCGGCTCGGCGGCGCGGCCCCTGCGCGTCATGCTCATCCCAGCCTACGGCGGCACCCAGGAAGGCACGCTCTCAGACTTTCGCCCGCTCTTCCGCGCCATCACCGACGCCCAAGGCATTCACTTTGATATCCGCATCGGCAGCTCCTACGGCGCGGTCGTCGAAGCCATGGCCAATGAGCAGGTCGATATCGCCTGGTTCGGCGTGGTCAGCTACACGCAGGCAAAAGAACGCGGCGCGGCTGAGTTGCTCGCCGTCCCCGTCGATCACGGCAATGCCGTCTACTACTCCGCCATCCTGCACCGCGCTGACTCCGGCATGAAGACACTGACGGACCTGCGCGGCAAGCGAATGGCCTTCGGCGATCCGAGTTCATCGTCGGGCTTCAACTTCCCCGTGGCCATGATGCTCGATGCCGGCGTCAACCCCGCGACGGACCTGGGCACGGTCATCATGGCCGGCAATCACGCCTCTTCGATTGCCGCCCTGGTCAACGGCGAGGTGGATGCCGCCTGCACCCCGATGCTCAATTACGACCGAGCCGTCGAACAGAAAATCATCGATCCGAAAGTGATCGTGCCCCTGAAGCTGAGCGACGGCATCCCCAATCCGCCCTTGGCGATGCATCCGAAGCTGCCGGCCGCGCTCAAACAGAAACTCCGCGAGGCGTTCAACACACTGCACCAGCAGCCGAACATCAATCCGCAGATGATCAAAGGCGAGGGCGGCAAAGTGTACGAACGCTACGACGGCTTCTTCAGCGAACAGCCGTTCATCGATGCGATGAAGCGACTCAACCTGGTCACGGATGGTCTCCGCCAGCAGATGCTGGTCAAGGCGCAACAACGGTGAGCGTGAGAGAACATGATTCGATTTGAGTCCATCAGCAAGCGCTGGCCCGATGGCACCGCGGCGGTTGACAACGTTTCGCTGTCGATCCCGCGCGGGCAGTTCTGTGTCATCCTCGGCCCCAGCGGCGCGGGCAAGTCGACGCTCCTGCGCATGGTCAACGGCATGATCACGCCCACTGCGGGACGGGTGGTATTCGAGGGAACGACGGTCAATCCTAAAACGCTCAAGCAGGTCCGGCCGCGCATCGGGATGGTGCATCAGTCGTTTAATCTCGTGGGCCGATTGAGCGTGCTGGACAACGTGCTCTGCGGGACGCTGCCCCGGCTGGGGTTCATGCGATCAATGTTTCGATTATTTCACACAACCGACCAGCGCCGCGCCTGCCTGCTGCTCAGCCAGGTCGGCCTGGACCAGTCGCATTTATACAGAAGAGCATCGCAGCTCTCGGGCGGCCAGCAGCAGCGCGTGGCGATCGCGCGGGCCTTCATTGCCGGCCCCGATGTGGTGCTTGCGGACGAGCCGGTCGCCAGTCTTGATCCACGGACAAGCAGTGACATTCTCACGCTGCTCAAAGGCGAGTCGCAGCGCGGTGCGAAGGAATCCAAAGGCCCGGTGACGGTGCTGTGCAGCCTGCATCAGGTTGATCTGGCTCGCGCGTTTGCGGACCGGATCGTCGGCATGCGTCAGGGTCGGGTTGTGTTTGATGGCAGACCTGACGAACTGACCGAAGAGAAGCTCAATCACGTCTACGGCGGCGAAACGCCCGGATCAGTCAACGATTCATCGTCGCATCACGATGAACTCTCCGGGGCAAAGGGCGACGTAACGCCTGCCTTACCGAGGATTGAGGCGATATGAGCGACAAGCCTCAACAGGTTCAAACCGCGCCCGCTGACGCGACGCCCTCGGCACCCCCGGTGCCGCCGGCCCAGTGGACGCTGCGCAAGCCATATGGCTGGAAGACGGTCGTGGCTCTGCTGGTGATCGCGGTGTTCATGACGGTGTCCGCTCAGCGCACGCAGATCGGCCAGGGCGTGATTAAACTGTTCGATGGCCTTGCGGATCTGGTGGTGACGGCGGCTGGCGTCAAACGGGAACCTTCGCCAATGGGTCGCGGATTGCGCAGCTTTGTCGAGCGTGCCTTTCCGCCTGTGATTTCTCGTGAACGTCCCGTTGAACTTTTGGGAAGGGATTTTGATCGCGATGATCTGCCCTGGTTCAGTTCGATCCAGCAGGTTGAAGTCGGCGGCAAGACGATGGAGGTACTCCACGAGCCGGTCGGCTACCTGATGTACGTGCTGGGTCTGATCGTAGACACCATCGAGATTGCCATCTGGGGCACGCTGCTGGCGATGACGCTGGCGGTCCCGCTGGCGTGTCTGGGCGCTTCCAACTTCACTCCCAACAAGTTGACCTACACGCTGTCGCGCGGAACGTGCAACCTCTGTCGGTCGATCCCCGAACTGGTCAGTGCGTTGCTCTTCGTGGTGATGTTCGGAACGGGAGCGTTCGCGGGCGTGCTGGCGCTGGGAACGCACTGCGCGGGGTTCCTCGGCAAGTTCATCGCGGACGATATGGAGAACACGGACCGTGGCCCACAGGAAGCCCTCGCCAGCACCGGCGCAGGTCGACTGAAGGTGATCCGTTTCGCGGTCCTTCCGCAGATCATGCCGCAGGTCTTCGCGTACCTGCAATACATCCTGGAACGAAACGTGCGCACGGCGACCGTTCTGGGCATCGTCGGGGCAGGCGGCATCGGCCTGGAACTGATCATGCAGTGGAACATGTACAACTACGGCCACGCGACCACCATCCTGCTGGTCATTTTTGCGACCGTCATCGTGCTGGAACACCTGACGCAACGCCTGCGCCGCCGGATCATCTGACCCAAAACAACCACACGCCCGTTCCACGGGCTTCGACGCACGCCCCGGAATCATTTTGATGAATTCACCCGGAATTCACAGAATACTAGTTGATTAAAAGTAAACTTTGTGTATTGTTGGGAAATTGCAAGTCATCGTTGCGCCTGCGGCCCAGCGACTGCCGTGCAAAGGGAGTTCGGAAAGGAACGGGAATTCGATTCAGGGATCTTGATCATGGCAACGCCTACGCGCCAAACAACTTCAGGCTTCACCCTGGTCGAAATGCTGCTGGTGGTGGCGATCATTGCGCTGCTGATTGCGATGCTGCTTCCGATGCTGTCCAGTGCCAAGTCCGCAGCCCGTTCCAGCGTCTGCATGACGCAGCAGAATCAGATTTTCGGCGCCATCGTTTCGTATGTGACTACCAACTCCAATCGATACCCGCCGCGGCGGAACTGGGGTCGGTGGTACGACAACATCACCACCAAGACCCCCATCAATGCGATGCACGCCAATGCTTATTGGGGCGTCGCCTATGCGGATGCCTACGGCCGGGAAAGCCTCAGGCCGTTCTTCAGTTGTCCCGAGGCCTTGACTTCGGACCAGAACACGAGCAGTTCCAACGCAGCTCTCGGCTTCACCGATGGCAAGTTTGAAGATGGAAACATCTACTGCACCTATGGCTTCAACGGGCTGGACCTGCCTTATGCCACATCACAGGGTGTGCTGCCCGCTCCCTACTTCAACTATGCTCTGGGTACTCGCCCCGGACGCCTGCACAACCGTATTGCTGATCCTTCGAATCTCATCCTTTTTCAGGATGCATTTGAACACCTGCTCGATGGCAACGGCGACATGCCCTGGAGTTTCACGCAGTGGGTCAGCGTGCAGAACCGCGAGTACTTCCGTCACAATATGAACCGCACCGGCAACGTCGTGTGGGCTGACGGCCACAGCGAAGCCGTCGCCAATACCTTTGCATGGACCGCCCAACCGTATGCCGGTCGCTGAATCGACTTCTAGAGGTTCCCATCCCATGTCCTTGACCTGTTCACTTATGACGCGCCGATCGTTCCTCGCCACGGGCGCGTTTGCTGTCGGCCTGACATTACAACACGCGCCATCCGTCTTGGCGCAGCCCTCGCCTGCCCCAGCAACGTCGCCCGTCGGCCCGATGGTCGGGCATGTCGATGAACACACCGCCTATCTCTGGTTCCGCCCCGGCAAAGCCATCAAAACACGACTCATCGTCCTTGCGGGTAGCGACCGGCAAGTCTTCGATCAGACGCTCCTCGCCGATGTGAACAATGACTTTTGCATCACCTGGCGCGTGGACAAGCTCACGCCTGACACGAGCTATCGCTACCGCATCATGGATGGCGCGCAGGTTCTGGTCGATCACCCGGGCTGCGTCTTTCGCACCGCGCCTGTGTCGAGTCAGCCGGCTCGCGTCGCGCTGGCGATCGGCTCCTGTGCCTCCAGCACCGAGTTCCCCGACATGTGGCGACGCATGGCGATCGAAGGGTGCGATGCGGTCGTCCTCGGCGGCGACACGCCCTACATCGACAGCTCCAAGATCGACGTCAACCGCGCCAAGCATCGCCAGTTCCTCGCCCAGCCCGGCCTGTCCGAACTGATTACATCGCATCCCGTCTGGGCCACGTGGGACGATCATGACTTCGGCCGAAACGACAGCGACGGCTCCAACGTCGATCGCGACACCATCCGCAAAGTCTTCACCGAATACCGCGCCCTCGCCAGCTTCGGCAACGGCAAGCAGGGCATCTACACCAGCTTCCGCCTAGGCCCCGTCGAACTGTTCCTCATCGATGCCCGCTACTTTTCCCAGACCGAACCCTCGCCCGTTGCGCCTGATCAAAAGACGCTCCTGGGCAAGGACCAATGGAACTGGCTACGCGCCGCGCTCAAGGCGTCCGATGCGCCGTTCAAAATCCTGATGACCGGCATGGTTTGGCACAACAAGCCCAACAAAGAGAAGGACAAGTGGACGAGTTACATGGCCGAGCGCGATGCCCTTTTTGCATTCCTCGGCAAGGAGAAAATCACCGGTGTCATTCTCATCGGCGGCGATATCCACGTCTCCTGCCTGCTCAAGTACGACACCGCCGCCCAGGTTGGATACCCGCTTCATGAATTCGTCAGCTCGCCGCTGCATCAGCGCATCCTGCCCGACCTGACGCCATCGAAAGAGCCGGGCCTGGTCTGGGCCCAGGCCAAGCCGAATGTGTTCCTTCGTGTTGTGGCGGACTCGACGCTGACGCCGGCCTCGCTCACGGCCACCTGGATTCAGCGCGACGGCACGCGCCTTCACGAAATCACGCTCGCCACCACGCAGTTGGCATCACCTGTCCCCGACGCTTCCAATCCGTAAGATCACCATATGACCCGCAGTGAATCCTCCTTTCCCATCAAGGCGCTCATCGTTGACTGGGCCGGCACCGTTGTGGACTTCGGCAGCCTCGCGCCCGTCGCTTCCTTCATGCAGGTCTTCCGCGACGAAGGTGTGCCCATTTCCATCGCCCAGGCGCGCGAGCCGATGGGCTTGCACAAGCGCGATCACATCCGCGCTCTGACCCGCATGCCCGCCGTCGCCGCCGCCTGGCGCGCCAGGCATGATCATGACTGCGACGAGCGCGATGTCGATCGCATGTACGAGGCCTTCGTCCCCGCGCAGCTTGCCGCGCTGGATCAGCACAGCGATCTGATTCCGGGCCTGCTCCCGGTTGTGTTCGAGTGCCGAAGCCGCGGCATGAAGATCGGGTCGACCACCGGCTACGCGCAGAGCATGATCGACAAGGTTTCCGCTGCGGCGCGCGAGCAGGGCTTCGAGCCTGACTCGATCGTGTGCGGAACCGATGCGCCCATCGGCAGGCCGGCGCCGTGGATGGCGCTGGAGGCGGCGCGACGCATGAATGTCTTCCCCATGAACGCGATCGTGAAGATCGATGACACCATCGCAGGCATCCACGAAGGTCGCAACGCGGGCATGTGGACCATCGGCGTCACCGCGACGGGGAACGAGGTCGGCTTGAGCGAATCCGATTTCGACCACTTGCCGCCGACGAAACGCGCGGAGTTACTCGATGGCGCCACCAAACGCATGCTCGCCGCCGGTGCTGACTTTGTGGTTCCCTCCATTGCCGACATCCTCCCCATCCTCGATCAGATCGCGGCTCGCGGCCAGGGGAACGCCCGCTCCTTAATGTAACGGGAACGACTGAGCGGCCCATACGACCGTTCCAGTCGCCGATGGTAGCTACGCTATTTTGACACCTTTCCTCAACCGAGTGGTGCAAAGGCCGGGCTAGGTTCGTACTGACGAAGCTCCGGCGCAGAGATGCGCAAGATTCATCGGGCCGGGGATTGCGCGGACGGCTGTACTGTCTCTCCCAACGGACGCATCACGGCAGGTTTCGCCGCGTCAGGCAAGGCGCGATTGGGTGGCAACTGCCCCAGCTCGCTGACGCGAGTGGAATCGTGCGTTGACTTGAGATGCCACGCCTGTGCGAAGGGTGAACTGCCTGAATCACAACTATGAAGTTGACCAGCCTTCCGCTCACGCCAGCAGGTCTCGAATGACGCGCCCGCTCACATCCGTCAGCCGGAAGTCCCGTCCGCTGTAGCGATAGGTCAGGGCCTCGTGATCCAGGCCCATCAGGTGCAGAATGGTCGCGTGCAGGTCGAAGGTGTCCATCGCCTTGTCGACGGCGGCGAATCCGAACTCATCTGTTGCGCCGTGGATGAGGCCGGCCTTCACCCCGCCGCCTGCCAGCCACATCGTGAAGCCGAGCGGGTGATGATCGCGGCCCTTGTCGCCTTCGCTCGTGGGTGTGCGGCCGAACTCGCCGCCCCAGACCACCAGCGTGTCATCGAGCATGCCGCGCGACTTCAGGTCACGAAGCAGCGCGGCGATCGGCTGATCACTCCTGGCCGCGTGCTTGCGGTGATTGGTGATGTCCTTGTGATCGTCCCAGGGTTGGTCGTTGCCGTAATAGACCTGCACCACGCGCACGCCGCGCTCGACCAGCCTGCGCGACAGCAGACACGCGCCGGCAAACTCGCCCTCGCCATACGCTTCGCGCGTCGCCTTCGTTTCGCGGCCCAGGTCGAACGCTTCCTGCGCTTCATCCTGCATGCGGTACGCCATCTCCAGCGATGCGATGCGGGCTTCGAGTTGATCCTCCTGCGCATGTCGGGCAGCGTGCAGGCGGTTCATCGCCTGAGTCAGGTCAAGCTGCTCGCGCTGCTGTGAAGCGGTGAGGAACGCGTTGCGCGAATGACTGATCAGTCGGGCGACATCGGCCTTACCTGGCTCGCCGAGGCTCTTGTTGTTGATGTGCGTGCCTTGATGGGCGGCAGGCAGGAAGCCGCTCGTCCACAGGTAAGGCCCGACCACCGGTTTGCCCGGGCACAGCACGATGAATCCCGGCAGGTTCTGATTCTCCGAACCCAGCGCATACGTCAGCCAGGAACCCATGCTCGGTCGCAGCGGCTGCAAGTTGCCCGTGTTCATCAGCAGCAGGCCGGGCTCGTGGTTGGGCGTCTCCGTCGTCATCGAACGGATCACGCACAGGTCATCCACGCAACGCGCGACATGCGGAAAGATTTCGCTGACTTCGATGCCGCTCTTTCCGTGCGCTCGGAACTTGAAAGGCGAAGGCAGCAGCTTGCCATCGCGTCGCCGGCTGTTTTTGGTGGCGAAGGAATCAGGCAGCTTCTGCCCGGCGTGGGCCGCAATCGAAGGCTTGGGATCAAACGTGTCCACCTGCGACGGACCGCCGTTCATGAAGAGAAAGATGAGCCGCTTGGCGCGGGCCGGAAAATGCGGCGATCGCGGCTGCAATGGATTGGACGTGCCTGGCTTCGATTCGGCGGCGTTAAGCAATCCGGCATCCGCAAGCACGGTGGACAGCCCCACCAGACCCATGCCGCCTCCGGTGCGCAGCAGCCAATGCCGTCGGGACATTCCTGGTTGCGATGACGAGTTGTGCATTCGATTGCGTTCCACGTGGTTCTCATTGTCTCATGCGAAGGCCGATCAATCCACGTACATCATTTCATTCGTACCCAGCAGCGCCTGACAATAACGCTCCCAGCGCGTCAGAAGTTGCTTGCCTTCGTTCTCTTCCGCGCTGACGTAGCGAAGCCCGAGTTGCAACTCCTGCTCCGATGGCGACCGGGCGAACAAAAGCTCAAAGGCGCGGCGGATGCGCCCGGCGTCATCGTCCGCTTCCTGTGCAAGGCGGGTCGCCAGGGCCTTGGCGCTGTGGATCATGAAATCGCTGTTGAGGACGAATAGTTGCTGAAGGGCGACGGTGGTGACAGCGCGCTGGTCGGAGGTGATGTT
>JBBDXA010000011.1:0-6579 GCA_040902585.1 Phycisphaeraceae bacterium
AGGGGACATTTCTATGTGAGTCCAAGTAGGGGACATTTCTATTGGGTTGACACAGACTCAAAAGTTCGTTTGCTCGTCTGTTCGCTGCGATATAAACTTGAACGATTGTTCCCAGTCCCAGCAGGAGGTTCGATCCAAGGCGTTGCGGCACATACGCCGAGCGATCGCGCCCTTTGAAACAGCGAACGATTGACCGCCATGCAGCAGGCTCAGCACGACTTGAGTGTCGATTACGTCGAATCGCTTTACGTTGACTTCCTGCGCGACCCCGCGTCGGTGTCGATGGACTGGCAGAACTATTTCCGCGCGATGCCGAATGGGCGTTATGTCGCGGCGACTTCGCCGGGAGGGAACGGGCAGGGCAAGGGGAATGGTCACGCGCCTGCCGCGGCTGCTCCCGCCGCCGCGGCCCTGTCGCGCCCACCGATCACTGCCGTCCCCCTCACGGACATGCCCTCCGCTCTTTCGCGCGGCGGCCTTTCCACCGCCGACTTCGCCGCCCTTCAGCATCGCGTGGATCAGCTCGTCCGCAACTACCGCGTTCGCGGCCACATGGTCGCCAAGCTCGACCCCATCGGCATGGAACGTCCCGAGGTCTTCGAGCTCGATCCCATCTGCTGCGGCATCACCGATGAAGACTTCGACCGCATCATCTCCACCGACACGATCCCCGGCCCGGACACCATGAGCGTCCGCCAGGTGATCCAGAAAATGCGCAACACCTATTGCCGCTCCATCGGCGTGCAGTTCATGCACATCGACTCGCTGCTGGTGCGGCAATGGCTGATCGAACGCATGGAAGGCTGCGAGAATCGCATCAAACTTTCACGCGATGATCAGATGCGCATCCTCACGCGACTCACCGAGTCGGTCCTCTTTGAAGAGTTCATCCAGAAAAAATACATCGGTGCCAAGAGCTTCTCGCTCGAAGGCGGCGAGACGCTGATTCCGCTGCTGGACCTGGCCATCGAAAAGGCGGCGGAGCAGGGCGTCGCGGAAATCGTCATGGCCATGGCCCATCGCGGTCGCCTGAATGTGCTCGCCAACATCATGGGCAAGAAGCCCGACGCCATCTTCCGCGAGTTTGAAGATAAGGTTGAGCCGGCCTATCAGGGCTTTGCCGGCGATGTGAAATATCACCTGGGTTACTCGACGGACTGGCGCGCCGCGGGCAACCGCAAGCTGCATCTTTCGCTCTGTTTTAATCCGAGTCATCTGGAGTTCATCAATCCCGTCGCGCTGGGACGCATGCGGGCGAAGATGGATCGCTGCGGCGACTTCGATCGCAAGCGAGGCCTCGTCGTCCTCATCCACGGCGACGCGGCCTTTTCCGGCGAAGGCATCAGTCAGGAAACGCTCAACCTCAGCGAGCTCTCGGGCTACAAGGTCGGCGGCGCGCTGCACATCGTCGTCAACAACCAGATCGGTTTCACCACCACGCCTGACCAGGGTCGCAGCACCGTCTACGCGACGGATGTGGCGAAGATGCTTCAGATTCCGATCTTCCATGTGAATGGCGAAGACCCGGAGGCGGTCGCGCAGGTGATTCGTCTCGCACTGGAATTCCGCGCCCGGTTTCAGCGCGATGTGGTGGTGGATATGTACTGTTTTCGCCGGCGTGGGCATAACGAGGGCGATGAGCCTTCGTTCACGCAGCCGAAGCTTTACCAGGCGATCGAGAAGCGGAAAAATGTCGGCGCTTCGTATCGCGAACATCTGCTGGCGCTGAACGAAGTGAAGCCTGAGGAAGCGGATGAGATTGCCGCGAAGCACACGGCGAAGCTGGAAGAAGCGCTCAAAGCTGCCCGCGGCGAAAAGCTCAAGCCCAAGCGCGAAGGTCTGGGGGCGGCGTGGCAGGGCTACGTCGGCGGGCGCGAAGCGGATGCCCCGCGCGTCGATACCGGTGTGGATCAGGCGAAACTCACGAAGCTGCTCGATGCGGCTACGCGCGTGCCCGAAGGCTTTCACGTAAACCCGAAAGTGCAGCGCATCCTCGAGACCCGCCGCGCCATGTCTACAGGGGAAAAGCCTCTGGACTGGGCCGGTGCCGAGTTGCTCGCTTTCGCCACGCTCGCCGTCGAAGGCCGTCGCATTCGCATGACGGGACAGGATGTCGAGCGCGGCACGTTCAGCCATCGTCACGCCATGCTGCATGACATCGAAGACGGCGGCACGTGGATGCCTTTGAAGCACGTTGATCCGAATCAGGCTCCGGTCGACATCATCAACAGTCCGCTCTCCGAAGCCGGCGTGCTGGGTTACGAATACGGCTACAGCCTCGACTGCCCCGAAGGTCTCATTCTCTGGGAAGCGCAGTTCGGCGACTTCTTCAACTGTGCTCAGGTTATCATCGATCAGTTCATCACCAGTGCCGAGGACAAGTGGGATCGTTTGAGCGGGATCACCCTGTTGCTTCCGCATGGCTTTGAAGGCCAGGGGCCGGAGCATTCCAGCGCCCGCATCGAGCGCTGGCTGGTGCAGGGCGCGGAGGACAACATTCAGGTGTGCCAGCCTTCGACGCCGGCCCAGTACTACCACCTGCTGCGGAGACAGGTGCATCGCAAGCTGCGCAAGCCGTTGATCGTGTTCAATCCGAAGAGTCTGCTGCGGCATCCACTCGCGGTTTCGCCGATCAGTGAGTGCGCGACGGGCCGTTTCCAGCGCGTGCTGCACGATGAGCTTTTCAAAGGCGGCAAGAAGAAGCCCGAGCGCGTGCTGATGTGCAGCGGTCGCGTGTATTACGATCTGGTGAAACGCCGGGATGAACTGAAGCGTGACGATGTGGCGATCATCCGCATGGAGCAGCTTTATCCGCTGCCGCATGAGGATCTGAAGGAAGTGCTCGCGGATGTGGCGGATGGCACGCCGGTGTATTGGATTCAGGATGAACCGCGGAACATGGGCGCGTGGCCGCACCTGCGTTCGAACCTGGGCTTCATACTTTTTGGCCGTCTTCCGTTCATGGGCTTCCACCGCGCCGAATCCGCCAGCCCCGCGACCGGTTCGCCCGGCCAGCACAAGGCCGAGCAGGAATTGATTCTGCGTCAGGCGTTTGAGGAAAAGGTCGGATACGAATAAGTGATTAGCGGTAGGACCGATAGGTCCACCCCGCGATTCGCCCGCATATTCCCTTGCGACCCGTTGCTTTCATCCCACAACTTCGTAACGTGTACTCCCCGAGTCTGACTCCTGACTCCTGACTCCTGACCCCTGACTTCTGGAACTTTCCATGTCCGTTGAACTGGTGATTCCGCAGGTTGGTGAATCCATCACCGAAGCTCTGATCGGCAAGTGGCTCAAGAAGGCCGGCGACCACGTCGAGAAGGACGAGCCGATCGTCGAACTTGAGACTGACAAGGTCACGGTCGAACTGCCTGCGCCGGTATCAGGCACGATCTCCAAACAGCTCAAGGCTGAAGGCGAGAAGGCGAACATCGGCGAAGTCATCGGCACGATGGAAGAAGGCGCCGGCTCCGGGGGGGGGGGGGGGGGGGTTTCAGCGCCCGCGTCCGCATCCGCCAAACCCGAGCGCACCCCACCCGCAAAACCCCAACAAGCCCAGCAGCGTCAAGGCGAACCGCGCATCATGCCCGCCGCCAAACGCGAACTGGCGCAGAACAATCTCGCCGCCTCCGACGTCGAACCCACCGGCCCCGGCGGTCGCCTTCTTAAGGAAGACGTCCAGCGCCACGCCGCCGCCGCACCCCAGCCGCTCGCGGCTTCGCACTCCGCCGCTCCCTCGTCCAGCGCTGCAGCACCACCCTCCCGGGATGGTGCTCCCGCCCGCCTCGAAGAACTCACCCCCATGACCCCCATCCGAAAGCGCACCGCTCAGCGCCTCGTGATGGCCCAGCAGACTGCGGCCCTGCTGACCACCTTCAACGAATGCGACATGTCAGCCGTCATGGCCCTGCGCACGAAGTACAAAGAAGCCTTCGAGAAAGCCCACGGTGTCAAGCTCGGCTTCATGTCCTTCTTCGTCAAAGCTGTCGTCGAAGGCTTGCGTGCCTTCCCGCGCGTCAACAGTGAAATTCGCGGCGAAGACATCGTCAGTCGCAACTATCAGGACATCGGCATCGCCGTCTCCACTGAGCGCGGCCTCCTTGTCCCCATCATCCGCAGCGCGGCCGACCTCACCTTCGCATCAATCGAAAAGACCATCGCTGACTTCGGTGCCCGCGCCAAGGCCAACAAAATCAAACTCGATGAACTCGAGGGCGGCACCTTCACCATCACCAACGGCGGCATCTTCGGCTCGCTGCTCTCGACGCCCATCGTCAACCCCCCGCAGTCGGGTGTGCTCGGCATGCACGCCATCCAGGAACGCCCCATCGCCCACGAAGGCCAGGTCGTCATCCGCCCGATGATGTATCTCGCGCTCACGTACGATCACCGCATCGTCGATGGCCGCGAGGCGGTCAGCTTCCTCAAGCGAGTGAAGGATGTGATCGAAGACCCGTCGCGGGCGTTGCTGGAGCTTTGACATATAGCGGCGGGCTTGCCCGCCGTCCCATCGCTAATCCACGGCGGGTAAACCCGCCGCTAAATGAGTTGATCCAATGTCTCAATATGACCTCATCGTCATCGGCGGCGGCCCCGGCGGATACGTTGCCGCCATCCGCGCCGCACAGCTCGGCCTCAACGTCGCCTGCATCGACGCCAACGAACAACTCGGCGGTACCTGCCTGCGCGTCGGCTGCATTCCCTCCAAGGCGATGCTCGAATCCAGCGAGAAGTACGCCCAACTCAAGCACGGCCTCGCGGACCACGGCATCAAACTCGGCAAGGTCGAACTCGACCTCGCTGCCATGCTCAAACGCAAAGAGGAAGTCGTCAAAACCCTCACCAGCGGCATCGATGGCCTTCTCAAGAAGAACAAAATCACGCGTTACCTCGGCATGGGGGCTTTGAGCCCCCATGCCGAGGGCTCCCAACTCCACCGCGTCACCGTCAAAGGCAAAGACAACACCGAACTCGAAGCCAAACACATCATCATCGCCACCGGCTCCAAAGTCGCCTCCCTCAAAGGCATCGAGTTCGACGGCGATCGTGTTGGCTCCTCCACCGAAGCCCTCGCCTACGACAAAGTCCCCGGCCACCTCGTCGTTATCGGCGCGGGTTACATCGGCATGGAAATGGGCTCCGTCTGGCTTCGCTTAGGCGCGAGGGTCACGATGCTCGAATACTTGGACCGCATCCTGCCCGGCATGGACAGCGATATCGCCGCCGATGCCCACAAGCTTTTCAAGAAGCAGGGCTTCGATTTCAAACTCGGCGCGAAGGTCACCGGCGCGAAGGTGACGAAAGACGGATGTATCGTCGAAGTCGAAGGAAGGGAACCGATCAAGTGTGACAAAGTGTTAGTCGCGGTAGGCCGCGCCCCGAACACTGAAGGGCTCAACTTGCAGGCCGTCGGGCTTCAGCCCGACGGGCGCGGAAAAATAGAAGTCAACGACCACTTCGAAACCGCCGTGAAAAACATCTACGCCATCGGCGACGTCATCCGCGGCCCCATGCTCGCCCACAAGGCTGAGGAAGAAGGCGTCGCCTGCGCCGAGTACATCGTCACCGGCTATGGCCACGTGAATTACGACGCGATTCCAGCCGTGGTCTACACGCATCCTGAAATCGCCAGCGTCGGCAAGACCGAGGACGAACTGAAAGAGAAGGGCGTCGAATACAAGAAGGGCGTGTACCACTTCCGCGCTAACGGCCGTGCGCGAACGCTCGGCGAAACAGACGGCAAAGTAAAAATCCTCGCTGACGCCAAGACCGACCGCGTGCTGGGCGTGCATATCCTCGGCAACCGCGCCGGCGACCTGATCGCCGAGGCAGCCGTGGCGATGGAATACGGCGCGAGCAGCGAAGACATCGCCCGCGCCAGCCACGCCCACCCGACGCTCGCCGAAGCGGTGAAGGAAGCGGCGCTGGCGGTGGCGGGACGCACCATCAACGGATAACACAGGTCGCTATCATTCGCCCATGTCCCTTTCCCTCTGCGTCTACTGTGCCTCCGCCACCGACATCGATCACGCCTACTTCGGCGTCGCGCGACAGCTTGGCGAACTCATCGCCCAGCGCGGCGATACGCTTGTCTACGGCGGCGGCTCCGTCGGACTCATGGGCGAAGTCGCCCGCGCAGTGAAACAATCCGGCGGCAAGGTCATCGGCATCATCCCCGAAGCGCTCGTCGAATCCGAGTTCGCCTTCGCCGAGGCCGATGAACTGATCGTCACGCCCGACATGCGCGTGCGCAAGGCCGAAATGGAAAAGCGCTGCGATGCTTTCGTCACGCTGCCGGGCGGCTTCGGCACGCTCGAAGAACTCTTTGAAACCCTCACGTGCAGGCTGCTGAAATATCACGACAAGCCCATCGTCATCGTGAACTCCGGCGGGTTTTACGATCCGCTCATCGAGTTGATGGATCACATGTACGAGCACCGTTTCGCAAGGCCGCGCTCGCGCGAGCTGTACCGCGTGGTGAGCGAAGTGAGTGCGGTTTACGCGGCGATCGCGGAACAGAAGGGCTGAAAACGCGCACAGGGACGCCGGGGGGGGGGGGGGGGGGGGGGGGGGGGG
>JBBDXA010000011.1:6589-9480 GCA_040902585.1 Phycisphaeraceae bacterium
CCCCCCCCCCCCCCCCCCCCCCCGGCGTTGCTATCATGCTTCGCTTTCCAGAAACAATCCCAAGCACAGAACCATGGCGAATCTCTACAAACAACGTCTGCTCACTCCCGGTCCCACCGCTGTGCCCGAGGCTGTTCTCCTCGAAATGGCGCAGCCGATCATTCACCATCGCACCAAGCAGTTCCAGGCGATCTACAAGGAACTGGGCGAACAGCTCCAGCGGCTCTTCAAGACCACCGGCCCGGTCATCCCAATCGCCGGTTCCGGTACGACGTGCTTCGAGTCCGCGCAGGTCTCTCTTGCGCTGCCTGGCTCCAAGGTGATCGTCGTTTCCAGCGGTAAGTTCGGCGAGCGCTGGCAGGATATTTACGATGCCTATCAGCCGTTCCTGAATATTGAGCAGATCAAGATCAACGTGCCCTGGGGCGAAGCGGTGACTGCGGCCCAGATCGAGAAGGCGCTCAAAGAAAACCCCGGTGTCAGCGTCGTCGCGCTGGTGCATTCTGAGACGTCCACCTGCACGGCCTGCGACCTCAAGGCAATCGCCGATGTCGTGCGCAAGAGTGACGCGCTGCTGCTGGCCGATGCGATCACCGGCGTCGGTGCGATGCCGGTGGAGATGGATGCGTGGGGCATTGATGTGCTCGTCACGGGATCGCAAAAGGCATTGATGTGTCCGCCCGGTATCGGGTTTGTCGGTCTCGGCGAGCGCGCGGTGAAGCGACTGGAAACGACCAAGGCAGGCCCGTGCTACAACCTGGATCTGCGCCGCTGGCTGAAGGGCCACCTGGCGGGGAACGTGCCGTTCACGCCGCCGGTGAGTCTGATCCGCGGCCAGCGCGTGGCCCTTGCGATGATGGAGAAAGAAGGACTCGAGTCGATCTGGGCCCGCAGCGCGAAGCTCGCGGCGGCGACCCGCGCGGCTCTTACGGCAATCGGCCTGAAACTCATCAGCAAGACCCCGGCTGACTCGGTCACCGGCGCGTTCTATCCCGATGGTGTGGATGATTCGAAGTTCCGCGGCGCGGTGCGTGATAACCACGGCATCCACATCGCCGGCGGACAGGACGGTCGCGGTGCCAAGTGGAGCGGCAAGATTTTCCGCATCAGCCACATGGGCTACGTCGACGCGGCTGACACGCTCGCGGCCCTCGCGGCGGTCGAGGCGGAACTGATCACGTGTGGTCAGTCGATCAAGCCCGGCACGGCGGTCGGCGCGGCGGCGGCGCTGCTGTGATCGGTGCGCTAAAGCCCAGGGATCGCTATCCCTGGGCTTTGGCGGCGTGACGCGTTGTCAGGATCGATACAACGCGCACGACCGTTACATCTTCACGCGAATTGCCCGTCTTGCCGTCTTTGCGCATCAGCGTTAGCTGGTCATTCGTTTCCGTGATTTGCCCGCATTCATATTGCTTGGCCGGTATCGACTCCATCTGAATTCGATGGTTGGGGTGGACCTTGCGTCCGCGGCGTAGCGGGCGTGCATTCGGGAGATATCGATGAAGATCGCGTTCATCGGTGTCGGGGGCATCGCGGCCAACTACCGCAACTGTCTGTCGACGCTTCAGAGGCCGATCGCCGCGGTGTGCGATTTGGACGACGAACTTGCCGAGCGTATCGGCAAGGAAGAAAGCTGCGTTGCCTACAGCGACTATCGCAAGATGCTGTCGGATATTCGTCCGGATGTGGTGTTCGTCTGCATTCCGCCGGGGTTGCACGCCAACCAGGTGCGCGACGTGGTCGAGGTAGGCTCGGCTGTGTTTGTCGCCAAGCCTGTCGCGCTGAACCCGGGCGTCGCCGTGCTGACGCGCGATGCGATCGCTTCGATGAAGGTGGTTAATCAGGTGGGCTACGTGGGGCGGTATTCGGATGTCGTGTCGAAAGCGAAACAGCTCGTGAAGGATCGGCCGCTGGCGCTGGGGTCGGGCCGGTTCATGTTCCGCATGGTCAACGGGCACCCGTGGTGGGGCTACGGCAAGATGTCCGGCGGCATGATGGTTGAGCAATCCACGCACGTGTTCGACACGCTGCGTTACTTCCTCGGCGACATCGCCGAGATTCACTCCTTCGGATCGAAGCATGTGTCGCAGTCGGGCATCGCGGACTTTGAAGAATGCACCGTATGCAACCTGCGCTTCGCCAGCGGCGCGATCGGCAGCGTGGTCAGCTCCTGCGTCGCGCAGGCGACGGAGACATCATCCATCGAACTGGTGGGCGATGAGATTTACCTTCGCATCAGCGGTGAAACGCGGCTGACCGGCCGGGTGTATGGACAGAACATCGACTACACCGGCGCCGAGCGCGGCTACTTCCGGCAGATCAAGCGCTTCCTCGAAGCTGTGGAGAAGCGTGATCAGTCGCACGTGCTTTGCGACTATGCCGAGGGCGTGAAAACTTTGGCGACAACGCTGGCGGCGAACCTGTCTATCCGCAGCGGGCAGGCGGTGCGCGTGCAGGAGAATTAAAAAAAGGGCAGCGACAAGCGCTGCCCTTCAAATCTCAAACTTGGTTTGCCGCCGCGTTACTCCGCAGCCTTCTGCTTCTCGATCACGCGGATCTTCGCGTTGCGGAAGCTGATCTTCGCGCCGTGATCCTGTAGGGCGATGTAGCCGGTCTTCTGGGTGGCGAAGAGTGCCTGCTTGGCCCACTTGCTTTTGGCGTAGACAGCTTTCCAGTCGTCGCTGCCGATCTCGACATCGACGACCTTCACGCCGTTGACGTACTGCTGGATGTGGTTGCCTTTGCAGACGATTTTGTAGGTGGTCCAGACATCGCCCTTGAAGGGGTTTTCGGTGGGGACGTACATGTCGTAGAGCGAGCCGCCGGAGTTTTTGCCGAGCTTGTCGCCGGGCTTGTGGTGCATGACCTGCATCTCGGGACCGGAGATGTAG
>JBBDXA010000012.1:0-9455 GCA_040902585.1 Phycisphaeraceae bacterium
GACCCTGCGCGAGATGTGCGGCGCAGGGTTGCCGGCCGGGGCGGTCATTTGAGACAAAGCAGAAAATCAGAAAAGCAGAAAAGCAAAGAGGGGAGCAAGGCATTTCTAAGGAAGTGAGGAAATGAGGAAATGAGGAACAAGACAAGGCAATTGAAATGGAGCGATGCCTATGCTCCAACTTCTCCTTTCCTCATTTCCTTATTTCCTTAGCAATTCTCTTTTCTGACTTGGCGAGCTTTGCGCCTTTGCGAAAGTGATTCGACTACAGTTCACTTGCCTTCTTCTTGCCTTTAGTTTTCTCGGGTGCATCTTCGTTCTTCAGATTCCGCGGCTGCCTCTCCTTCGCTTTCTCTTCCGTCTCCATGCCTTTGTCGCCTTGCTGTTTCATCCAGGCGTCGAGTTCCTTGCCGAGTCGTTCGTTGACAGGTGAATAGGACGAGTCAGCCGCGAGGTTGTTCGTTTCCTCCGGGTCGTTGTCGAGGTCATAGAGCTCTTCCGCCGGCCGATGTGAAAGCCAGTTCACGCGGGCGGCGAGCTTCGGATCGTTCTTCGCATCGGCGCGCCATGAGTCGATGGGTTCGCCCTTGTGGATGCCGCCGATCGAGTAGGTGTTATCCGGCGCGAGATTGCGGATGAGCTTGTAGCGCCCGTCGCGCACAGCCCGCATGGGGTAGGGCTCCTTGTAGCCGATGATGCCGACCGTCGTGTGCTGGGCGAAGACGTAGTCGCGATGCTTGTCCGCCTTGCCTTCGAGCACCTTGAGAAAACTGCGGCCATCGAAGCCGCGGTCGCCGTTGACATCGGCGCAGCCGGTGTCGATCTTCGTCGGATCAATGCCCGCTGCCGCGAGAAATGTCGGCGCCAGATCGACGTACTGCACGAGCGCATCACTGCTCGACCCCGCCTTCACGCGGCCCGGCCAGCGGATGAAGGTGGCGATGCGGATGCCGTTGTCGTATAGCGACCACTTGCCGCCGAAGGGAAATGAGCTGCCCTGTTCGCTGAGGAAGATGACGAGTGTGTGGTCGCGCTGTTTGGAATCGTCGATCGCCTGGAGGCAGTGGCCGACCTGTTCGTCGAGCTTGGAAATCTCAGCATAGTAGGTGGTGAGCAGTTCGCGCGTCTTCGCGTTGTCGTGCAGGTAAGAGGGGACTTTGATCTTCGCGGGGTCGTAGAGATTCTTCGGCCCGCGCGTCCACGGGCCATGCGGATCGTTCGATGCGAAGACAGCGAACCACGGCTGCGTTATGTCGCGCGTGATGAAGGTTCGAAACGCATCGATGTCATCGGCGTTGCCGCTGATGTTTTCGTAAGGGAACGAACGCTTCGGGCTGACATGCGATTTCGCCTGAAGGCCGACGCGGTAGCCGCTGGCTTTCAGGTGCGTGAAGATGGACTTGGTGCCGGGGTCGACCATGGTGTGATTCGGGTAGGCCCCGCTGCGCATGGAGTAGAGTCCGGTGTAGATCGCGTGCCGGGTGGGCGAGCAGGTCGGAGCGGGCGTGTACATCTGGCGCATCGAGATGCCTTCGCCCGCAAGCTTGTCGATGTGCGGCGTCTTCACATCCGGATTACCCGTGCAGCCCAGGTCGCGCCAGCAAAGATCATCGGCGAGGATGAGCAGGATGTTCGGCCGGCGGGCGTCGGCGGCGAAGGCGGCGGTCGCGGAGACGGTGACGCCTGCAAGCAGGATGGCAATCTGTGCGATGGTGGTGCGCTTCATGGTTGGGTCGCTCCCGACTCAGGACTCAGGACTCAGGACGCATGACTCCGGACTTCGGCTTCACGGATTCACCTTCATCGGCCTTTCGATCGCCCACTTCTTCATCAGCGCGATATTCTTCTCCGTCTGACTGTCGCCTTTGCCGCCGCGACCGCCGACGTATTCCGCCATGTCGCTGTCGTACATCGCATCGCTCTCGGGCAACCGACCCTTGTCATCCGTCTTCTTCATCCATTCATCCAGCCTCGCCCGCAGCTTCAGGAGCGTGTCACGATGAGCAGGATCGCCTGCGAGATTGTTCAGCTCAAACGGATCAGCCTTGAGGTCGTAAAGCTCCTCATGCGCCCGCGTCGGAGCGAAGAGCAGCTTGTCCTGAAGGGCCGTGAGCTTGCCTGCGTCATGGAGCTTGCGAAGCGTGATCAGGATCGGCTTGTTGTCCTTGTAATTGTTGGGTTGGAGCATCGGGCGATCAGGATAAAAGTTGCGGATGTACTTGTACTCCTGCGTGCGCACCGCGCGGATGCCTTCGACCGTTTCATCGCAGCGATCGCGGGCGGCAAACACCGCATCACGCTCCTTGTAATCCTTCGCCAGAATGTCGCGCCCCTGCATCCAACTCGGAATCTCGATGCCCGCCAGCGCGAGCGAGGTCGCGGTCATGTCGATGTGCTCGACCAGATCGCTTCGCACCGCGCCTTTGGCGATGCCCGGCCCTTTGATAATGAAGGGCACGTGCATGCCTTCGTCGTAAAGAAACTGCTTGCCGCGAGCGTGACTGATGCCGTGATCGGTCATGAAGAAAACGTAGGTGGTGTCGAGCAGGCCATCCTCTTTGAGACGATCGAGAATCTCACCGACGACGCGGTCCGTCTCGCGACAACTGTCGAGGTAGGCTGCCCAATCGCCCAGCAGAACAGGATCGCGCGGGTAGTAGGGGGCGAGCGTGACGTCATCGGGCGAGGTGGCGGAGCCGAGCTTCTGAATGATGTTGGGATTCATCCTGCCGCCGCCGCGCAGCTTGCCGCCGGGCAGTTGGATCTGCGTGAAGAACGGCTGACCCTTGGCGCGGGCGCGCCAGTCGCCGTGGTCGTACATCTTCGCATCCCACTGAAAGTTGTAATCCGTCTTGCCGCGGGCCTTGGCATTCTTCGCGCTGATGGGCCAGCTCGTGATCGTCGTGAAGTAGCCGGCCTTTTGAAAGAGTACGGGCACGGGCACCACGCCTTGCGGCAGGTGGATCTTCTCCTTGCCGCGACCGCTGCGATGGTGATGAGCGCCGATGGTGGTCTGGTACATGCCCGTGATCAGAGCCGAGCGATTGGCCGAGCAGACCGGCGCGGTGACGTAGGCATGACTGAAGCGCGAGCCGTCGGCGGCGAGCTGATCGACGACCGGCGTCTTAATGGTCTTCTCGCCGTAGCAGCCGAAGTTCGCGGACATGTCATCGACGAAAATCCAGACGATGTTGGGGCGTGCCTTCGCAGGGGCATCGGCGGCGAGGGAAAGAGCGGCGTGCGAGATGCACACCAGCGCGACGATGAAAGTGAAAAGTGTGCGAGCCATGATCAGGGTGTTCCTTTCTGCGAATGTGTAGTCATCTGTTCTCGTGCCATGCTTTTCGAAACAGGAGCATGGCACGAGTGCGCATCAGTCCGCATCTTCGGCCGGATTCTTCTTCTTGTTCTTGCCTTGCTTGCCGGCCTTCGTCGCTTCCGCGCCTGCCGCCAGATGCGCCGGCCGTGCATTCTTATATTGTTGCAGGGCTGCGCTCAGCAGCTTGTGCGCCGCCGCCGCTTCGCCTTTGAGGGTTGCCGTGTCGATCGGGTTCTTCTCGTTCACGTCTTTGTGAAAGTCATAAAACGCGCCGGTGGTGTAGAGCTTGAAGCGATGGTTCATCGCCATTTCCTGTTCCGCCTCTTTGCCGCCATTGCGGGCGTACCAGCAATAGATCCACTCGCGCGGGTTGCCCTTCTCGCCCTTGAGTTGCGGCAGAAAGCTGCGGCCATCGGGCTTGAGCGTGTCAGGAATCTTCACGCCCGCCGCTTCGCAGATCGTGGGCAGGAAATCAGTCGAGTCGATCAGGTCATTCGACACGCCGGCGGGCTTGATGGTGCCGGGCCAGCTCACGATCATCGGCACATGCATGCCGTTGTCCTTCGAGGAACCCTTGCCGCCGGGCACGACGCGATCGCCCATCTTCGAGCTCGCGCCCTTGCCGGTGCCGTTGTCGCCGATGAAGATGAGCAGCGTCTTTTCGCGCAGGCCGAGTTTCGCGAGGGCCGCATCGAGTTTGCCCACCAGCTTGTCGGAGTAGGTCACCATCTCGCCGAAGTGTTTGACTTTCTGATTCACCTTCTCACCGACCGCTTTCGGATCCCAGTCCGCGCTGTCGGGCGTGGGTTGATACGGATCGTGCGGGAGGATCATCGGGTAGTAAAGAAAGAAGGGCTTGTCCTTGTGACGGGTGACGAAGTCGATCGCAAATTGATTGACGAGGTCGGGCCCGTATTCGCCGCTGCTAAAATCCTTTTCGACGCCGTTGTATTCGAGGCCCGGGTTGGCGTACCGCGGCGGCCTTCGCGTGTGCTGCCAGAGACAGGATTCATCGAAGCCGAAATGTTTGACGATGCCCGGATCGCCGCCGAGTTGCCACTTGCCGCAGATGCCGGTGACGTAGCCGGCCTTCTTGAAAAGCTGCGCGAAGGTGGTCTGCTTCGGATCGAGCAGGCCGAAGCGAATGTAGTTGCGCACGTTGTAGAGCCCGGTCATGAGCTGCACGCGCGTGGGCGTACACAACGGCTGCGCGTAACACATGTCGAAGCGCATGCCTTCTTTCGCGAGCTTGTCCAGGTGCGGCGTCGGGTACGACGTGCCCCCGTGGGCACCGATGCACTCGATGCCCATGTCATCGGTCATGATCAGAATGATGTTGGGTCGATCCGCGGCGCGAAGGGCTGCTGGCGCAGCGAGGCAGAGAAACGCAGCCAACAGCACGGCGAAAAGACAACGAGACAACGGCGAAATGAAACGCTTCACCATGACAAGCCTCCTGGCACCCCGAAGCTATCCACGCCGCGACGGCGAATTGGAAAGATCGCCAATAACTCAATCGTACAGCATTGTCCGCAAGCCCGGTGCTGTAACATTCACAGGAAGAAGTGAACCACGGATTTCACGGACGGCACGGATAGATTGAGTTGCTCCTGAATTGAATCATCCGTGCTAACCGTGAAATCCGTGGTTGATCTGGTTTCGATTCAGCGCAAAGGGTCGCTCGTGATGAAAGACTTTCACCTCAGCATTCTCATCAGCATCATCGCCTTCGTTCTTACGATGAACGCGGCACTCAGCGCGGAGGCTCAACGCCCCAACATCATCCTGCTCATCGCCGACGACCTGGGCTACGGTGAGCTCGGCTGCCAGGGCAATCCGCAGGTGCCCACGCCGCACATTGATTCCATCGCCAAGGCCGGCGTGCGTTTCACGCAGGGCTACGTCACCGCCTCTTTCTGTTCCGCCTCGCGCGCGGGCCTGTTCACCGGAAGGTATCAGTCGCGCTTCGGTTATGAGATCAACCCCGTCGGGGCGCTCAACGAAGACCCGGCCATCGGTCTGCCCGTCAACCAGGCCACGCTCGCGGACCTGCTGCATGATCGCGGTTACGCCACATCGCTCGTCGGCAAGTGGCACCTGGGCGCCACCGCGAAGTACCACCCGCAGCGGCGGGGCTTCGATGAGTTCTTCGGCTTCCTGCACGAAGGGCACTCCTACGTGCCGCCGCCGTATCGTGAGGTCGTCACCATGCTCCGTCGCAAGGCGCTGCCCGATCGCGCGGGCAAAGGCGAAGCGTCGCGATGGGAAAGCAGCGATGGCCGACTGATTCTCTCTTCGCACATGGGCCACGATGAACCGGCCTACGACACCAACAACCCGCTCCTGCGCTCCAGCCAGCCCGTTGAGGAACGCGAGCATCTCACCGATGCCTTCACGCGCGAAGCGGTGGACTTCATCGCTCGCAGCAAGGAGCGGCCGTTCTTCCTCTGCGTCGCCTACAACGCGGTTCACAGCCCGCTTCAGGGCGCGGATGCCTACATGAAAAAGTTTGAATCCGTGAAGGATGTGCATCGGCGAATCTTCTGCGCCATGCTCGCGCACCTGGATGACAGCGTCGGCGCGATCCTGAAAAGAGTGCGCGACGAAAGAATGGAAGAGCGCACGCTCATCATCTTCCTCAGCGACAACGGCGGCCCGACCCGCGAGCTCACTTCCAGCAATCTTCCCCTGCGCGGCGGCAAGGGCCAGCTCTACGAAGGCGGCGTGCGCGTGCCGTTCATGATGCAACACAAAGGCGTGATTCCATCGGGAAAACTGTACGAAAAGCCGGTGATTTCACTCGATCTCTTCACCACCATCGCTGCCGCCTCAGGTGGCCCACCGCCCCGCGCTGGTCGCCTTGACGGCGTGGATCTCATGCCCTTTCTGCGCGGCGAGGACAAGAGCACGCCGCATGACACGCTCTACTGGCGGATGAACGAAGGCGCATCTTTCGCCGTTCGCCGCGGGGACTGGAAGCTCGTCTCCCATCGTGGCAAGAGTGCGGAGCTCTTCGATCTGGCCAACGATGTGAGCGAGTCGCGCGACCTTGCGGCGAAGGAGCCGGTGCGCATGAAGGCGATGCGCGAGGCGTACGACCAGTGGGTCGCGGACTTCGATGCGTTACCGAAGCCCTAGAGTTCACAAAGGAATGATGATGCACATTCGCTCGACCCTTGTGTTGTTGATCGCCTGCTCTCTTCTCGCGCCCTGCGCGCAGGCGGAAGAGGCGCCGAGTCCGCGATGGCTCTGGTCCACCGCGCACGCGGTGCCGAAGGAAACCACAAGCGAAGGCAGCGGGTATTTTTCCATCATCGAAGGTAAGGATGGCCGCATCTATGTCGGGTCCGCAAAGTATGGACACAATGCCTACCTTGTGGCCTTTGATCCGAAGGCCGCGGATTTCAAAGTCGTGGTCGATGCTCACAAGGAGATCGGCACCAACGCCACTGGCTTTGCCGCGCAGGCGAAGTTTCACACCCGCAACAACGTCGGCGAAAGCGGCCGCATATACCTCGGCACCAAGCAGGGTTACCCGAAGGATGGCGAGTCGCGCGATGACTACCTCGGCGGGTACCCGATGGTCTTCGACCCGGCGACAGGCAAGACGCGGGTGTATGACATTCCCGTCAAGCATCAGGGCATCATCAGCGTCACGCCTGATGAGTCGCGCGGTATTGCCTACGTGTCAACCTGTTCGGATGAACGCCCGATCGAGAGCACGCACTTTCTCATTCTCGATCTGGCCAAGGGCACGTATCGCGACCTGATGGACTGCCGGCACATGTATGCGTTCATCGTGGTTGATTATCTGGGCCGGGCGTATCACCCGATCCTCGGCGGCGAGATCGCGCGGTACGACCCGCGCACGGACAAGCTCGCGCGGTTGAAACAGACGATCGACGGCAAGCCGCCGACATCCGAGTCGCTGCTCGCGCATCCTCAAAGCCATCCGATCAACTGGGACATGTCGCCTGATCGCAAGACGCTCTACAGCGTGGCCATGAGCGGTAATCAGCTTTACAGCTACGACCTCACTGCCCAAGGCGATGTGCTCGTCGGCCGCAGTCATGGCAAGTTGATCGCGGATGCGGAGTCGACTGATTGTCGCGCCATGTGCGTCGGGCCTGACGGCGTGGGGTGGGCAGGCGTGGCGGCGAAGTTCAAAGGTGTTGGTCAGCGGTTGCATCTGGTCAGCTTCAAGCCGGGCACGCAAGGGCCGATCGATCACGGGCCGATCGCCATCCGCAATCCTGACTACACGACATTCACCGGTGGCCGGGGCGGGGCGCTGCCCTGGCATCACGGTGTGCATCGCAGCGGTGATGGCGCGCTGCTTCCGCGTTATGTGATCATGGGCATCTGTGCCGCGCGTGATGGGACGATCTATCTCACCACGATTTATCCGTTCACGCTGCACGCGATCCGACTTCCGAAAGTCGCCGCCGTCGTCACCGAATATCGGCACAACTCCCATGCCGATGTCATCGCCAGTCGCCTGCTTCAGACCCACACGCTCGACGGCAAAGGCCCGCGCCCGCAGTTGCAGCTCGCTTCGCTTTTTGCGGATCAGCGACCTGAAAAGGATCTGAGCGAACCTTTCTCGAAGCGCTACCAGGTGCCGCGATATGAAAAGATCGCCGATGCCCTCACGCTGGGCACGGGCAAGCTCGCGGTCGATGGCGTGCTGCTCATCGCCGAGCACGGCAAGTACCCCGACTCGGACACCGGCTCGACGATGTATCCCAAGCGCCGCCTGTTCGAAGAGGTGATCGAAGTCTTCAAGACGAGCGATCGCGTGGTGCCCGTGTTCTTCGACAAGCACCTGTCAGACAACTGGCAGGATGCGAAGTGGATCTACGACACGGCCAAGGCGATGAAGGTGCCGATGATCGCGGGCTCTTCGGTGCCGCTGCTGTGGCGCTATCCGCCTGCGGATGTGAAGCGCGGCGCGAAGCTCGATCAGATCGTCGTCGTCTCTTATCACCGCCTCGATGCGTATGGTTTTCACGCGCTGGAAGTCGTGCAGGCTCTCGCGGAGCAAAGGCATGGCGGCGAGACGGGCGTGAAGGCGGTGCAGTGCCTGACGGGCGAAGCGGTGTGGAAGGCGGGAAATGAAGGCAAGTACGATCGCGCGCTGCTCGATGCAGCGCTCGCGCGTTTGAAGGATCGGCCGATCCCGCAAGGCAAGCGCATCGAAGACCTGGTGCGCGAGCCGGTGCTCTTCACGCTGGAATATGAAGACGGCCTAATCGCGCATGTGTTCACGTTGAATCATGCCGTGAGTCAGTGGGCCGGTGCCTGGAAGTATGCGGAGGATAAGAAGATCGAATCGACCTTGTTCTGGACGCAAGAGCAGCGGCCGTTCTCGCACTTTTCCCTGTTGATGGATGGCATCGAAAAGCTGATGCACACGGGTGAAGCGCCCTGGCCCCTGGAGCGCACGCTGCTGACGACCGGCGCGCTCGATGCCTTGCTGAATTCCAGGAAACAGGGCGGCAAGCGGATTCAGACGCCGCACCTTCGCATACCTTATAAGAGCAACTGGCGCTGGCGCGAGCCGCCTGAGCCGGCGAAGGGTCGGCCGCTGAACGGTCAATGAGTGGAACACATCCTCGCTGTGACGGAGGCAAATCTGATGAGATGGAATTCCTTTTCAATCGTATTGTTCGGCGCGATCATCGTCTTCGCGCCGCTCGCTTCGCTTCGTGCTGAAGAATCCATCTGGCTGGAAGCGGAACATTTGAAAGGCATTCGCGGGTACTGCTGGCCGATGGGGCGGCCGGACATGAAGAAGACCGCGGGCCACTGGGGCCTGAGCGGGCCGGGCTGGGCCGCCGAGTGGACGCAGGGCGGCGAGAGCGGTTTCCTTTCCATCGCCACCGCCGCGGATGATGACAAGGCCGTCGCCACGGCTCAGATCGATGTGCCCATCGACGGCCGCTACTTCATCTGGGTGCGCTACGGCGACTGGCGCGAGGCGACTGAACGCTTCACCGTGAAGATCGAGCAAGAGGGGCGCGATGCGTGGAGCGGGGAGTACGGTCAGCGCGCGATCGTGGAAGAAGACAACGAGATGAAACTCTACTGGAACTGGGCTTTCGCCTGGGACCAGCGCGCGGTCGACCTGAAAAAAGGC
>JBBDXA010000013.1:0-9440 GCA_040902585.1 Phycisphaeraceae bacterium
CGAAGACTCCGCTTGCCCATGGCACCCCAACTGATCATGCCACATAATAGGGTCATGGGAATCCTGAATAACCTCACGCAAAGGCGCAGCAACCGCAAAGAAGTCGCATTTCAGAGACTTTTCTCAGCGAGCTTTGCGCCTTTGCGTGAGCATCAGGGGTTTTTCAGTGGTTCCCTATCTGACCTTGTGCGCGAATAGCACCACCCTGTCGGGATGGTGCTCACTTCCCGCCCGCGCCCGGTCGCGGCAGCTTGCTGAGCTCTTCCAGCGTCTTGCCGGTCTGCGCCTTGATCAGGGCCGAGGCCTCGGCGATGGGCAGGGACTCAACGTGGCAATCGCGGAAGCCCACCGCCACGCGCTCCATGCCCGGCGTGTGCAGCCGCTCGAACGCGGCGATTTTCTTTGAATCGGTATCATCCTCCGCGCCGGGCAGGAAGAAGTACGACGAGTTCTCATTCACCCAGGCGGCCATCTTGTCGGGCTTCCAGTTGTTCAGATCTTCGGGAATCACTTTGGTATCGAACGGTGCGATCACGTACTCGGGGGTGAAGTAGCTGTTCTTCGCGAGTTCGCCCAGGTCCATCGGGAACTTTCCTCTGTTGCCCGGCGCGTAGTTGATCGCACCCTGGATGAGCCCGCGAAGCTGCGTCGAGGACATCATGCGCTTGGCGTTGAGCCGGGCCTCGCGCAGGGGCGGAATCAGGGCGGCGGGATCGACCGACACCGTCGCCGAAATCTGATCGCCCGAGGCTGTGATCTTGATGGACGAGAGGATCACCGCGAACTCCGGCGGCACATTCTTCGACTGGCGGGCACCGGCGAGCAGGCCGTCGAGAATCTTGTGGAAATCCGCAGCCGTCGTCGCATCCTTGCACGTGGCGAACAGACGAAGGTCCATCGTGCTGGTCAGCGACAGATCGCCGCTGAGCGACTTGACCGAGTCAAACAGGGGCACCGGCAATTCCCGTTCGATCTCGTCTTTGAAATCCTGATCGACTGACGTGGCATTGAACGCCATCGCCACAGCCTGACTGAAATCCACCTGCGCCAGGGCCGTCGTGAACTCCGCCGACAGCGCCGGGGCCTTGCCGCGCTCCAGCACACTGGTGACCAGCTTGCCCGGTCCCAGCACCACGAGGCGCGGGCTGACGATGCAGTACGCCACCGAAGCGTCCCGCTTGCGCGGCGGAGCAAAGTCATCCGGCGGCGGGCCGAACTTGCTGAAGTCACCCTTTTCAAATCCGTCCTTCGCGAACGGGGGCGGCGGAAAAGCATCGTTTCCATCCTTCACCGCCTGCGCGAGCGCTTCATCGGACTCTTCCTCGACGCCGTCGCAACTGAAGAATCGACCGCGCCCCGAACCGGAGCCCTCGCTGACAAACACCTTGTGCGACCCGGCGGTCTTCTCGGTGAACTTGCGTCCGAAGAGAGGATCAAACGCCTCCACATCCTCCCGCTTCACGTCGCGCGTGGTGTGAATGATCAGGAGCATCTCATCCTCGACAGGCGACTTCATCGCCATCGTGATGCGGTCCAAGAGGGCCGGGTCAATGCCCGTCTCCTTTTTCATATTGCCCAGCGGCGACGCATCCTTGAACTCTTCGCTGAAGAGCTTCTTGTAGGGCTCGCTGTTGAGGATTTCGTTGAGGCGTACTGACACGACCACCATCGTGCCGTCGGGGAAGTACGTCTCCACGTCGCCCACGCCGCCGGAGCCGCCGCACGAAGGGAGCAAGGCGAGCGTGAAACACGCGATGAGTACCATGAAGAATCGGAATGGTGCCACGTCAGACCTCCTGAAACAGGACAGAATCAAATCGCAGACCCGGCATTATACGAAACGGATTATCGTTTGTGTCTCAATGTTCTGCGTCACTCTCAAAAACTATTTGATGCTCCCCGCGTAGTCCTTCACCATCGGCTCAAACGCCTTCAGCTCGATGCCGAAGTCGCCGCGGACTTTGAAAGTCTCGCAGGTCGAATCCTCCTGACTCATGATCACCTGATCCATATTGAACGGCACGCCCGGCTTCCCGGCCAGAATCCGGGCGAACCACACGGGCACCGCCACAATTTTCTTCTTCCTCGCCTCAGGCAGGTGCGGACCCACCGCCCTGTAAAGCTCCGGCCAGGTGTAAACCTGCGGCCCACCCATCGGATAAGTCTCGTGACTCGCCTTCGGATTCAATAGCGCTTCGACACAACACCTGGCCACATCATCGACATGCACCGGCTGAAGCCGGCCCGCGCCTTTCTTGCCCATCGCGCCGCCGCCGAAGTACGGCACGAAAGGCGGGAACCACTTGCACCAGAAACTCTTGACCATCTGCATGAACTCGCCGTCAGGACCGTGAATGATCGACGGGCGAAAGATGGTGTAATCGAAGCCGCTGGAGTGAACCAGCTCCTCCGCTTCCCACTTGGTGCGGTGATAGGTGCTCACGGCATCAGGCCGCGTCCCCAGAGCGGACATCTGCACCCACTTGCGGACCCGGCCTGCGGCGCGGGCGGCATCGAGCAGGTGGCCGGTGCCTTCGACGTGGACCCGCCGGAAGGTCTGTCCTTGCCGGCGTTTCTCCATGATGATGCCCACCGTGTGAATCACCGCGTCCGCGCCCTTGACGAGCTCGGCCAGCGCCGCCGCATCGAACAGATCGCCCTGCACAGCCGCGACGCGGGCATCCTTCGTCGCCAGCTTCGATCGATCGCGCACCAGGGCGCGGACGGTGTGCCCCGCCTCCAGCAGCTTCGCCAGGATGTGCCGCCCGACGAAACCCGTCGCACCGGTCAACGCCACACAGAGTGATTGTCCCGCCATGTTGAAGGCTCCGGCGATTGTTTTGAGACTCCAGGCAGAGATGCCGTCGGGTGGCTGGGGCTGAGGCTCGGCGAAGCCCCGGCGGTTGGGCGCACAAGGTTCACCGGGCCGGGGCTTGCGCGGACTCCAGCCCCAGCCACCCCATTGAGACTGACCCACGACCGCGACTACATCCGGACCTGCCGAATACGACCTTCGAGTGAAGCGGTATAGTAATGGCCGATCAGGAGGGATTCAATTGCGAAGAAGCCGTCGACCAATCGTGATCGCATCACGGCGCAGTCAACTGGCGCGCGTGCAGGCTGAGTCTGTCGGCATGTGGCTCCAGGAGCGACATCCCGCCATCGTTGTCAGTTACCTCTGGCTTGAATCCGAAGGCGATCAATTCATCGAACGCTCTCTCGCCGACGCCGGTGGCAAAGGCCTGTTCGCCAAGGCGATCGAGCGCGCCCTGCTCGACGGCAAAGCGGATCTTGCCGTCCACAGTCTCAAGGATCTGCCCACGAAGCTGACCAAGGGCCTGGTGCTCGCCGCGATTCCGCCTCGTGAAGACCCGCGCGATTGTCTGGTCAGCCGCAGCGGCGCATCGCGCATCGAAGACCTTCCGCAAGGCGCGGCCCTGGGCACCGCCAGCCCGCGCCGCGCTGCCCAGGCGCTGCGACTGCGACCGGACCTGCGCATCGAACTCATTCGCGGCAACGTGCAGACACGCCTGCGCAAAACCCTCGAACCGGTCCAGGCAGGCGGCAAGCATTACGACGCCACGCTGATGGCCATGGCCGGCCTCTCCCGCGCGGGCCTGACGCCGCACATGCGTTTCCCTTTGGAGCCGGACGTCATGCTCCCCGCCGCCGGTCAGGGCGCCCTGGCCCTGCAATGCCGGGGCGATGACCACGTCACCATGCAGCGCGTGCTCCCTTTGAATCACCCCATCACCGCCCAGGCCGTGGAACTGGAAAGGCAAATCATCGACGGCCTGCGCGGCGACTGCCACTCCCCGATCGCCGCCTTCGCCGAACCTGTGCAGATCGATGGCGCAACGGGCTACCGACTCCGGGCCCGCGTCCTGAGCAGTGATGGCAAAGAGTGCATCGAAGCGGAAGACCAGGCCGCGGGCAAGGCGATGCGCAAGCTCGCGGCCGGCATCCTGAAAATGCTCGAATCAAAAGGCGCACCGCAGTTGCTCGCCCGGCGATAAGATGCCGGGGTGCCACGGGGCGACGAGTCCGCGAGTAGACCCGTGCCTGCCGCCCACGTTCAGCGAATGTCCGTTGCCCCCTCCGCAAGCGGGAAAGCACCACCCTTCCGAGATGGTGCTCCACACACTTCACACCATCTCCAGCCCGCGCATCGTCCCTGTGCTGCTGGCGAAACGATCCACCTCAAGGCCCATGCGCTGGAGCATCGACACAAACAGATTCGGCAGCGGATAGTTGCGCTCGCGGCTGAACGCCAGGTGCTGCCCGTGCTTGAACCCGCCGCCCGCGAACAGCACCGGCAGATTCGTCGTCACGTGCGTGTTCGCATTGCCCAGGTTCGAGCCATACAGCACCATCGTGCGATCCATCAGTGTGTCGCCGCCTTCCGTTCGGCTCTTCAAATCCGAGAACAGTTTGTCGAGCAGCTTCATGTGCCCGCGATCAATCGCTTCGAGTTGCTTGATCTTCGCCGAGCTCTTGCCGTGATGCGAGAGATTGTGATAGCCGTCGGTGATGTCCGTGCCGTCCAGATCGATCGCCGGTGAGTTGACGCTGTCCAGCAGCAGCGTGATCAGGCGTGTCGAGTCCGTCTCGAAGGCGAGCGTGGACATGTCATAAAGCAGGCGGACCTTATCCATGTACTCTTTGGGGTCAGCCGGGTCGCTGGGCATCTCGCGGTCGACCTTGGGCTTGGGCTTCTCTTCCCACGCGCGGGCCGCTTCCATGCGCCTTTCCAAATCGCGCACGCCGGTGAGGTATTGATCCAGCCGGGCGCGGTCGCGCGAGCCCAGGTCGCGCTCCAATGAGCCGGCCTGGTCAGCCACCGCATCGAGAATGCTGCGCCCGCGGTCGAGCCTGCGCATCTGAGCCTGCACCTGTTCCTTCGTGCCTTGCAAGAACAATCGACGAAACACTTCTGACGGCTTCTCTTCGCAGGGAATGAGCACACCCGAGCGCGTCCACGACAGGCTGCGCTCGCCCTGCTTGACGTTAACGCCGAGCGTGAGCGAAGGGAAGCGCGTGAGGTGGCCGATCTCTTCGGCGGCGAGCTGATCGATGGAGATCGAGTTGCGGAAGCTGCCTGAGCCGGGATGCGGGGCAGCGGTGAGGAAGCAGTTGTCAGCCGGGTGTCCGCCATCCACATCCGGATGCCAGACGCCGCTGAAGACGGTGAAGTCTTTGCGATGGGCGTTGAGCAGTTCGAGATAAGGCGAAGGCTTGTAATCCTTGCCCGCTTCCTTCTGGTCGGGGAAGAATTGCTCAGGCAGGAGGCCGAGGTTGTTGCAGATGGCAAGGATGCGCCGCGGCGTCTGCTCCGCGCCCCCCACCGCCGCAGCGCGAGCGAAGGCGGGTTGCATCAGGTCCAGCATCGGCAGCGCGAGGGCGACACCGGTGCCGCGCAGGAACTGGCGGCGCGACAGGGCGCTGCGGGTGATGTTCATTCCGCTTGTCGTTCGCTTGGTCATCATCAGGTCCTCAGTGAGGAGGTCAGAGTATTGCTAAGAACGTGTGTGAGAAGGCTGGAGCACCATCCCGGAAGGGTGGTGCATGCCAGCGAAAACCGCACGCCTCTGGCACCGCCCTTCCGGGACGGTGCTCCACGACTACGCTTCTCACACACGTACTTAGCGCGATCTCTTACTTCTTGCGAAACAGCTCGCTCTGAATCAACTCATGCAGCAACGATCGTACCCCATACTCCTTGTCAGCCGCGCGGTCGAGGATACGTTCAACCTCCGCCCGATCCGCGAAGGTCACGGCTGAACCCGTGGCGTACACCGTGAACTGCCGGACCAGGTTCCGCGCCAGTTGCCTTTCATCGGCCAGGAGCAGGGCTTTCAGTTCGCGAATATCCTTGAACGCCCCGCCGCCCCCGGTGCCCCCGGTGCCCGGCAGTATTCCGCTGGCATCGATCGGTTGAGCCGTGTGAAACTCGAACGGCTGCCCGTTCTTCCCAAAACCCGTCGCCCGCTTCCCGCCCGCCGTCGCGCGGTACTGCTCGCGCCACCCGCCCACCACATCAAAACTCTCCAGCGCGAACCCGGCCGGATCAATCTTCGCGTGACAGGCGTTGCAACTCTCAAGCTCGCGATGCTTATCCAACTGCTCGCGGATCGTCGTCGCCCCGCGCGTGTCAGGCTCAACCGCAGGCACGCTCGCCGGCGGCGGCGGCGGCTTCTTGCCGAGAATCCGCTCCATCACCCATGCCCCGCGCACCACCGGCGATGTCGTCGTGCCGTTGGCCGTCACTTTTAACACGCTCGCCTGTGTGAGCAGGCCGCCGCGCGGACTTTCCTTTGGCAACATCACGCGCTGCAAGGCCACGCCCTTCACCGCGGGCAATTCATAATGCTGCGCCAACCGTTCGTTCACGAATGCGAAATCACTCGACACAAGATGACGCACCGGCAAATCTTTCCGCAGCAGTTCATTGAAAAAGGCCCGCGTCTCTTCGACGGACGATTCCACCAAGAGATCATCCAGGTAATAGTCCGGATACAGCGTCGCATCAGGCGAGGTGGCGTTGATGTGACGCAGGTCGAGCCAGTAATCGAGGAAGGCGTTTGTGAAGCGCGAGGAGCGTTCATCGTTCAGCAGTCGCTGAGTCTGCTCGCGCAGGGCCAAAGGCGCGTGCAGCTCGCCCTTCGTCGCGAGCTTGCGCAGCTCGTCATCGGGCGCGGAGTTCCACAGCAGAAACGAAAGCCGCGACGCGAGGGCGTGATCATCCAGTTCGCCCGGCTTCTCCTGAAGATAGACAAAGCCCGGCGAGCAGAGCACCGCCGCATATCCGCAGAGCATGGCCTCTTCAAAGGGACTGCCGTCGTCAAGCAGCGCGTTGATCAGTTTCACGATGCGCTGCGATTCTTCCGGCGCCATCGGCCTGCGGTAGGCCGCAGCCATGAAAGCTTCCAGCAATCGCTTCGCATCTTTCTTCGGCTCCGCGCTCACGACTTCCATTCGCCCCGCTTTGCCTTCGACCGGCCTGCGCGGCAGGTCGCCGAACAGCAGCGTGTAACCCTTTGTCGGCCAGGCGTCATGCAGCGGGCCTTCCACTTCCAGCCAGCGGAACGCGACGCCGGGCATGCCGTCTTTTTCCGCGAGCGGATTGTGCCAGTTGGGCGGGCGCGAACGGAACAGCCGTTGCGGATCAGGCCTGATGGTCTCGCCGGTGAGAAGATAGGTTTCAATCTCGCGCGTTTCAGGTTCCGGCGTCACGTCGAAATCCCCCAGCCGGCGCAGCAATCGCGGCGGTGTCTCGGCGTAGAGCACGACCGGCTCATCGCGCCGGCCCTTGGAAAGATTGCCGCGGTCGGGCTTCCAATACTGCTTCTCATTAACCGGGTGCGACCAGAACGAGTACGCACTGATGCGCAGCTTGTATCGGCCGGGCGAAGGGGCCTCGAACCCGTTGAACTTGATCTCCAGCGGTTCGTAGGTGCTGGCGACGACGCCCATCGCCTGCTCTTGCCGCAGCTTCGCTTCAGCCGGGGCATCGGTCAGTTTCGTTTTACCGGTGAGCACGTCCGCGGCCGCCTCGTAGCCGCGCATCGGGAAGGTGGCGCGCTCGGCGCTGCGGTTGAATTCGTTGAAGTTCACCCGCCGATAAAACGCGGACTGCTCCCACGCGTAGTAGCGCACGATGCTCTTCTTCGGGCCGGCATCATGGGCTTCAAGAATCTGCTCCATCGCATACTCAGCCGCAGCCAGATATCGCGCCATCTGCACGTGGGACACATCCAGCGCCTCGCTCACCTTATTAAACCGGTGAGCCTCGCCATCCTCGGGCAACATCGGACTGACCTGAAGCCACGGCGCGTGCAGGAGATCGCGCAGGGCATTTTCATACTCGAAGCGATTGAGCCTGCGCCAGGCGGTGCGCCCCTGCGCTTCCTTGGAGGCGCGATCGGCGGCAATCAGCGGAGGGCGGAGGGCAGTGAGAAACGCATCGACTTCCTTCTTCGCCGGCCGCTCGCGTTTGACGGGCGGCATCTCACCTGACTCGACGCGATCGTGAATGAGGATCCACTTGTCGATCGCGCCCTTCGCTGAAAGATCGCGCGAGAGCGTTTCCAGATCGAGCCCGCCCTTCTTCGTCGCGCTGTCGTGACAATCGAGGCATTGATTGGAAAGGAAGGCGTTGACCGATTCGGGCGCACGCGGCGACTCGGCGCGGCTGTGGGCCGGGAGGCAAAAGAGAACGGCCGCAATGAGGAGTGTTCGCGGTTTCATAAGGAAGCAGGCCCGCACGGAAACGGGAGGCGGGGAGCGGCCAATCCATCGTAGCGACTGAAGCATGCCTGCCTCGGAAAATCTGCCCATGGCGACTTGCGGGGCGAGCCACAATTTCGCAAGTATGGCGGTTCAAAGTGCAACTATTTTGCGAGAGAGGTTGACACCCAGCTTAAGCTAGTTAGGATAATGATAGGATGTCAACAACCGTGTGGAGAATGGCATCAAGAATTTGTGTTGAAATTGTGGAGCAGTACCATGTCCTCGGTTCGATTAAATAATGATTCTGTTCGCACGGATGCGCCTGCCCCAAACAAGGAGGTTTACTGCATGTCTGAAGACTGGCTCAAATGTGATATTTCTGAGGGCATGTTCAGCGATGAACGGGCCGTCACTTATGGTGACATGTCTGTCTTTGTGCCAGAAGACAGCGTTGATAACGAAGCGGTAAAGGTTATGACATTCGAAGATGAGGGCGGCATTTTCGCCGTCCTGCCAACATCAGATCGCGCTATCATTGCGGTCAAAAAATCTGATCTCCGTGGTAAATGATCCTGTCAAATGTCAGCATTCACGAGGCACTTGACAAGGGGTGGCTGAAAATCTCCCCAGAGCCTTCGCCTCGTAAATTGTCCGTCCAAACGCAGGAGTGCCCCTATCAGACCAGTTCGGTTGATCTTCATCTCGGCAGTGAAGTGAGTTGGTTCAAAGAGGGGTTGGCAATCAATATTGATCTCCGGCGGGGTGGATTCGCGAAACTGTTCGGCCCCAATTCTGAACGCCGCGAGATAACGGATGATCAGCCATTCAGTCTAAAACCTGGCTTGATGGTCAACTGCAAAACCTTGGAAAAGATTGAACTGCCGGTAATCGATTCCACCGACTCACCTTGTTTAGCCGCTAGGGTTGAGGGGCGAAGCTCGTATGCACGATGCGGTCTGCTTGTACATTTTACGGCCCCTACGATCCACGCGGGGTTCACGGGCACCATTACCCTCGAACTGATTAATCTTGGGACCATTCCAATTCTCCTTTACCCCAAGGCTCCTATTTGCCAGCTTATCGTGGAGCAGGTTCATGGGGTGCCATTCAGGAATGACAGCCAATTCCAGGGTCAAACGAAGGCAAGTGGCGAAAAGTGAACTGCTCGCAACTACTGCGACTGAAACTGGACTTCCCCACGCCCGGTGGGC
>JBBDXA010000014.1:0-1969 GCA_040902585.1 Phycisphaeraceae bacterium
AGGGATTGCCGTTGGAAACGAAGGACGCGATGAAGCCGGTGTTGAAGCCTTCGACGTAGCTGTCATCGGCATCGGATGCGGTGGCGCCATCCGTCGCGTTGCCTTCGAACAGGCCGTCGGTGAAGACGGTGGAGTCGGAGATCGCGAAGCCGTCGTCATCGCGGTCGTAGCCGATGCCGAAGATGAACTCGCCGAAGGAGAACTGATTGGACACTTTGGCGAACAGTCGCGGGTCCGCCATGACGATGTCGTGAAACATCTGCTGACTGGTGGCTGCGCCATCCCAGCGATAGCCCCAGATGAGCGGATCGAGACCGTCCGCCCAGTCGATGACCAGGCCAGCGCGGTTGGCACCGGTTCCCACGTAGAACGTGATGTCATCGAGCGTCAGCGCGTGGGCCTTCATCGAAGGCAGAAGAAGAAACAGACCGACCGACACAATGGAAAAAAGCTGGCGTCGCATGGGCGACTCCTTTCCCGGTCCCGATTCGCGCGGGGCCGCCCCTTTGGCTTCAATAGAGAAAACACCGCCCAAGCGGAGACGTGAATCGACGGGAACACTGTCCCAAGGGGAATGAACAGGTCGAACCCGCCGCGTCCCTTTCGCGAGGACCACGGGTGTTCGACAGGCAGGTCTTCCGGCTCAGGGCTGCCCGCTCGCCTTCCCGACTCACCCATTGCAGGCGAATCAGTGGCTGGTTTGAGCGGGACGTTTCATGCCCATCACGGCGGCGCGTCCGCGGGAGATTGGAGCAAGGCCGGGCCTCACTCGCACTCCACTTCCCTTTTCACCCGCCCGAAGGCGAGCACCTGTTGAACGAAACAGGATCATACGACGATCAGGCAGCGCTCGCAACCGAACCCATGCACACCCAGTGCATGAGCTTTGCTACTATTTCAGCGACATGGCGATCGACCCGAACAAGCTCGAAATCGTGAACTACCCGCACCCCGTCCTGCGCGCCAAGGCGAAGACCGTGGCGGAGATTACGGATGAGGTGCGCGCCGTCGCCATCAAGATGCTCCAGCTCATGCATGAAGCCCCGGGCGTCGGTCTGGCCGCGCCGCAGGTCGGCCTCTCCTGGCGTCTATTCGTCGCTAACCCGACAGGTGAACCTGAAGACGATCGCGTCTTTATCAACCCCACGCTCAAAGAGCCGAGCCGCAACGTGGAAGACTACGAAGAAGGCTGCCTCAGTCTGCCGGACATTCGCGCGGACATACGCAGGCCTAAGGCGATCACCATCACCGCCACCGGCCTGGACGGGAAACCATTCACCCTCACCAGCGATGAACTGCCCGCCCGCGTCTGGCAGCACGAATACGATCACCTCGACGGCGTCCTCATCCTCGACCGCATGAGCCCGGCTGACAAGATCGCGGTGAGGAAGAAAATCAAAGAACTGGAAGAAGCATAAAGCCGCGACCGGTGGTCGCGGGGCGCGGCAGGCCCCATGTCACCGAACTTGCATAGATCTGACGAACCCGCGTCCGCCGCTGGACCGCGACCACCGGTCGCGGCTTTATGGTTCGTCGTGCGATGCCACATCCACGACCCCCTGCTTCTCATCAAACACGCGCATCGTGTCCTTCTTCCACGGCTCAAAAATGAACGTCGCGCCGATGCAGATCAACACGAAGCCGATGATCACGTTCCAGCGGATCGCTTCCTTCAAATAGAACCACGCGAAGACGACGAAGACCGCCAGCGTGATCACCTCCTGGATCGTCTTGAGCTGGGCGGCCGTGAGGCCGGCGTTGTGCCCGATGCGGTTGGCGGGCACCTGGAAGCAATACTCGAAGAACGCAATGAACCAGCTCAGGACGATCGCGATCCAGATCGCGGTCTGTTTGTGCTTGAGGTGGCCGTACCACGCGAAGGTCATAAATATGTTCGACAGCAGAAGCAATACGACGGTCTTCCACATGACATGATCTCCAATAATGTTTGACACAAAGCCGCGGGCCC
>JBBDXA010000014.1:1979-9348 GCA_040902585.1 Phycisphaeraceae bacterium
GGTCGCCCGTTCAGACCGCGACCACCGGTCGCGGCTTTATTGAACCTTTTTCTTCGCCTTCAAATCATACTTCTCCCCTGCCGCGAGCTTCGTGTAGTTCGCTTCGCCGCCCTCCAACTTGGCGCGGTCGTAGATGTACACATTGCTCTTTCCAACCACGCGAACCGTCTGGCCCTTCACGATGATGGCGGTGGATTCATCGATGCCCAGGCACATGAGCTGCGGGAAGGTGCGCTTGACATCTTCCAGGTCGGCAAAGCGTTTGCGCTGGGCGAAGTGCTGGTCGATGGCGACGCCGGTGAGGAACCCGAACCCGCGTTCGTAACCCTCCGCCATCATGTTGGTATTACCCAAAGGATCGCCGCGCACGAGATACTCGCCCTGGATGGTCGCCCCTGCACTTGAGCCGCCGATGACGCCGCCTGCTTCGAGCATTTCATGGATCGCCTTGAGCGCGGGCGTGTTCTCGTAAGCATCGACGAAGCGCCACTGCCGGCCGCCGCTGAACCAGATGCCTTTGGCTTCGCGCAGCGACTTCGTGATCGCTCGGGAACCCGCTTCCTCAAGTGACTTCGCGTGGATGACCTTCACGTTCTTCGCCCCCGCGTTCTTCAGCATGCCCACCTCGCCGACTCTTTCAGCCGGCACCTCATCACCCAGGGCGTTGGAGATGATGACCAGCGGAGCATCCACGCCGCCCGCCTCTTCGATGAACGCCTTCAGCGCCTCGGCAGGCGTGCCGCCGCCGCCGACGATCACGAGCGTGCCTTTGCCCAGGGCCTTGGGCACAGGCAATTCCGCGGGCGGAAAAGTGTCGCCGGCGCGGGCGATGGCCGCGCGGTGCATGGCCATCAGGTCGGCGTAACCGCCCTCTTTCAGCACGATTTCCCGCGCCGGCCGGGTCTTCGATGCGCCGAGAATGATCGTCACATTGCCTTCGCCCACCACGCGCATGAACCGGCTTTTGAGGACGAGCGCCGTGCCTTCATCGATGCCGTATCCCGCGAGGCCCGGATGCTCCTTCAGCGCTGCCAGCAGTCGCACCTTGCGCTCGCGCTGGTTGAAATGTTGATCGATGATCGCCCCGGGCATGAGGCCGAGGCCCGAGCCCATTTCGGGGGCCGGATTGCCCTGGCGAATCATGGTGCGCGACATGATCGCCGCCCCCGCTGATGAACCGCCGATGACGCCGCCACGGTCTAACACCTTGTATAGTTCCTCTTCGACCAGCGTGTTGACATAAGTAGACTCCAGTCGCGACTGCTGCCCGCCTTCAAACCACACCGCCGTCGCCTTCGTCAAGGGTTCAACGAACGCCTTCTCCCCCGCCTTGTCGCGGCTGACCGTGTGCAGCACCGTCACATGCTCAAACCCCCGCGCCTGCCAGGCCTTCACATATTTCTCCGCTTCGACTTCCTCCTTCGTCAGGCCGGCCGTGGGAATGATGATGAGCTTCGCCTCCGCAGCGCCCGCGAGCTTCACGAATTCCTTCACCACGCTGTCAGGCAGCTTGCCGCCGCCGTGGATGACCAGCGAGCCTTTGATCGGATGCGGGAGCTCGGCGGCAGCGCGTCCGGGCAGGGGAGAGGATAGCGCCAACAGGAGTGCGACGACGAAAAGGCGCGGCGGGATGCGATGAGTCATTGGGCGGTTCCTTCGGCAGCGAACAATCAGACTGGAGCACCGTCCCGGAAGGGCGGTGCATCTGGCACACGGAATACATACGAGCAACGAATGAAAGCGACCCCGACCATAAGGCCGGGGTCGCGAATGATCCTATCAGATGAAGGGGTGCGAACGATCAGGCGCGAATCGCCGAGCGGCGGCGCAGGACGCCGACCATGCCCAGGGCGAGCAGGGAAAGCGTGGCGGGCTCGGGGACGGGAGCGAGCATGATCGACAGGCCGCTGAGCGGGACTTCGGTGTCGTTGGCGAGTCGGCCGTCGAACACGATGCGGACGGGGCCCGAGCCGTCGGTGAAGAAGCTGAAGGTCGCGCTGGTCATGGCCACCTGGTCGGTCGTGAGAGTGCCGACGGCGGTGTTGAAAGAGGCGTTGCCCAAGGCCAGCGTATCGACGTAGCCCGCGCCGGTGTCGACAAAAATCCCGATCGCTTCGCTCTGCGCGAAACCGGAATCCTTGTGGTACGAGGTGATCTCGTAGGCACCGGCGGCAAGGTTATCGAGCGTGACGCGGATGATGCCGCCGTTGTTCTTGACGAAGTCTTCGCCCAGATCGACCAGGTCGCTGCCGCTGTTGGCGGAGTTGCCGCGGTCGCGCCAGTCGATGCCGCCGGTCGTGGTGCCGGTCTGATTGACGTTGTCAATGGCGATGGTGAAGACGCCGTCAACGGTGCTGACGAAGATCGGAGCGAGGTTCTGGCCGTTGGCGCCGCTGGCCGCGCCGGTGATGCCGATGTGACCGGCCTGCACGTCCTGCGCCACGGGGCCGATGTCCAGGAAAGTCTTACCGCTGGCGGCGTTGTATTGCGTGACTGCGCCGCCGTTGAGGGTGAGGGCGTCGGACTGGAGACGGACGTTGAGCGTGACCGTATCGACGAAGAGGGTCGCGCCGCCGATGGGCTGCCGGAGGGCGGTGGTGATGCCCAGGTTGTCGTTGTTGGCATCGCCGCCGAGGGTGCCCGCGCCGGACTGGATGACGGTGAACGCGTTGGGGCCGGCCGTGTAGTTGCTGGTGCCGTTCTGCGTGTGGCGATGGCCGCTGCCGTCGTTGCCGACGTACCCGGCGATGGCCGCCACGGCCCCGGCACTGACCGCGTCGTTCGTTCCGCCGACGCCGCTGTTGTCGTCGAACAGACTGATCGAGTAGGAATAGATATCGCCCGTGCGCACCGTCAACGGCACGTTCAAGGCGAACGTGTTGCCGTTGCCGTCGCCCACGCTCAGGATGGAGCTGCCGCTCCAGCCCAGGTGAACGCCCTTGAGCGAACCTGCGGCACCGGAGGTGTCCTGGTCGTTGATGTACCCGACCACGCCGGCGGGAATCGCCCCGCCTACCAGGTTCGGATCCTTCTGATTCAGAGCCGCCGCGGGCGCGGCGGTCGGGCCCATCGTGAACTGCCCCGCCGTGGAACTGACCGTGATCGGCGTCAGCAGCGTCAGCGTGCCGCCGCCGGTGGACGCATCGGTCTGCGTGAAACTGAACTGAACGGGCACAGCCTGCGCCGCCGCCGTCAGCGACAACGAGGCCAGCAATACCATCAGACGTTGCTTGATCATGGAACACTCTCCTGCCAGAAAAGGGTGAATGGGATACGAAACGAGCGGCGAGCGGCGAATACCGACAGACACCGCGATCAATTCTCTTCATGATGGATTGGCGATGGCGAACATGGCCGAATGACTGCCTTCTCCCCGAAAGGAAGGGTTCGACAGCAGGAGGTTGAGAATCCACCCAGGCGCTGCCGGCCCCGTACGTGAACAATCCTCATAGAAATACCACCACATCCCTGTAACGACAAGGTAAATTGGAGAAAAAATTCCGCTTATGAGGCTCTTCCTCTCCATCCGCAATAGCGTCCCCGTCCTGCTTCGCCGCCACATTTCACTGGCGTCTGGGCGATCCACCTGATAATCTGGCTGGGCCGTCACTTCGGCGGCACCTCTCGTCTGGGCGGATCGACAACTTCGAAAGGAACCTGCCATGGGTTACGTTGCGGGAATCAGCCGTGTGTTTGCTCTGGGACTCTTGTGTACACTCTTCGGCATGCCGTCGGCGGCCATGGCCCAGGACAAGAAAAAAGAGACGACCAAAGAGAAAGACGCGCCCAAGGACAAGAGCGGCGTGGAGTGGACGCCGATTCTGACGATCACCGCGCGGGCGCCGGCCGTGGCGGGGGCGACCTACGTCGGCAGCGAAGAGTTCAAAACCGAAGAGAAGGCCCTGCGTTTCAAGATCAAGATCGCCTCCGCCGAGGGCAAGGGCGGCAACATGGTCCTGACGCTCTACAAGCTGGGCAAGCCGGTGAAGAAGATTCCCATCGCCAAGCTCAACCGCGACGGCGAAAAGGAAGTGGCGATTCCCATCGAGCCGGGCGATTACAAGATCGAAGTGAGCGTGAACAACGTGAACGCTTCGGTGACGATCGAGACGGGGAAGAAGGCCAGTAAGTAGGCCGCGGGGTGCGCGACATCGAGTGAGGTCGTTGATTGACTCCCCTCCCTCCCAGGGAGGGGCTGTCGAGCGGATTGCAAGGTGGTGAGCGGAGGCGTGGGGCGCGCAAAGTGCGTCAACGAAAACGGTTCGTCATGCCCCGACAAGCAAACGATAAATCACCGCAAGGCCGACGAGAACGCCCAGCACCACGGCAATCCAGACACGCAGCACCATTCTCTTGCGTCGGCACCGGAAGCACATGAATCGCGCGGGTCGATCGATACCTGCAATTGAAGCAGCTCCGGCAAACGGACTGACGCGAGGCAGAATGCAATCTGAGCCTTCGCTCGGTTGGCACCATTGGTGACAGCGGACGCACATGCGATGAAAGGCACGGTCCGGAATATCGGTTGGGGCGAGGGGCATGACTATTAATTAGTTTCAAAGGTTGCCCCTCGTACTCCGTCCGCCCGACCCTCCCCTAACCCCTCCCTGAGAGGGAGGGGAATCAATCAAATCCATCCATCCATCCGTCACTCACTCGTCTTCGCCACGCTGCCGCTTCCGCCCTTCACAGGCAGCTTGAGCAATCGCCCCGCTTCCTTCAGCAGGAACTTCCCATCCATGAACGGCTCAAACCCCACATCCTGCCAGCGGACCAGGCCGTTGGCATCGATCAGGAACGTGCCGTGCAGCGGCTGCTTTTCGAAGTCGTCGTAAGCGCGGTAGTCCTTGAAGATGGAGAGGTCGGCGTTGCTCACGAGCTGGAACGCGAAGCCGCCGTCCTTTTCCACGGGCTTCAAGGCTTTGTGCAGGTCAACCACGTTGTCAGTGCTGACGCCCACGATCTCGATGCCGGCCTTGGTGAATTCTTCCACCATCGGGGCGAAGGCGTTCAATTGCTCGGTGCAGTGAACGCAGCCGTAGCCGAGGTAGAAGATGACGATGACGGGCTTGCCGTGGTAGCGGTCCAGGCCGACGATCTTGCCATCGCCATCAGGCAGCTTCCAGGAGGGCGCGGGTGAGGGCGACCAGCGGAAGGGCCCGAGCGTATCAAGCGAAGGGCGGATGCCGCTGTCGTTGCGGAGGGTCAGCGCGGGCCGCCAGTCTTCTTTGAGCAGGCCGACTTCTTTGGCGATCGGCGCGAGTCGTGCGAACGGGGCAGCCTTCAGGTCCACCTGTGCGGCGAGTTCGTGAAGCTGTTTGAAGGTCTCGACAGCCGCGTCCTTGCGTCCAGCGCGGAACTGGATATCCGCCAGGACCGCCAGCGGATGGGTCTGATTCTTTCGCTTGCTCACTTCGCCCTTGGCGGTGTCTTCGGCCTTCTTGGCGTCGCCTGCTTCGAAGTAGGCGTAAGCAAGCCGCCACTTGGGCGTGTCCTTGGCCGCTTCGATGAGCTTGATGGCTTCGTCCTTCTTTCCGTCCGCCATTGCCAGCCAGCCGCGGATTTCATTCAGCGCAGTCTCGGCCTTTTGCACAGGATCGTTGAGCTTCTTGCGGGCGTCTTCGCGGGCCTTGGTGACTGCCTTTTCATCTTTCTTTTCTTCGGTGGCCTTCGCCGCAGCGTCGTCGCCGGCCTTGTCCTGGGCAGCTTTCTTCTCCGTGAGAAACGTATCAAGCTCCGCGACCATTGCCTCCGCGCCGGGGCGATCGCCCTTGGCCAGCAGAGCCACGCCGCCGATGCGCAGGTTGCGAATGCGATCGTTGTCATCCTCCGCACTCAGGTACACGTTCCCGGTGCAGGCGAGGATTTCATCCCACATCTCAAAGCGTTCCAGGACATCGAACAATCGCCTCTTGCCGTAGGTGTTGCTGCCGCCACCGTTGTTGTATTTGGGATGGCGAGGCAGTTCGATCATGTTCATCGCCAGGTCAGCCGCGTCGCCCACCCTGCCGATGCTCATGAGCGATCGACACAGCCATTCGTTGTTGTGGGCGTAGTTGTGAATCTGGTCCGGCATGACGCGGTCGCGCATCATGAAGGCGTGATCGGTGCGTGCGGACGCTTCCTGCTGCCAGGCGGCGTCGTCGTAGCGCTGCACCTTGTCGAAGATGTGGCCGGCCATGTGCCACATGTGGGCGATGCCGGGCGCGCTCTGTCCGCAGCGAGCCGCTGAGTTCAGGGCCGTGGCCGCGCGCTTGCCGTCCCACAGGTGAATGCGGTAGTGATGCACAGGGTGCATGGGGTTCGCCGCCAGCACCTGCTGAAGGATCGCATCGACCGCCTGGTAGCTGGAGATGGGGATCGAGCCACGCCATTCCCACAGGTGCAGCCCGAGGAAGGCCTTGGCTTCGATGTCATCGGGAAAGTCGTGCGTGATCGCTTCGAGGGCATCGATGAACGCCTGCTTGCGTTCCTTGTCCTTCTTGGGGTCGGCGTTCAGATACGCGTTTTGAGCTTCGATGTACATCTGCTCGCGCTTGGAGGCTTTGTCCTTGAGCTCCATCGCCTTCTGGATGAAAGGCTTGCCGCGTTTGACGTTGGAATCATTGGCCATCGCCATGCCCAGGTAGGCGATTGCGCAGTCGGGGTCGATCATCGCCGCCTGCCGGAAGCTGCGTTCCGCTTCGTAGTACCAGAAGCCATGAAGCTGACCGATGCCCTGGTTGATGAATCGCTGAACCTCGGGGTTCTTGGTCGTGACGGGGAAGTTGATGCGCCCGGTACCGGGCATGAGGTAGGCTTTTTGGCGCGGGCCCTGGTTGAAGGCTTCGCCGTGACTGGAGTGGCCGGGGAGCGGGCCGGTGTCGGGGGCGGCGGGGGCGGCGGGGGTGACGCCTTCGGCGGGTTTTGCAGTCGCGGACGCATCGGCTTGGGCACTTGCGGCGGCGGCCGGGGCAGCGGGCTTCTCCGGCGGGGCATCCTCCTCCGCCAGCACCGGCCACGCGACCAGCGCTGTCACGAGTAAAGCCAGCAGCCATCGACGAAACGTTGATTCGATCATGAAGAGCATCCTGAAGTTCGTAGTCCCGCAATTATACCGCAACGGATGAATACTCACGCGGATTGCAGGAATACCGGGAGCACCTGGAGCACCATCCCGAAAGGGTGGTGCTATTAGCGCACGGCTTTCTCTGGCGACGTTGGCCGCAGCACTTGGGTGTAGCGAGCCGCCGGGAGGCGGCGAAGCGGATCGGCGGACACGGCAGTGACGATGGTAGCGACGGTGACAACAGTTTTATGTGCGCCAATAGCACCACCCTTTCGGGATGGTGCTCCCCGATGCACTCCATTCCTCGATTCCCCCGCTCCT
>JBBDXA010000015.1:0-9338 GCA_040902585.1 Phycisphaeraceae bacterium
CAAACACCGTCTGATCGTCGTGGCACCCGGTCTCCATTACCGTGTTGCCAAGACTCTGGCGGAGCGATGGAAGTTGCTGGGGCCGCTCGCCGTCAGCATCACGCTGGATGTCGATCCCGAAGTGTGCCGGCTGGGATTCGGCGACATCGAAGCGGTCAAGCTGCTGGAATCAACCGCACGGAACATGTGTACGCTGCTCACCACGCATCCGGGCATTCGCATCGGCGTGATCATCGCCGACGATGAAACACTTATCTATGCACCGACGCCGCTCCTGATCGAAGCCAGCCCCGATGCACTCAACGAGGACGCCACCTCGATCAAGCCCAACGCGATTCGCGTGGGCCTGCCGCCGGCTGACCTGGAACGCGATCTGGGCGCAGGGCCCGACGGAGAAGGGGAACGAATCATCGGGCTCGATCTTGTGGAGCACGAAACGCTCGCCGCGGTGGAGGCCGATCTGAAGGAGCTGCCGCCCCAGCCGTTCGACATCACGCGGCGACTGCGCGTGTTCACCGCGCACCTGGAGTTTGTGGAGCTGCGGATGATCGGCTGGAACCTCAGCCGACGAACCGTCACGCTGCCGGCGGAACTGGTCGGCGTCATCGACGAAGAGAACCGGGCACTCCTGGAGAGTAAGTTCCGCGTGCTGGCCAACACGAACATCGAAGACCACTTCACGCACCTGGAGCGGATCAAGGAATTCATCGTCAAGCGCTTCCTCGTCCACCTGCCCAGCTATGGCGCCCTGCTGCGACTCAAGGACAAGCCCAAGTTTGAGCTGGCGATCCAGACGCTTACGAAGATGCTCAACCGGGCCTGCCTGCGGGCCAAGCGCAAGCTCCAGGAAAAGATCGACCAGAACATCGCCAAGCTGGCTGAGGCTCTGCTGCCGATTCTGAAACGCAAACCGCCGAAGCACCGGCAGGACTGCCTTATGCTCGAGGACGACGCGACCTGGCTGACAGGAGAACTGCAATCTCTGGCCGGGAGCGCGGAGGACATGTTCAAGCACGCCAAGGTGGAAGTCCGCTACAAAGGCGTGACCTATGAGACACTGAACGACAAGGCTTTCGTTGAAGCCGTGCAGGCGCGGATGAAGGACATGACCAGGCTACATGACGAAACCGATGCGGCGCCGAAAGTCGGTGCCGCCTGATCATTTACCGTCGGACCGCCGGCCGCTGCGAGTGACCTTTGGCTTCGGCCTAAGTGGACAAGGCAACCGGCTGACCGACTCAATCTCTTCAACGGTAATCAGCATCCTGCAATCAGGATGAACTGGGTAGCCAACGGTGGCATCGTTGCGCACATCCCGTCCGAACTCATGCCTCAATATGAACGGACGCGCGTTTCGCCGGCATCGCACTCTGCATTCCGCAGGTGAGCATGGCCGACGCGCAACAGCTCGCACATGTGCATCCGGGTATTGCTCTCAATACGTGCGAGAGAGCTGTTAACCCCCGATGCACATGTGCGCCCTGTTGCGCTACCGATTCCACCCGGCGCGAAAGAAAAGACGTGACCATGTGTGCCAATGAGGTTACTATACGCCACATGATCGCTTCATTCGGCGACCGCGACACCGAAGCACTCTTCCGCCGCGAGCGGGTGAAGCGGATCGACCCGCCCATCCAGCGTACAGGCCTGCGCAAGCTGCGCTACCTGAACAACGCCGCGACGCTGCAAGACCTGCGCGTGCCGCCGGGCAATCACATGGAAGCGCTCAAGGGCGACCGCGCCGACTGGCACAGCATCCGCATCAATGACCATTGGCGCATCGCGTTCCGGTGGATCGAAGGCAACCCCCATGACGTGTCGATCGTTGGCTATCACTGAGGCAAAGGCATCACCCCATGACCCGCAAGCCCCGCAAATCCCGCAAGCCCCGCAAGCGAAAGAAACTCAAGCCCGTGCATCCCGGCGAGATTCTCAAACACGACTTCCTCGACCCGCTGGGCATTACTGCCTACCGGCTGGGCAAGGACATCGGCGTTTCGCCCCAGCACATCGGGCGGATCGTCAACGGCCTGCGCGGCATCGGCGGGGACATGGCGCTGAGACTGGCGCGATATTTCGGCACATCCGCACAACTCTGGATGGGCTTGCAGGCACACTATGAAATCGACGTGGCCGAGGACAAGGCAGGCGCGGAGATTGAAAAGAAGATTCGGCCGTTTCAAGCGGCCTGAACAAAGGGACGGTGACTCATGACACGAAGACGCGGCAACGGAAGCGGATCGCTCTTTCAGCGCAGGCCCGGTGGCGCGTGGATCGCTTCATGGTGAACCCACGACGGCCAGCGCAAGACGAAATCGACCAAGACGACGGACAAGAGTGCGGCGACGCGACGATACCCTTCCGCTGCGAGCGACGACAGCGGACGCTTTGCGGGCATTCCTGACGAACAAGGCCCCGGCGGCGCAGGCGTTCAATCTGCCCGTGGAATACGAAGTGGCCGACATGCTCCGCGCCGACTTGGCCGACGCGGGTATCCCGGCGACCGACGACGCGGGCCGCGTTGTGGACTTCCACGCCCTGCGGCACACGTTCATCACGAACCTGGCCAGCGGCGGCGTGCATCCGAAGATTGCGCAATCGCTCGCCCGGCACTCGACCATCACCTTGACGATGGACCGCTACACGCACTCGCTCGCCGGTGATGAAGTCTCCGCGCTCGAGGCACTGCCCGACCTGTCCGCCGGCCCGAATCATGAGCGAGCGAAGGCCACGGGCACCCACGACGCGGCCCCGACCCTGACGGACGCGCGCAGCAGTAGCAGCCCGAAACAGCGCGTTCTCGGCGCAACAGGGCGCAACGGAAGCGAGCCGATCGCGGCGACGAACGAGAGCGGAAAAGGCTTGGAAACAGGGGCGAGTTGCAACGTGGCGCAACGGCTGGACATGAAAGCCACCTGCCGGACTTGAACCGGCGACCTGCGGTTTACAAAACCGCTGCTCTACCAACTGAGCTAAGGTGGCGATCTGGTTTTTCAACCATCGGTGTGTGTGAACATTATCGGCCAGATGGGTTGAGGGCAAGAACGTGCGGGGCGGATAGTTTCCTCTGGTAACGGCACCTTTGCCCGGTGCGGATAGGTTGGCGGTTTTCGCTGGCTGGGTTGCAACTGTAAACTCCCTGCATGTCTGAACTGGCACATCATCAAACGCCCAGCGCGGCTCGGGTGGGCGGAGCGGACGCTATCGCTGGTGCGGGCCTTCCGTCGTTGGCGCGACGCTGCGCGGAAGAATTCGAGACGCGCTTTGGCGGGCCGGCGCGGTGGGTGGTGGCTTCGCCGGGACGGGTGAACTTGATCGGCGAGCACGTGGATTACAACGATGGTTTCGTGCTGCCGATGGCGATTGAACGATATGTCGTCATCGCGGCGGCACCGCCTTCGACATCGGATGCTTCGCGCGACGGCGCGAGCGCGGGACACAGGGTGCGACTGGCGAGCACGCGACAGGAGCAGGTGATCGCGATTGATCTGGATGAACCGATGCGGCCGGGCGAACCGGCGTGGGGCAACTACGCGCGGGGCGTGATTGCGGGGTTCCAGGATCGCGGCGCGAAGGTTTCATCTTTCGATGCGCTGATCGCGGCGGACCTTCCCACCGGCGGCGGGCTCTCCAGCAGTGCGGCCCTTGAAGTGGCGCTCGCGACGTTGCTTGAAGTCATGACGGGGTTGAAACTGGAGCCGCGCGATAAGGCGCTGCTCTGCCAGCATGCTGAGCACACGTTCGCGGGCGTGCCCTGCGGGATCATGGATCAGTTCGCCTGTGCCCTGGGGCGGAAGGATCACCTGCTGCTGCTGGATTGCCGATCGCTGGCGGTGGAGTTCGTTCCGTTTCGCGACCCGCAGGTGACGGTGCTGGTGATTGACAGCAAGGTGAAGCACGAATTATCAGGCGGCGAGTACGCCCGGCGAAGGCGCGATTGCGAAGCGGCGACGGCGAAGCTTGGCGTGAGTTCGCTGCGCGATCTGAGCATCGAATCGTTTGAAGCCTGTGTAAACAAACTTTCAGAAATTCAGCAGAAGCGGGCGAGGCACGTCGTCAGCGAGATTCAGCGCACGCAGGATGCGGTGGCGGCAATTCGCAAGAGTGACTGGGGACGGGTCGGCGAACTGATGTACGAAAGTCACCGCTCGCTGCGCGATGATTACGAGGTGAGCTGCGCGGAGCTTGATGTGATCGTCGATCTGGCCCGCGGCCATAACGAAACGCAGAATGATGCTGTGTTCGGGTGTCGCATGACCGGCGGTGGATTCGGCGGCTGCGCGGTGTGCCTCGTGCGAACGGCCGGGACTGAGGCGGTCAGCGAACACATTGCGGCGGAGTACGAGCGGCGCACCGGCGTTCGTCCGGCCATCTTCAGCACACATCCCGCGGACGGGGCGAAACTCCTTTCGGTGGTGCCGTGACTTTTCGCGAGTCGATCCCGGCTCGCGTTTCCAGTCGCGCAGCCAAAGCCACCTCGGGGATTTGAACCCCGGACCTATGCTTTACGAAAGCATTGCTCTACCGCTGAGCTAAGGTGGCAGACAGGGTGAGTCGCACGGGATGCTTTGGAATCATGGGCACGATAGGCGGATGATCCGAGCGTCTTTTCAGCGTGGGGAAGGGTAGCGGGGCTGTCAGGCTCCGTCAACAATGCGCCGTCGAAAGCGCGGGAATCAAACGTGACTTCAGTTTCACTTCAGCGGCTTCGCCTGGCCGGAGGTCATTTTGATCTGAGCGTCGTGAATGGCCACGCCCGAACGGACAACCGGGTTCACCACGGCGATGCCGACGGCGCGACTGTTATGTGTCGTGGGCATGGTTCGAGCCGAGAGTGAGGACAGCGGCCCGCTCCAGTGCAGGTAGGGTTTGCCATCCAGTTCGATCTTGATCGTCGCGTCGCCTGCCTTGGACTCGACCTTGGCGTGAATGTTGTAGAGCGTGTTGTTGACGAAGCGCGTCGCGCTGCTGGAGGTCTGATTGGCTCCGCCACCGCCGTCTCGAGGCGGGCCCGCGCTGAGCGAGCCGACTTTGCCGTCGGCTGAGGCAAGGACGAGGTCAACGCCGCCGGCGGTGCCAACGGGGAGATACACCGTGACGACGGCGCGGCCGAGCGTTCGTGCAAACTTCAGATCCAACTCGTAGTTGCCTTCCAGCGCGACAGGCAACATGATCGATGACTGCCCATTGGCGAGGGCGACCGTCGTATTGATCTGCCCCTGCCCGGCCTGCCAGGTGCCGGCAGTTGTGTGCCTGCCCAGGTTCAGGTGCTTGAACAGATCCACGGGTGTGGCATCGACCATCACCGGTTTGTTCGCGGGCGCTCGAGTGAACCTGGCGGAGCCTGTGAGCATCTTGAGTTCGACGGCGTGATAAGTGACTTCGGAAAAGCCCATGCCCAGGCCGGGCTGCGCGCCGCCTTTGAAAGTCATCGCGGGCGGCGCGGTGAGCTGCGTGCGCGGGCCGGACCAGCGGATGAGCGATTCGCCGTTGAGATCGATCTCGATCTTCGCCTGGTCTTCTTCGAAGGAAGCCCGGCACTCGACGATGGAAACTTCAGCAGGGAGCGCGGGGCCGGTCCTGGTGGTGACGTTGGTGGTGTAGTCTTTAGCATCGACCATCGCCAGACCGTGCGTGTTGCCGTTCGCGCCGCCGCCGAGGATGGCGATGACGGAGGTGTCGAACATGGGCAGGCTGATGGCGACTGGGCCGGGGCGTTTTCCTTTGCGTTCGAGTTTGACGCGAAGGACGTAGTTGCCGCGCGGAATGATGGGCAGGAGCGTCTGAGCTGTGTCAGGGCGACGATCGACCCCGATGGCGTCGCCGCTGCGGACCCATGAGCCGCTGATGGTGTCGCCGGTGGCGTCCCAGAGTTCGAGCAGATCGACGAAGCCGTCGGCGGGAGCAGCGGTGCCGCGTTCGAGCAGTGTCGGGGGTTTGGTGATGAGGCGGGCGTCGCCGCGAAGGGAGCGGAGTTGCAGGGCGGAGAATTGAACATTGCCAAAGTCCGCGCCCAGGCCGATGGCGCGGTCATTGCGAAGCGACCACTCCTTTTCCACGGACAGCCGGGATCGCGCGCCTTTCCACGAGAGCCAGTCTTTGTCATCGAGCATCGCGGTGATCGTCACGTCATCGCCCTGATTGATGACGCGGATCGTCAGGCGATGCTCGGTGCTGTTCGAGAGTGGCCCGGGATTGGTGGTGGTGCTGTTGCGGCGGATGCCGGTGGTCAGGTCCGCGGTTTCATCGCCTTCGATGCTGTAGAGTCCGGATGCTTTGCCGTGCCACCCGCTGAGCACGAGGCGGCAGGACTGTTCGCCGACGGGCAGGATGATCGAGATCGCGCCGTCGCCTTTAAGCCGGTTGAAGCGAAGTGAAAGTTCGTATGCCTCCGTCGCCGAGGCGGTGAGCATCATGCGGGCGGGGGCATCGCTTGCATCGACGGTGAGAGTCTCTTCGACGCGCTTCCATCGGCCTGTGACGCGATAGCGGGGTACTTCCATGCCTTTGAGCAGATCGACCCAGCCGCGCTCGTCGGGAATCGCCAGTTGCTCGGCCTCGACGGGATTGAGTTTCATCCACGCATCACGGGCCCGGGCGATACCCAGCGAGGCTCGCAGTTGCTGAATGGAATCGCTGCCGGGCAGCAGGAGGAATTGTTCGTAGTACGCGCGGGCGCGTTTCATCAGCGCGGGCCGGGAGGTGACGAGAGCCTCACTCGAGAGCTTTTCATACCACTCGCCCAGTTCCATGGACTGTTCAGACGTGAGGGCGTCGAGCTTGCCTGCGGCCAAAGGGACGAGGCGCTTGGCCTTTTCATCGTTGCAGTACTTGGTGTAGCGCGACGCGGCCGTCGGGTTGTCGAGTTCGACGGTGTAAATCTGCACCAGCTCACTGCTGGCGGTGGCGTTGACAGGATTCTTTGCCAGGGCTTCGATCGCCAGTTCGATGCGAAGCTCCAGTTTTTCGCGAGCCGAGGCGGCGTCGAACTTTGCTTTGAGAGTTGAAAGGTCGGGCAGCTTGGCATCGCCGGCGGCGAGCATGGCCTGCTGATACATCTTCGCCGCGCCGCCGAAGTCGCTCGCCGCGGCCCTATCCTCCGCCAGCTTTTCCAAGTATTCCATCAAGCGGGTCGCGGCAGCAATTCTCACGGGACCATCGGCAACCGAAACGCTGCGGCGAAGGAACTGGATCGCCTTCTCCCGAGCACCGGCGGCCTTGTCCGGCAGCGTCGTGGCCACCAGGTTCATCGCTTCCAGCGCCAGGTCCGTGCCCAGGGCGTCTCGGCTGGCAAGGAGAAAAGTCTGGTCCGCCAGTTCCGCGAGCATGTCGCCCGAGGTGGCCGGGTCTTTGGCGATCGTGAGCAGTTCCTCGGCGAGGGAAAGATCGTCATCCGTCGGCCGCGTCGCCAGGGCCTTGCGAATGGCAGAGCCAAAGCGTTCCTCGACGATGATCCGCGCCGGCTTCTCCGGCTGGGCCTGCGCCGCCGCCGGCCAGAGGCACGCGGCAATCAGAACTGTGGCAAGCATTCGCATATTCAGGTCTCCATACCTTGGGTCTTGCCGCGTCACCGGACTTCAATGCGCTCTCGCGCTCGACCCGAAGGCAGATTATACGGCGGACCGGGGCCGCTACCGGATATTGACCGTTGCAGGCGGGAGGTTCCAGCCCGCGTGAACTGCTACAATGCCCCGCTTCGCCTGAAAACGCCCATGCCTACCGCCAAACGTCAATCTAAAACATCCTCCTCAGCCGGCACCGAGGTCCGCACTGTCGCTTTTGTCAGCCTCGGCTGCCCCAAGAACCTCGTGGACAGCGAGAAAATGCTGGGCCTGCTCGCGCAGGATGGCATTATCCCCGTCTCCGACGAGGCCGATGCCGACGCCATCATTATCAACACCTGCGGCTTCCTCGAAGCCTCGAAGATCGAATCCATCGAAGAGATCAACCATGCCGCCGCGTTGAAAAAGGCCGGCGTCATCCAGCGCATCATCGTCGCCGGTTGCCTGGTGCAAAGGCATCGCGCGAAAATGCTCGAGTGGTGCCCTGACATCGACGCCATGATCGGTGTCTTCGATCGCGACCGCATCGTCGAAGCGGTGCGCGGCCCCAGTGCCGGCAAGAAGGCGAGCAATGACATCGGCGTGGACCTGCCCGTTTTCAGCAGCATCGCCACCAACGCGACCCTCGCCCGCAAGGCCAGGCACCTCGACGAAAAGAAAGACGAAGGCAAAGGCTATTTCGAGTCCGATGCGGCTCGCCTTCGCCTCACGCCGCGACACTACGCCTACCTTCGCATCAGTGAAGGCTGCAACCAGAACTGCGCGTTCTGCACGATTCCTTCCATCCGCGGCAAGATGCGATCCAAGCCTGTGGATCGCATCCTCGGGGAAGCGCGTGAACTCTTCGACGATGGCGCGTTCGAATTGAACCTCATCGGGCAGGACACCACCAGCTTCGGCACCGACATCGGCTACGGCCCGGGCCTCGTCGGCATGCTTGAAGCGCTCGATCGCGAAGCGGCTTCACGAGGCAACGCGTGGATTCGTTTGATGTACGCGTATCCGTCGTGCTTCACGGATGCGATGATCGATGCGATCGCACGGCTCCCGCGCGTGGTCAAGTACATCGACATGCCTTTGCAGCACATCAACGATCGCGTGCTGGACAGCATGAAACGCAACACCAGCCGCAAGCTGATCGAGACCCTTCTGGCGAAACTGCGCGATCGCATTCCCGGCATGGCGATCCGCACGACCTTCATCAGCGGCTATCCCGGCGAGACGCAGGCGGAACATGATGAACTGGTCGCCTTCGTGAGGGACTTCGGATTCGACGCGATGGGCGTGTTTCCTTATTCACCCGAGCCCGGTACGCCGGCGGGTACACTCCATGCGAAAAAGGGCGGCGCAATCGCGGAGGATGTGGTCGCGGCCCGAGTCGAAGAACTGATGCTCGCGCAGCAGGAAGTCGCCTTCGCGCGAAACGAAAGAATCGCGGCGTCTAATCAAGAGTTAGATGTGTTGATTGATGAAGTCGCCCAGATGCGTGGGAAGAAGACGACGGGCGTGAGCAAGGGCGGCAAGCTCTACATCGGCCGAACGTATCAACAGGCCCCGCAGATCGACAGCGTCACCTACGTGCAGTCGAAGCAGAAGCTGGTGCCGGGCGAGTTGGTGCGCTGCAGGATCACCGACGCGGCGGAGTACGACCTCGTCGCCACGCCCATCGAAGATGCGGTGAATCGCGTGTCGCTGCCCATCATTTGAAATGTTCATCTGAGCATGGTTAGCGGTCGGGCCGAGTCCGCGAGGCCCACCCGCTTCGGCGCTCGGCAC
>JBBDXA010000016.1:0-5986 GCA_040902585.1 Phycisphaeraceae bacterium
CATGGGGGACACTTCTAATGAGTTCGAGAGGGGACATTCTTATTGTGTTACAACAACGAACTTTTGAGTCAGGACGAGTTAAGCGAACAAAACAGGACGGGGCCGGTCCACAGGGAGAAAACCGGAACCGATCAGCCTGATTTGCAGTGTCCTGCCGGGCGGGCTTGCTCAATCGCCGCAACAGCTCAAACCAGAACAACGCTCCCAGCACTTCACCTCAACAGGCAAAGATGCCCCAGGCCATTGCCTCCTTGTGATTTCTGCCTTTGAGATTCGTTTGTGTTTTGGAGCTTTCGTCTTTGGAGTTTTCCCGCCTCAAGCGGGATACCTCGGCTCCTCCCCCGCCAGCACCGCCGCCACATCGCGCACCACCCAGCTCATGTTCTCCATCGCAGGCCCCGTGCGCGACGCCAGGTGCGGCAGCAATCTCACATTCGGCAACCCCCACAACACGTAGTCTTTCGCCGGCGGCTCGGGTTCATGCACATCCAGCACCGCCCGGCCGCCCTTGTCGGCGACGCCTGTCGCCCATTGTTGCAAGGCCGCGGCGTGGATCACGAAGCCGCGTGAGGTGTTGATGAGCAGGCACGAAGGCTTGAACTGGGCCAGGGCCGCGCCATCTATATAGTTGCGGTTGCCCGCCCTGCCGTCGACGTGAACGGTCAGCACATCCGCCCGTGCGTAAAGCTCAGCGGGCGTCGCGAACTCGAAGGGGAAGCGCACTGCCTTGCGCAGCTCGGCCTCGGGCAGCAGATCGCATGCAACCACCTTCATGCCGATGGCGTGGGCGACCTGGCCGATGCGCTTGCCGATGCGCCCGAAGCCGAGGATGCCGAGTGTGAGCTGATCAAGCTGCGTGCCCACGAGCGTCTTGCGCATGGCGTGAAACGTCTTCTCATCGCAAGGTGAAGGCATTGCCTCGCGCGGGCGGTAGGCATCGAGCAGGAGCGCGGTGACATATTCGACGACGGCCTGCGTGTTGGCATCGGGCGTGTAGACGACCTTCACGCCGCGGTCTTTACAAGCGCTTAGATCGACGTTGTCCAGCCCCACTCCCGCTCGGCCGACGACCTTGAGCTTCGGCGCCTTCGCCAGCAGCGCGGCATTCACCTGCGTATAGGTTCTTACCACCAGGGCCTCGGCGCGCGGCAACAGTTCATCCAGCTTCGCGCCCTCTTCATGCTTGCACCACACGACCTCCGCCCGCTCGGCGAGCCAGTCGGCACAGACCTGATCGAGATGTTCGGTGATGATGATGAGCTTCATAGCGTGAATGCCCAATGACTAATGTCGAATGAGGGAATGTCTAATGAATGACGAATGACCAATGAGGAAATGCCTAATGACAGAACTCGGCCGGCATCGCTGTCACTCTCGGCCCCCTCCGCCATTAGGTATTGGGTATTTGAACATTGGTCATTCATTAGACATTCCCTCATTCGTCATTCGTCATTCCGCCTCGGGTCAATACGTCTCAAACTGATTCTTCTTCCCCTGCTTGATCCACCGGTCGTACCAAGGCTGATTGTGCGGCAGCGGATCGCCCTCGCGCGTCCAGCCATCAGGCTTGCGCTCCTTGGGCAACGCATCATCCGTCTGCTCGCGCCAGGTGTCCAGCTTCTTCTGAAGACGCGCCAGGTCAGCCGCGTACTTCGGATCATTCGCCACGTTCACGAACTCATCCGGATCGGCCTGCGTGTCGTACAATTCCTCGCGCGGGCGCGGCTCCAGGAAAATCTGCTGCTGGGCCGCCGTCAGCTTGCCCGCCTTCTTCATCTCCATGTAACCCACCCACGTGATCGAAGAGATCGAATCCACGCTGTTCCACAAGGGCAAATCGTTGTAATAGTTCCGCACCAGCTTGAAGCGGTCATCGCGCACCGCACGGGTGAACTGCTCGAAGTCATGCCAGTTCGCCTCGGCATAGACCGCATCTCGCCCCTTCGCCTTCGCATCGAACCACATCGCCGCCTGACTCTCGCCCTGCATCGTGCTGTGCTTCACGCCCGCCATCGCCAGCAGCGTCGGCGCAAGGTCCACCACGCTGAACAGATTCTTCTGTACCGCGCCCTTTGGAACAGCGCGCGGATAACGCACGATCAGCGGTGTGCGAATCCCCGCGTCATAGAGCGTGGTCTTCGCGCGGGGGAACGGCATGCCGTTGTCGCTCATGAAGATCACGATCGTGTTGTCCAGCTCGCCCGCTTCCTCCAGGGCCGCCCGCACGCTGCCGACGCAAGCATCAAACCGCTCGACCTCGTCGTAGTACAGCGCCAGTTCCTTGCGGATCATCGGATGGTCCGGCAAGTACGGCGGCACCACCACGTTCTCCGCTTTGTGCGGATCGTCGATCGTCTTGAGCTGGTACGGCCGATGCGGATCAGTCGAAGCAACCCACAAAAAGAACGGCTTATCCTTCGGGCGGTCCTTGATGAGCTTGACCGTGTTCTGGGCGGTGGGCGCAGCCTGACATTCGATGACGTCGTCAAACTGCTTGCGCACTTCGTTGCCCAGGTGCCACTTGCCGATCGAGGCTGTGTAATAGCCCGCGTCGCGCAGGTACTGAGAGATCATCTTCTGATCGCCCGGCAGCGGATCGTGCAAATCTTCCGCGCGCGTGCTGTGCGGATAACGACCTGTGAGGATGCTCGCCCGGCTGGGGCTGCACGAAGAAATCGTCAGAAACGCCGCGTCAAATCGCATGCCCTCCGCGGCCAGGCGCGACGTGTGGGGCGTGCGCAGCACCTTATGCCCGTAGCAGGCCAGGTCGCCATCACCCAGGTCATCGCCGATGAAGATGACGATATTGGGCGGACGCTTTCCGTTTGCCGAAGGATTCGTTTCCGGCACTTGACAACTGATTAGACTGGACCCGATTGCGAACAGAAAGAAAGCGAGCGGTTTCATGACAGCCTCCTGATTCGATGGAACCCCGACATGATACAGGTTCACGGAAGGGCCCATGAAGGTGTCACCATTTCGTTCCAACGTGCAACTTCTATATAGTCAGCAGTTTGCCTGTTAAGGAATCGTCCGCAACGAAAGGATCGCCATGCCTCGCCGCCCCCGCCCCCGCACTCCCGCCGCTGGAATCTCCCGCCGCCGCTTCGTTCAGACCACCGCCGTCGCCGCCGGCGCACTGGCGTTCACGTACATCCCCAGTAGCGTCTTCGGGGCGAACGAGCGTGTGAACCTCGCCTCCATCGGCGTCGGCGGCAAGGGCGCGGGTGAAGTCAACGATCTTTCCAACGCAGGCTGCAACATCGTCGCGCTCTGCGATGTCGATCTCGACCGCGCTGCGGGCACAATCAAGAAACACCCCAGCGCCAAGGTGTATCGCGATTTCCGCGAGATGCTCGACAAGGAACACAAGAACTTCGATGCCGTCTCCGTCAGCACGCCCGACCACATGCACGCCCCCGCCTCCGTCTGGGCGATGGAACTGGGCAAGCACGTCTACTGTCAGAAGCCGCTCACGCATTCGATCTATGAAGCCCGCGTGATGCGCGAGACAGCCCGCAAGTACAAGGTCGCCACGCAGATGGGCAACCAGGCCCACGCGGGTGAGCCGATCCGTCGCGGCGTCGAACTGATTCAGGCCGGCATGCTCGGCGCGGTGCGCGAGGTGCATGCGTGGACCAACCGCCCGATCTGGCCGCAGGGCATGAGCGAGCGGCCGGCGAAGATGGATGTACCTTCAACGCTCGACTGGGATCTCTGGCTCGGGCCCGCGCCGCAGCGCGACTACAACAAAGCCTACCTCCCCTTCAACTGGCGCGGCTGGTGGGACTTCGGCACCGGCGCGCTCGGCGACATGGCGTGTCACATCATGGACATGCCTTACTGGGCGCTCGACCTCGAATATCCCGACAGCGTCGAAGCCGTCTCTGAAGGCAACACCATCGAGTCCGGACCGCGCTGGTCCACCATCACCTACCAGTTCCCCGCGCGAGGCAAACGCGCTAGCGGCGTCGAACAGCCCGCGGTGAAATATGTCTGGTACGACGGAAGGAAGAGTGGAAAGGACAACGCCCCGATCGACCTGCTCGAAGGCGAGCAGGTCAAGAAGTGGGACCTCATCGTCATCGGCGATCACGGCAAGATGTGGTTCAACCGCGGCAACACGAATTTCAAGGTGACGCCCGCGGATCGGCTGGAAGAGTTTCAAAAGAGCACGCCCAGGACGATCATGCGCGTGCCCAACGAGGACGCGGAGTTCGTCGCCGCATGCAAGGGCGGGCCAGCAGCGCTGTCGAACTTCGATTACGCCGGCGCATTCAGCGAGATGGTGCTCTTAGGCAACGTGGCGATCCGCGCGGGCGAGAAGATCGAGTGGGATGGAAAGAATATGAAGGTGAAGAACTCGAAGAACGCCCAGCAGTACGTGCAGCGGGACTACCGCAAGGGTTGGACGCTGCATATGCCAAGAGCGTGAAGTTGGAAGAGATCGATCATCACGCGAGATTTACACCGCTCTACTTCGCCATCGCCCCGCGCCAGCCCTTCTCGAACTGCGCGCCGAGATCCTTCATCACCTGCGAATACGCCGCATCATTGGCGACATTCACATTCTCCGCCAGATCCTTTTCGTGGTCGTACAACTCGACCGCGATCGTCTCATTCGCATCCCTGCGATTGACCCAGCGCACATAGCGATAGCGCTCCGTCTTCATCGCGTAACCCATCATCGGCTTGCCTGATGCGCCGCGCGGGTACTGCGACCACGCGCTGCTCTTCCACGCCAGCTTCGGATTTTCCAGCAGCGGTTTGAAGCTCGTGCCTTCAAGTCCCTTCGGCAGTGGCACGCCGGCGAGGTCGCAGAGCGAAGGATAGATGTCGACGAACTCGACCAGCGCGGAAGTCGAGCCGCCGACCTGTTTCATGCCGGGCACGCTGACAATCAGCGGCGCGTGCGCATCGAGTTCAAAGTTGGTGTGTTTGCACCACGCGCCATGTTCGCCGAGCTTCCAGCCGTGATCGCCCCAGAGGATGATGATGGTGTTCTCGCGCAGGCCGAGCTTGTCGAGTTCAGCCATCACCCGGCCGAGCTGCGCATCCATATAGCTCACCGCGGCGTAGTAGCCGTGAATGAGTTCCTTCGCCTGTGCATCGCTCACGAGGCCGCGATCGGGGATGGGTTCATATTGCCGCAGCTCGCCCCACCCTGAGCCGGCGAAATCGGGCGAACCCTTGGGCCAGTCCTTGTTCGATGGCACCTTGATCGCCGCGCGATCGTACAGGTCCCAGTATTTCTTCGGCGCGACGAACGGCAGGTGCGGACGGATGAAACCCACCGCCAGGAAGAACGGCTGCTCCTTCTCCTTCAGCTCGCGCAGCGATGTGATCGCCAGGTCCGCCAGCGCGCCGTCGTGATACGCATTGTCCGGCACATCCGCCGACTCCACCGCCGGCCCGCGCGTCGCCCTGCTCGCGTCCTTTCCCTTGAGCCCTTTTTCCTTCGCTTCGGCCTGCTTGCGCCTGATGATCGCGTTGCTCTCGGCAAGCGCGTAGGTCGTCACCTTGCTGTTCGCCTCGCGCGGATCCTTATGCGGCTCGCTCCAGGAAAGCTTGTCATCGAGGCCGCCGTGATAAATCTTTCCCATGCCCATCGCGTGGTAGCCGTGCTTCTGAAGGTGTTGCGGCAGCGTGACGACATCGGGAATCGTCTTGCGGAAGTGCGTCTCCAGATCGTAGACCTTCGTCGCGTCGGGGCGAAGGCCGGTCATCAGGCTGGTGCGCGAAGGCGAGCAGACCGCCTGCTGGCAATACGCCTGCTTGAAGACCATGCCACGGGCGGCCAGCGCATCGATGTGCGGCGTCTTCATGTGCTTCGCGCCGTAGCAGCCGATCTCGGGGCGCAGATCATCGACGGCGATGAAGAGAATGTTGGGGCGATCCGCGGCGAAGGCGGATGATGCCACTAGCGCAATGACGACGATGATGCGATGAAACATGATGTGTTCCATGGTTAGCGGTGCGGGGGGGG
>JBBDXA010000016.1:5996-9338 GCA_040902585.1 Phycisphaeraceae bacterium
CCGCGAGGCCCACGTGTGTTTGATGATCGCGGTCCGGGTGGGCCTCGCGGACTCGGCCCGACCGCTAAACTTCATAGGACATCACTTACTCTTCACGCGCCAGGTCTCATCGAAAAACCCCGCGTTCACCACCTTGCCCGGCCAAACCGAATTCGGCGGCGTCTTCAAATCCACCACCGCCCAGTCCGGCAGCATCGGCACTTGCCGGGCGTTGTTCAGATGGGCATACTCCCGAAAGGTGAAGCCGCTGTTGAGCACGACATATCGCTCGGCATTCAGCGGGTTCGGATGGATTGCGATCAGGGCGTGGTCAGCCGGGTTGTAGTTGGAACCGCCCACGGCTATCGCCTGCTCAGTCCACCTGATGGGCAGCTTGTCCGCGATGCGCTTCATCACCGCGTTGCTTTCGGGATCGCCCCACAGCACGAGATTCGCGCCGGCGATGTCTGCATCCGTAATCGCCGTGTCATCCTTCACGCGAGCCTCGCCGCGGAAGTGTCTTCGCCACTGTTCGATTCCGCGCTCGAGTTCTTCCTTCGCCCACTTCTCCACCCTCTCGTTGCGGGCCTTGCCGGTGGGGCGCACGAAGATGAACGAATCCATGAAGGCATCATCGATCGGGCCTTGCAGGTCATGCTTCTTGCGAACGAGTCCCGCTTCGCGCGGCCGGGCGCCGAGTTTCCATTGCGTACCCACCCTGTGAAACGAAGCCTGGAACGAACGGTCGGTGCCGATGGCCAGGCCGGTGATGTCCTGCTTGTCGATCCGCACCTTCACTTTGTTGCGCACATCCATGTACAACTGGCCGGGCTTCAGGTCGATCGTGAACGCCGCGACGCCTTTGGTGGAGACCTCGAACAATTCGTTGCGATTCACCTCTTCGTACTCGGTGCTGAAGTCCGCAGTGATGCGCGCCTGCTCCCAATGCTCATCCATTTCATCGATCGTGATCCAGTACATGCGGTTGTACTTGAGCGTGTAGGTGACCAGGTCCACCTTCCAGCGCATCGCGTCTCGACCAATCGCGGCGAGGCTGTCCATGCGGCGTTCGACTTCCTTCGCCGCTTCCGTTTCGTACTTGTGCGGTGTCTTCGGGCCGATGATGTGCGTGAGCGTCATGCCCTCCTTCTCCAGCGCGACCGCCATGATGTCAGCCGCCTGCTTCTGCTTGTCCACCTCACCGGAGTAGGCAACGGTCGGCACATTGGAAAGATTGATCGCGTAGTCCGTGCAGTCGTACATGTGCCAGAGTTTTTCTTCCCACCACGTGGGCTTGAGCGTTTCCTGCTGGAACACCTTGAGAAAATCGGGCGTTTCACTGAAGCCCGCGCCGGGGTTGGCGGCAAACCACTGGTCCGCATGATGCACGGCAAAGTGCCACGCCGCCGCGCCGCCCATCGAGAAGCCGCGCACGGCGATGCGGTCCATGTCGATGCGGTAGTGCTTCTTCACCGCGTCGAGCGCCTCGAAGCCATCGACTTCACCCGCGAACTTGTTGGCATTGTTCCACCGTCCGTAGGGATGCAGCACGATGGTGTCCGCGGGGGCGAACTGTCCGACGCTCTTGCGGCGCTGCTGAATGAAGTTGAGTTCGCTCAGCGTTTCGCCCCGGCCGTGAAACCAGAAATCCAGCCGCACGCGCGGGCCTCTGCGGCTGTAGGACTCGGGGATCACCAGACCGTACGGCTGCACCGAGCCGTCGATCTTCGACACGTAGCCGCGCACGACCAGCCCGGTCTGCTCCGTCCACGTCGGCTTTCCCTCGGCCAGCGAAGCGGCGCGCTCCCGGCCTTCCTTGATCAACTCGAACGCAACATCAATCTCCTTCTCCGCATGAAACTCCTGATACTTCAGCGCATCATGCGCCGCCTTGTAATAGATCAGCACATCAGGCAGCAGCGCGAGGGTGGCGGTATCCTTGCGCTTGCCGGCGATGTCCTTGATCTCGCGATCAAACGCGGCAAGCTGCGTTTCGAGCTCGGCGCGCTTCTCCGCAGGCACCTCGACGCCGAGCTTGGGCATGCGGCGGACGTTGGCGGGAATGTTGTCCGCGGGCCCGTCAGCGATCGTCAATGAAAGTTTGACGGCAGCGAGCGCGAAGACGCAGAGCGAAGCGGTGAAGGCAGTGCGCATGTGTAACCTCGGTGGAAGGAAAACAACATGCTACCTTGCCGCCTTACTCCGTGAGCACAAACACCAGCTTGGTCTTGGGCGAGAGTGAAACTTTCATTTCCACCCGCTCCAGCTTGTAGCCGGCCACATCCATCTCCTGCGCGGCGAAAAGCGCCTTGAGCACAGCCGTGAGAATCTTGCGGTCTTCGTGCTTCTCCAGCATCTCGACCTTCTTCTCGTCGCTCACGCGATCCTTCACCAGAAACTCGACCGCGACGGACGGCAGCAGGCCCACCTCGATCGAAACGTCACCCATGACGAATCCGCCCTCGCGGATGACGCCGGACGCCTCTTTCAGATCCGCCAGCGTCTCGGTGACTTTCTTCTTCGTGGCTTCGATCGCCTTATCCTTCAGGGCGGCGATCTTGCCCTTCTCCTCTTCCGCGCGGACGGGGACAGCGGCGCTCAACAGGGCCGCGACGATCAGAGCGAAGGTGAGAAAGGGACGCGCGGCGCGTGACGGGGTGATACACATGAGAGACCTCCAGCTTGCGAGTGATGTGAATGTAAAGTCCCTTGCAGTCATTCTACAAGGATGAAGGTGATGGCTGAAACCGTGCGGCAGTAAACCCACCGACAGGAGTCGGTGAGCTTTGGGTGGCAATCGACATGATGACGAGGGGAGTTCAGCTCCCGCGATTCACCGATCGGCTGGCATCGATCGCCATCGTGCGGATCGCGGCCGCATCGCTGGGATTCAGATCGTGAAAGTCGAGACCGACCTCATTATCCTTGCGGCCAATTTCCTTGATCCACATCACCTTCGCCTGCACCTCCACGGCACAGCGATCCGATCGCACCGTCAGGCTGAACAACTCGCCAGTCGTCACCTGAAGCCTGCCCTTCATCTGAATCCGCATGCCGGTTGCGGAGATGTCGAGTACCTCAGCCTCCTGCCTTTCTCGCGTAGCGTGAATCTTTTTCACGCGAAAGCGCCCGGCGCGGCGACGATTGTCGCCCTCCACCGGCCTCTCGTAAGGCTTCTCAAGTGACACCGTGTACGGCCGGGGGATACCTCGCATATTCCCCCTATCGGCTGACCGCGGTCGTCACCTGCGTGAACGTCGCCTTCGTTATCGCTCGATGTAGATGCCCCTGCTGAATCGACAACGGCACAGTGGAAGTGAAAAAAAATGGAACGGTGGGGGTGGGATTCGAACCCACGGTAAG
>JBBDXA010000017.1:0-715 GCA_040902585.1 Phycisphaeraceae bacterium
GGCCTGGGCTTCATTGTTCACCATACCGCCGGTACGGAACACCGTAGAGGAAAGCCCGGCGCTCAGTGGCGAAGGCAATCGCGCTCTCAACATCACACCTCACCCGCGTGTGCGGATAGTCGCGCGGATCAACGCAAAAGCCATGACGCACGCTCTGCGTCAGCACATAGCGATACGTCAGCCGCCCCTGCTTTTCATTGCGCAGACAACCATCGAAATAAGACTGGTTGCGCGAGTCGTACCAGAAAGGAACATGCCGCCCCAAAGGCGTGCCCACCTTCTCACTCGTCGGCGGTGCATGCTTTAACATGCCGCCCTCAAATTGCCTCTGCAACAAATCATTCACCAGCTTCGCCGTCGCCCCCTGTATCCCCTTCATCATCGGCCCAAGATCACTCCCGCGCAGCAGATACCCGATTCCGTGCCAGTGATTATCCAGGAGCGAAGTGACCCACGGCGTGAACTGGTGCTTCACCGTATATTTCTCAAACTGCTCCCAGAAAATCGCCTTCGCCTCGTCCGTCGCAAACGCCCGATACCGCCCCCGGCACCGAGCCGTAATAAAATACACCTGATTATCCCGGTACCAATGCTGAAACGGCGCAGGCTTGGAAGGATCCGCCCGATACGCCGCCGCCGACTTGCGCACTCGATTCATGAACAGAATAATACCTGAACCCTGCGAATCACAAAACCCCAGGCCTCGGCTCTTAAG
>JBBDXA010000017.1:725-52859 GCA_040902585.1 Phycisphaeraceae bacterium
CCGAGCCTGGGGCCCACCCAACCGCCCCCTTCCCACCTCACCCCTCATCCGCCATAATGCCCAAGATCCTTTGACGATTCTGGAACCGGGCCCATGAGTCAGAAAACAGTCTTCATCAGTTACCGCCGCGACGATGTCGGACGCAGCTTCGCGCGTTCTATCAAACTGTCGCTGACTCAACAGGGATACGATGTCTTTCTCGATGTCGATGACATTGCCAGCGGCGACTGGGCAACTCAAATTCTCACGGAGGTGCCCCTGCGTGCCCACTTTCTGTTGCTCCTGACGCGCAACGCATTGGATCGCTGTGCCGACGAGAACGATTGGGTCCGCCGTGAGTTCCAACTCGCGGTGGAGACCCATCGCAACATCGTCTCGGTCGCCGAAGACGCCGTCGAACTCGGCTCGATGCGCAAGGCATGCCCCGCATGCGTTAAGGACTTATTTGATAAACAAGGCCACAAGGTTCGGCACTCCGCCTTCAACGCCGATGTACACGAACTGGTCACCCGCTTCATTCCTCCACACAAAGCCCCGGCTCCCACGTCCGCAATTCCAACCCCTACCTCCACTCCTGCGCCGACAAGGGTCGACATCTCCCGCATCCAGAAATACGCCCCCACCAACCTCATCGGCCGCGACAACGAACTCAAACTCCTCAACGACGCCTGGGCCAAAGTCCAGCAGGCCGCCTCACCGCGCCCCCACATCCTCACCTTCGTCGCCCTCGGCGGCGAAGGCAAAACGTCTCTCATCGCTCACTGGCTCGCAACCCTCGCCGCCCGCGACTGGCCCGACTGCGACGCCGTCTACGCCTGGTCCTTCTACAGTCAGGGCACGCGCGATCAGGGTTCCGCCTCCGCTGACGTCTTCCTCGCCGAAGCCCTTCGTTTCTTCGGCGACGCAGCGATGGCTGACAGCCCGCGCTCCGCATGGGACAAGGGCAAACGGCTCGCCGAGCTCGTCGCCGATCGCCGCGCCCTGCTCATTCTCGATGGTCTCGAACCGCTCCAGTACTCCCCCTCCTCCCCCACCCGCGGTCAACTCAAAGAGCACGGCCTCATCGCCCTCCTCCACGCCCTCGCCGGCCGCAGCGCCGGCCTGTGCATCATCACCACCCGCTACTCCCTGCCCGACCTCCAGGCCTTCCGCCAGACGACCGCCCCCGAAGTCGAACTCAAACGCCTCTCCACCAACGCAGGCGTCCATCTCCTTCAATCCCTCGGCGTGCGCAAAGAGTCCGGCTCGCAGAAGGATTTCGAAACCCTCGTCGAAGAGGTCAAAGGCCACGCCCTCACCCTGAACCTGCTGGGCAAATACCTCCACGACGCCCACGGCGGCGACCTCCGCAAACGCGACCTTGTCAATCTCAAGGATGCCGACGATGAGGAACACGGCGGCCACGCCTTCCGTGTCATGGATGCGTACGTTAAATGGTTCGAAGACGAAGGTGAAAAGGGCAAGCGCGCCATCGCCCTGCTTCGCCTGCTCGGCCTGTTTGATCGCCCCGCTTCCGCTGACTGCTTCGACGCCCTCTTGCAGCCCCCGGCCATTGCTGACCTGACGGATTCCCTCGTCGGCATGAGTGAAGCCCAGCGCAACATCGCCCTGACCCGCCTTGAGGATGCGAAGCTCCTATCGGTGCTGCGCGATGAATCAGGAACCGTACATTCCTTCGACTGCCACCCCTTGATCCGCGAATACTTCGCCCGGGTTCTGAGCGGGAAATCACACACCGCATGGCAGGCGGGACACAAACGCCTGTACGAGCATCTATGCGACACGACCCATGAAAGAGAGATGCCCACACTGGAGCAGTTGCAACCTCTCTATCAAGCTGTGGCCCACGGCTGTCTCGCCGGGTTGCATCAGGAGGCGCGCGACAGGGTCTACGTCGCCCGAATCCTGAAGGGGGCGCGCGCGGGTGGTTTCTACAGCACCAAGCAGCTCGGCGCGTTCGGTGCCGACCTGGGGGCGGTGGCCTGTTTCTTTGAAGAGCGCTGGTCCCGCGTCGCCCCCGGTCTGCGGTCCAGCGATCAATCCTGGCTCCTCAGCGTAGCCGCGTTCCGCCTGCGAGCGCTGGGCCGGCTGCGCGAGGCCCAGGAGCCGATGCGGGCGGGCTTACAGGCACGAGTTAAAGAGCGGAGGTGGAATAATGCTGCGATCGCTGCCGGCAATCTGAGCGAACTCTCCCTGACGCTGGGCGATCTCCCCGCCGCCGTGAGAGAGGCCGAAGCAGCCGTGTCCCACGCTGACCAGAGCGGCGAGGCGTTTCAACGGATGTGCAACCGTACGACACTGGCCGACGCCCTGCATCAGGCGGGGCGCTTCGCCGAGACTCTGGACCAATTCCGCGAAGCCGAGAAAATGCAGAAGGAATTGCAGCCGGAGTTACCGCTCCTCTATTCGGTTCAATGCTTTCATTTTTGCGACCTGCTGCTGGCGGACGCCGAGCGTGCCGCCTGGCGGGGGGTGACCCATTCAGACGATTTACCAACTCTTGACACCGTACAAAGGCGAGCAACCCTTGCGCGTGACGTCGCCGCGCGGAACCGTTGGCTCCTCGACATCGCTCTCGACCACCTCACCCTCGCCCGCATCGCCCTCTACCGCCGGCTCCTGACCGGCACCGCCCTGCCAAATCCGGGCGATCCCCAAACCGAAATCGCTCAGTCCGTGGACGGACTCCGGCGCGCCGGCGTTCAACACCACCTCCCCCGCGGCCTCCTCACCCGCGCCTGGCATCGCCACTTCTGCGGCGACATCGACGGCGCTCGCGCTGACCTCGACGAAGCCTACGACATCGCCCAGCGCGGCCCCATGCCCCTCCACATGGCCGATGTCCACCTCTACCGCGCCCGCCTTTTCAAGGACCGCGCCGAGCTCGCCAAAGCCCGCGCCCTGATCGACAAGCACGGCTACGAACGCCGCCGCCACGAACTCAACGACGCCGACGCCGCCCTTTCCCCTTAAGCCCCAAACCGCGCATCAAAAAAGCCCCAGGCCTCGGCTCTTAAGAGTCGAGCTCTGGGGCTTCACCGTTCGCCTTGAAAATCAAACCAATCCAGCCGACCCCGTCGCGATCGGCTCACTCACATACTCGCGCGGGTCCGTCACGAAGCCGCGCAGGGCGGAGGCGGCGACGGTGAGCGGTGAGGCGAGATACACGCCTGCTTCCTTGTGGCCCATGCGGCCGGGGAAGTTGCGGTTCGTCGTGCTGATGCAGTTGATCGCTTCGTTGAGCCGACCGAAGGTGTCCTTGGGGCCGCCCAGGCACGCGGCACAGGAGCTGGCGCCCATCTGGCAGCCGGCGTCAACCATGATGTCATAGATCGACTTTTCGCCGGCCGCCTTCGCTTCGCCTTTGATGTTCATCCGCAGCATGTCGGAGTGAACCTCGGTGGAGCCGGGCACGACGAAGGTGGGGATCTTGACGGTGTTTCCCTGGAGGATCGCCGCGGCGAAGATCATGTCGGTGATCTTCCCGCCGGTGCAGGAGCCGATGTAGGCCCGGTCGAGCTTGACCTGGCGACAGTTGTGGGCGGTGTCCTTGTTGTCGGGCGAGTGCGGCTTGGCGACGAGCGGGTCCATCGCGGCCAGATCCCACTCGAACTCGAAGCAGTACGCCGCGTCCTTGTCCTCTTCAACGACCGTCCATTCCGGTCTGTTGGACCTCGCCTTCACGTAGTCGAGTGTCTTTTTATCGACATCGCATACTCCATTCTTGCCACCTGCTTCGATAGCCATATTGGTTAAAGTCATTCTATCTTCCAGCGATAGCGAGCCGATGCCTTCGCCGGTGAAGTAGAGCGATTTGTAGGTGCCGCCGCTGACGGAGATTTCGCCGATGACCGCGAGGATGAGATCTTTGGCGGTGAGGTAGGGTGGGATTTCGCCGTGGAAGACGAACTTCATCGTGGGCGGGACCTTGAGCCAGGTCTTCCCCGTGCCCATGGTGAAGGCGGCGTCGGTGTTGCCCACGCCGGTGGCGAACTGCCCGAAGGCACCGGCGGTGCAGGTATGGCTGTCGGTGCCGAGGAGGATCTCGCCGGGCCGGCAGTGGCCCTCCTCGGGCAGCGCCTTGTGGCAGACGCCTTTGTAGTTGGTCTTCGTAGGATCGCGGTAGGGGTTGGGCATGCCCGAACCCTCGGCGGTGTTCAGGAAGTCGGGGTCGTAGTAATATTTGATCCCCTGCTCCTTCACGAAATCGCGCAGGATCTGAATATTGCGGTGGCACTTCTCATCCGCCGTGAAAATATAATGGTCTGGAATAATAGGAATCCGCGTAGGATCCCACACCTTCGCGTTCTTGCCGAAGCGTTCTTTGAAGATGCCGATGGTGCCCGGGCCACAGACATCGTGCGTCATTAATACGTCGACGTCAACCCACACATTGTCGCCCGGGCGGACGTCGGATTTCCCGCCATGAGAGGCGATGATCTTTTCAGTGATGGTCATGGGGCGAGGCATATTGAAGCTCCGATATCGCGGTGACGAAACCGCGTGGTGTGGGGATGCCCGTTCGCCGATAAAGACAAGGCAGCCGGGTGAGCCCCTTATGGTAGCGAGGTTCGCGCGGCGAAGCCATTTACCGCCCAAGGGCGTACGTTGTACGAAACCGCGTTGACGCTGCGATCCCTGACACGTATCTTCCTTCACTATGAAGCACTTTCGTCACACCATCGGATGGGCGGGACTCGCCGTCGTCGGGCTATTTCTGATCGGCGGCTGCCGCAGCCCTTTGTCGCGGACCCTCGAGCAGGAATCGCGCGAGCACCTGCTCGCTTCGCAGCGGGCCTACCGCGAGGCGATCGCGGCAGGCGATCAGAAAGTAGTCGAGACCCAGCGCCCCGAGAGCGAGGTTGAAAAGTTCCTCAAGGAAATCAACCTGCTGGAGGAAATCGATGATCTAGGCGGCCCCGCTTCCTACAAGCCGGGCGATCTGGACCCGGGCCGCGATCTGCTCGGCAACGCCCGGGCCACGACTGTCGCCATGACTTTGCAACGGGCGATTGCTCTGGCCGTGCGCAACAACCTCGACATTCGCCTGGCGCAGATGATCCCGGCCATTTCCGACACGCAGGTCACACAAGCCGAGGCCGTCTTCGACGCCACCTTTTTCTCCAACGCCACCGCTAATTTCCTCGACACGCCCAATCCCCCGCCCTCCGGCGGCCTCGGTGTCTTCGGCAGCGTGCAGCAGAGGCAGATCGGCCTGGAGACCGGCATCCGCAAGATCATTTCCACCGGCGGCGAGGTCACCGTCAGCACGACCTTCAACTACAACCGGCGCGTCCCCTCCTTCTTCGCCGTCACCGACTGGCATGACGCCAATGTCGCCGTGAACGTCACGCAGCCCCTGCTGCGCAACTTCGGTTCGGACGTGACGCATTCACAGATCATGCTGGCGCGCAATGCCCGCGATGAGTCGGTTCAGGACCTGCACGCACGCATGCTTCAGATTGTTGCCGAAACCGAGCAGGTTTACTGGTCCCTGGTCCTGGCCAAGCAGCGTCTACTGATTCAGTCGAAGCTTTACGCCGAGACGATTACCTATCGCAATGTGATGAAGGAGCGCATGAAGCTGGACGCGACCAAGGGTGAGTATGCCGACGTGCTCACGCGCGAAGAACTCCGCCGCGCGGATATGCTCCGCGCCCGGCAGGATTTCCGCGCCGCGTCCGATGCCTTGAAGCAGCTCATGTACTCCGATGATTTACCTCTCTCCGGTGAAGCCGTGGTGCTTCCCCTGGATGTGCCGCCTGATGCGCCGATCAATCTGAACCTGGTCGAGTCGATCACGCAGGCCTTGAAGAATCGGCCCGAGCTTCGCCGGGCGCTTCTGGAAATCAAGGACGCATCGATCCGCCAGCGCGTCGCGGACAACCAGCGGTTGCCCCGTCTGGATGTCGCCCTGGGCCTTCGCTACAACTCCATTGGCGTCAACTCCGTCGCCAAGGCGTACGAAGGCATCGACGGCAACTTCATCGATTACCTGGCCGGCATTCAGTTTGAAATGCCCATCGGCAACCGCGGGCCTGAGGCGGCTCTCGAACAGCGGCGGATCGAACGGCAGGCCACGATCATCGCCTATCGCCGCACCGCCCAGCAGGTCGTACGCGAGGTCAAGGATGCGATGCGGGACGTGGATGTGGCCTACGAACTCATCGGCACCACGCGGTCAGCCCGCCGCGCTTCCTCGCAGCGCCTGCGAGAACTCCACATCCGCACCGAGAACGACAAGCAGGGCTACGCACCCGAACGTGTCGACCTGATCCTGCGCACCCAGGAAACCGTCGCCCAGGCCAAGGCACAGGAAGCCCAGGCGATCAGCGAGTACAGCAGCGCGATTGCCCGGTACTTCCAGGCCATGGGCACGCTGTTGGAACAGAACGGCATCGAGTTTCAGGATAGGCGTGAAGAGAAGTGATTGACGCCGACAGTGGCACCCAACCGTTCAACTGTCGCGATTTGCACTCGCTTTGATTCCATCTCGCGGAGCGAGATGACTACATCGCTCGCAGTACATCCGCGATCTTCCGTGTTGCTTCGCCGCGATGGCTGATGGCGTTCTTCTCCAAGGGCAAGAGTTCAGCCGTGGTCTTGTCGAAGCGTGAAATGAAAAACAGCGGGTCGTAGCCGAAGCCGTTCGTGCCCCGGCCATTCACATCCGGCCCCGCTTCCTCCATCGTAAGGATCCGCCCTTCCACCGTGCCGCGCACGACTGCCAGCGGTTTCTCCGCGCTGGCGTCACACAGCGCCATCGCACAGACGAATCGCGCCCTGCGGTTCTCCACCGGCGTGCTGCCCAGCTTGTGCATCATAAGGCGGTTGTTGGCCGGATCGATCACCGAGCGCGGCCCTTCCATCCCCGCATAGCGGGCGCTGCGCACGCCCGGCTCCCCGCCCAGGGCATCGACCTCCAGCCCGCTGTCGTCAGCGAGCGTGAGCAGGCCGGACGCCTTCGCGTAATACCTTGCCTTCAGCGCGGCGTTACCTTCAAAGGTGTCCTGGTCCTCGATCGGGTCCGGCACGTTCAATCCCAAGGTCTTCAAATCGACGCAATCCACCAGCACCGGCTCCGACAGCGCGGCCAGCGTCTGGCGAATCTCTTCGACTTTGTGCGGATTGCTTGTGGCGATCAGGATGCGCATGGGAGAAAGAAGGAACAGAGGGACGGAGGAACGAAGGAACGTAGGGAATGAAGACGGCAAGGGAGGCAAAGGGGCGCAGATGTCTTTCCTTTCGTCCCTCCGTTCCTCCGTCCCTCTGTCCCTTCCCCTACATATTCCACCAGTTCAGATCGATGTGCTTGAAGACCGGGTCGTGCAGGTCCGCGTCCTTCACTTCAAATTCCTCGAGCGAAGTCAGCGGTTCGCCTCGGGCGATCTTTTCCGCCAGCGCCGCCATCGTTTCAAAACGCCCGGCGTGCAGCACGAAACGCTTGATGCCGTAGTCGATCGCCTGGCCCCGGCTGATGACGAAGGGCCAGTCGCTGGCCTGCATCAGGAGCAGTTCGCGGCCGGCGCGCTCGAGCATCTTGCGCAGCTCCGTCGCTTTCTCCTGCCGCCAGGGCAACTGGAACGTCAGTCTTCCGAACAAGGCCTCGGCGCGATATTCCACTTCCCAAATCCAGCGCGTCTGATCGTTCATCCACACGCGATGATCGCCCTCTTCGCCCCACGAGCCTTCGGGCATGGCGACGACTTTGTCAGCGGGGTATTTCTGCGTGATCTCTTCAGTGGTGTTCAGTTCGACGTGCGGGTCGGCATTGAGCGAGAGCATCACATCACGGATGAACTTCGGTCCTTCGAACCACCAGTGGCCGAAGAGTTCCGCATCGAAGCAGGCGGTGACCACGCCGTGCCGCCCGGTCTTGTTTCTGTGTTCCCACAGGCGCGAGCGGACCTCGTCGCAGAAGTGCTGAGCGTGAGCGTGAACTTTGCCGTCAACATCATCGGGGTAGTAGCTGTGCTTGTCGCCGAGGTTGACGTTCTTGCCGGTGATCTTCCAGTAGCGGAGGCCGCGGCGTTCGCCCCACTTCTTGTGGAATTCGAGGTAGGTGCCGTCGGCGGGGTAGCCGATGGTGCCGGACCAGACCTTCTCGCAGATTTTCGGATCGCGTGCGAAGGCGGTGACGCGGGCCGGGCCGTTGCCGTCGCTGTTGACGCCGTGCGGTTCGTGAACGCTGCGCCAGCCGCGTGCAGGATATTTCGTTGCTTCGTCCCAGCCGACCTTCTGGTGCTGGCCGTCGTTGATGACCCATTCGCTGCGCGAACCTTCGATCAGGTGATTTTCGGTGAAGAAGTGCGTGATGCCTTCGTCGGCGGCGAGATGTTCGACGCCGATGCGATAGGGAGTGCCGCCCCAGTTGACGGGTGACTGCCACGCTCCGCCTGGCCGATAGGCACACTCGGGCATCCACATGCCGGTGGGCTTGAAGCCGAGGATGCGCTCGCTGGTGGCAACACCTGCGCGGATCTGAGCGCGAATACTGGCGTCTTCGCCCAGCAGCGGCATGTAGCCGTGGGTGGCGCAGGAGGTGAGGATTTCAAAGTGTCCCGCTTTGGCGCGCTCGGCGTAGGCGGCGGGAATATCGCGTTTGAGCTTTTCGAACTGTTCCAGTCGTTCCTTGAACCACGTCTCCCATCGCGTGGCGAGGTGGGCCAGGTGGCCGTCGTTCATTCTTTCAAAATCGGCACGGTCTTCCTGGGCCCGCTTGATGCGGTCGACGAGGTAGGTGATGAAGCCGGCCTTGAAGTCTTCGTGGGCAAGCTGCTCCAGCAGGACCGGCGTCAGGCCCATGGTGATCTTGGGCCTGGCGTTGAAGAAAAGGCACTCGTCAACGATGGCGAGGATGGGCAGGTACGTCTCGGCGGCGGCTTCGTACAGCCAGTCCTCGCCGTGCGGCCAGACGCCGTGGTGCAGCACATAGGGCAGGTGGCCGTGCAGCACGAGACAGAAGCTCCCGATCGCGTCGTTCTTCATGCGAAGCATGGTAGCGGTTTTCCGGTGCTGCGTGGCACCCGGCGCGATCGTCAGGGCGTGAAAGTTGTACCTCTTCTCCCTTGCCTGCCGAAATAGAACGAGGGGTTTTTCTTTCGCTTTCCATCACGTTGCGTCATCGGGTAGAATGCTCGCAACACAAGGATGTGTTCCATGATTCAACCGTCTTCCCAGGCCAAGGTCGGCCCGGTCATCCAAGTCTCTTCCCCCCGCGCCGCGCGACGTCCTGTCGCCACCCCGCGCAAACCGAGAAAACCCTTGCCTATCACCGGGCTCCATATTCACTTCGTCGGCATCGGCGGCTCAGGCATGTCCGGGCTCGCACGGCTCGCCAAGGAACGCGGTGCGATCATCACCGGCTCCGATCAGGCGGACGGCCCCACCATCGAGATGTTGACGGATGCGGGCATCAATGTCTCCCTCGAACAGACTGCCGACAGCGTGCCCGCTGATGTCGAGATGGTCGCCATCAGCGCGGCCATTAAGAACGACCACCCCGAAGTCATCGAAGCCAAACGTCGCGGCCTGCGGGTGATCAAGTATTCAAAAATGCTCGGCGAACTCATGATCGGCCGGGTGGGCATCGCCGTCTCCGGCACGCACGGCAAGAGCAGCACCACTTCGATGGCCAGCCACGTCATGATTCAGTGCGGGCTTGATCCATCCGTCATCGTCGGCGCGACCTGCAAACAGGTCGGCGGCGGCTTCCGCTGCGGCGAAGGTGAAACGCTGGTGGCGGAGGCGTGTGAATATGATCGCTCGTTCCACAATCTGCACCCGACGCTCGCGGTGATTCTGAATGTCGAAGAGGATCATCTGGACTATTACAGTGGTATCACGGAGATCGTCGAATCCTTCACGGTCTTTGCGCGAAGGCTGCCGACGAAGGACGATGGCGGGTTCCTGCTGATCAACCACGAGATGTCGCATCGCCTGGCGATCACGGCCGGCCTGGAGTGCGATGTGCAAACGCTCGGGTTCATTCCACAAGCGGACTGGCAGGTTGAAGTAGCCGCTTGCGGCTTAGCAGCGGAGGACGAAAGCGCTTCGAGTGCATCCCTCGTCCGCCTGCATCATGAAGGCAAGATCGTCGCCCAGTGGCGCTCGCCGCTGCCGGGCGATCATATGTGCTACAACGCCGCCGCCGCCGCGGTCCTGGCGCAGCGGGCGGGAGCATCGTGGGAAGGCATCGCCGCGGCGCTCGAATCATTCGGAGGTTTGGATCGGCGCATGCAGTTCATCGGCACTCGAACTCCCCTCCCTCTTAGGGAGGGGAGTCAGATCACCATCATCGACGACTACGGCCACCATCCCACCGAAGTGGAAACCACCCTTCGCGCCTTGCGAAGGCATTACAAACCCACGCGCCTCATCTGCGTGTTTCAACCGCACCAGCACAGCAGGACGCGATTCCTGCTGGAACAGTTTGCCACCAGCTTCGCCGAAGCGGATCTGGTCATCGTGCCGCACATCTACTTCGTGCGCGATACCAAGAAGGAACAGCATGCGGTGAAGGCCGGCGACCTGGTTGATCGTCTGCGCCAGCGCGGCAAGGCGGCGATGCATCTGTATCCGTTTGAAGCGATCGTGGAACAGCTCAACCTGATCGCGCAGCCCGGTGATCTCGTCGTGACGATGGGCGCGGGCGATGTGTGGCGGATTGCGAAGAGTTTCTTAAGGCAATAATGCCCATCGTTCACCCTGCTGCAACACCTTGTACGGCTGCCCGATCTTCTCACACTCAGCGACGAACTCATCGGGCGTCGCGGTGTTGAATTCAAACATGTCGTAGTGGCACGGGATCACCACGCTCGCGCCGATCGCCTTTGCAAGCTGCGCTGCTTCGCGACCCCACAGGTTGCCCGCGACGCGGCGCTCGGGGGCTCGTCCGTTGATCGGCAGCAGCGCGACGTCGATGTTGAACGGTTTCAGGCGTTCGACGAGGCCTTCGTAGAGCAGCGTGTCGCCGCTGTGGTAGATCGCGTGCGGGCCGAAGCGGATGACGTAGCCCATGTACTTGTGGTGGCCGCGTTCGTCTTGGGCGAGTGTGTCGTGCGCAGCGGGAAGGCCGTGAAAAGTGAAGGGGCCGGCATGAACGGTGGTACCGTCATCGATGCCGCGCAGGCGAGTGACATCGACCTTGAGCCGGTCCGCGACAAAGGTGCGGTTCGCTTCGGGCACGACAATAGTCATCTGCGGATTCACATGCATCAGCGGAACAAGCGTGTGAGCATCGAGATGATCCGTGTGATTGTGACTGCTGGAAACGACGGTGATCTCGCCGAGGCGGGCGGGGTCCACAACCTGTTCGCTCATGCGCGTGTGCGGCTTGTCGGTGCTGGCGTACTTGGCGGTGAGCGAGTCGGAAAGGTAGGGATCGATCAGCGCGTGGCTGCCCGCCCACTGGAGAAGAAATCCGCTCTGCCCGAGCCACCACAGACGAAAGCCGGTCGGATCCGCCTTTGACGCGGCAATGTCGGCAAGGAAGGCGTCGTGTTGCTGGATGGGTCGGATCATGCGGTTCGTTTTCGCTTGTCAAGAATTCAACACAGAGGCGCGGAGACGCAGAGCGGACAGAACTGACGGAGACAACCCAAATCAATGCTTCCCTCTCATCTTCCTCTTCCTCCTCTGCGTCTCTGCGTCAAACCCGTGCCATCAAGAGCCGCGCGTTTAGCACTCACTTGAGTCCCATCTCCGCGCGCACCTGTTTCACGCCTGCCACCATGTTCGCGAGTTTCTGCTTCGCCGCCCATCGCGCCGTTTGTGACAGGCCGCAGTCCGGGGCGAAGGACAGGCGATCAGCAGGCGCATGCTTGAGGCAGAGCTTCACGCGCTGGGCGATGTCCGCGACGGTTTCAATGTAGTAACTCTTCACATCCACGATGCCCACCGCGACATCGCAGTGCTTCGCGATCTCGCTGATGATCCCTATCTCTGCGAATTCCCGGCTGGCCATCTCCACGTGCATCTCATCGACCTTCATATCGAGAAACGAAGGGAACATCGGGGCGTATCGCCGCGGGCCCACCGCCCGCCCCTTAAAATTGCCGAAGCACAGGTGCGTGGAAAGGTGTGTCTTGCCGACGATCGGCTCCACTGTGCGGTTGAACAGCTCCACGAACCGCTTTGGGTCTTCCTTGTGCGCGTAGCAGCTCATCGAAGGTTCATCGACGGTGATCTCCTCGCAGCCCGCCTCGACAAGCCTTACCAGTTCATCGCGCACCATCGGGAGCAACGCCTCGGTGATGGCGTAACGATCCTTGTACTGATCGTTGGGCACGAGCCGCCCGCTGAGCGTGTAGGGCCCCGGCACACTGGCCTTGAGCCGCTTGCCGGCTTCGCGCGCTCCCCCCGCCAGCCGCTTCAACCTTTCAAATTCTTCCACCGCGCCCAGCCCGCGCGGAGCGCGCAGCTCACTCGTGATCGCATGCCTGCCGCGCTGGTCATGAGCGGGCGGCCCGAACACGCGCGGCGGCTTACTCTCCAGATCGATCCCTTCGATGTAACCATAGAACGACAGATTGAAATCAAACCGCGTCTGCTCGCCATCGGTGACCACATCCAGCCCCGCCGCGAGCTGATCGTGAAGCGCAGCGACCACCGCGTCTTCCTGCATCTCGGCGACTTCACTGGTGCCGAAGCGATCCAATTGCTGCGACGCGAGCTCGAGCCAGCCGGGAAACGGATAGCTGCCGATGACGGTGGTGCGGAGGGGATGATCTTTCATTTCGCTTTCCCTGCATATAGCCCGCGGCTTGCCGCGGGTCAGCGCCCGACATCTTCATAAAGCTTCGCCAGCCGATGCGCATGTTCGTCATACGCCGCCTCGAAAAGCTGCACAGCCTTCTCAGGGCCGACGATGCAACCTGCGGTCAACACCTTCGGCGGCTGGCCCGCGCTGGTGAGCTTCGCCGCGACTTCAGCCTTGATCGCATTGATGAGCAGGCAGCCGCCCACTGTCGAGCCGGGTGACACGGGCGTATCCAGCCCTTTCACGCGCACCATCGAGTCGCCCGCCGGTGCGCCGGTGTCGAGGACGAGATCAGCCGCGTCGATGAGCTTCAAGCCTTTGGGATGGCGCGATGTGCTCGCTTCGCAATGTCTGCGACTGACGATCGCCACGACCTTCATTCCCTTCGCTCGACACAACTCCGCGAACTCGATCGGCACGACATTGCAGCCGCTCGAAGAGATCACCAGGGCCGTGTCTTTGTCGCTCACATCGAAGTTGCGCAGGATGCGATCCGCCAGGCCCGACACGTTTTCGAGAAACATCGCCTGCCGCTGACCGTTGGCGCCGACCACGTTGTTGTGATAAGTGAGTGAAAGCTCGACGATCGGGTTGAACCCAGGAAACGATCCATAGCGCGGCCACATCTCTTCGACCATGATTCGGCTGTGTCCGCTGCCGAAGACGTGAACCATCCGCCCGGCGAGGATCGACTGTGCGAAGAAATCGGCGGCCGTAGCGATGGCGGCCTGTTGTGCCTCCACCGCGTCGAGCAACGTCCGGCAATGGCTGAGATATTGTTCGGCTGGCGTCATGCGTGTTGATCCAAAGCGGGAAACCTACCGCACCGCCTGCGGCAAGTCCAACCTCCGCATCATTCTGACCTGCGAAACGCGCGGCGTTATCGGGCACAGGTGCCGAAAGTAACCTCACCGCACGCGCCGTTCCTCCCATCATTACAGCCGGCGACTTAACCCGCGCAGATGGTCCGCCGATGGGAATAATAGAAAACCCCTTTCGGAGATGCTTTATGTCGCAGGAGTCGCCCGCCGCCGATGCTCGCCGAAGCCCTCGCCTGAAACTGCCGCCGATGTACACGCTGGTGCGGGTCAAACCCGAAGGGGCTGAGCGGTTTATCTGGACGGGCTACATCTACGACATCAGTGAAACCGGCATGCGTTTCGAACTGGATGCGCCGGTCGAGCCGGGCACGAAGCTTGAAGTGCGGGCGATGTTGCCGGGGATCTTCCACACCACCTTCAACGTCACGGGCACCGTCGTTCGCATTCATGATGATGACGACAACGCGGGCCCCTGCCGCATGGGTCTGTTCTTCGATCAGTTCAATGAAGTGGACGATCGCATGCGGCTACAGGATTATCTTGTAGCCTCGACGGCCATTTCACTGGCGGCTTAACGCCGATTGCATGCGTCAACGCTTGCGTGTTCACGTTGGCGCACAGTGTTTGCAGGTCACTTCCCGCTATTCGATTCCGAAGACTCGCCGCGCATTGGCATCCACCTGCGCGATGAATGCTTCCTCCGCTACCTTCCTCTTCGCCGCCAGAAATGTCGCCACCATCGCCACGTACTTCGGTTCGTTGGGCCGCACCTTCCGATACGGTTCCGGCGTGAGATAGGGCGAGTCCGTCTCAATCATGATGCGATCAACAGGCATCCTCGCCGCGCAGGCCGCGATCTCCGTCGCGCTGCCGAAGGTGGCTATGCCGGTGAAGCTCACCATCGCACCGAGGTCGAGAATCTTGTCAAGCTCTTCGCCCGTGCCGGTGAAGCAGTGAAACACGAAGCGGTCGCCGGCAATGCCTGATGCGCGGATGATGGCGAGCGTCTCATCCGTTGCCTCGCGGTTGTGAATGATGATCGGTTTCGCCGCTTGCGGCTTAGCATTCCTATCGAGTTTCTTCACCACCCCAAGCTGCATCTCAAAGTACCGCTTCTGCAACTCGATCGGTGGCTCAGGATAATGCCGATCCAGCCCCATTTCCCCGATCGCCACGACGCGCGGATGAGCCGCCAGCGTACGGATCGAGTCAGCAACCACCGCTTCATCCGGCCATTTCTCGCAGTAATGCGGGTGCAGGCCGACCGTCGCGTACACCTGTTCGTACTTTTCCGCGAGCGCTGCCGCCTTCTTCGCATCGTCCGGCGAAGTGCCCACGCTGATCATGCGATGCACGCCCGCCTCAGCCGCGCCGCGCAGGACATCGTCTATTCGATTGTATAGGCCGTCGTAGGTGAGATGGCAGTGCGTGTCGAACATGGGGGAAGAAGGAACGCAGGTACGGAGGGACGAAGGCACGAAGGGTCAATCGAAACACTCAAGCCCGTTGGCGAGTCCGCGAGCCGTCGGGGTATTGGCAGTGTGAATCAGTCGAGCCCGCTCAGCTCCAGCAGAAAGAACACCGACTTCGGTTCCAGGCATGCATCATCATTGCACGCCTGATACTGCACCAGCAGTTTCGCGCCCGCCGCGGCCGGCATCTTCCCTTTCGTCAGCGTCACCTCCACTGTCATCGTTCCTTCATGTACCGCGATCGCCTCGTCCGCAAAGGCAAACTTCTTCTTCACCGGGTCAGGGTACGTGACCTTCACATCAACCCCGCGAGCGCCTTCGAGCGTGACCTTCAGCGGAATGATGTTCTCATCGCCCGGTTCCGCGGCATTCACGTGGTACTTCTCAAACATCTTGATCGTGATCTTCAGCGTCGCCGTGCCCGACTTCAGATCAACCTGCTTCAAGTCAATCGCCACCACCACCGGCTCCTTGGCAGTCGGTTCAACCGGTTTCGTTTCGGTCACCACAGCAAACTGCTGCGGCGCGACATCCAGCGCCCGTTGAAACGCGTGCAGCATATGGGCCATGCCCATCGTCTGCCTGCGCAGCGGCGTCGAGAACGCCCGCAGGTCCACCACCGCGTCCTTCAGATATTTCTCATCCTTCGTGATCGCATGCAGGCTGATCAGGTTGTGAACCATCACGCTGTTGCCGCTGGGCGTCGCGCCGTCGTAGGTCGAGCGCACGCGCACAAAGAGATCTCTCTGATCGGCAAGCGTGTCGAAATAGCCTCCCGCGCCGCCCTCAGCCGCGAACTGCTTCGCCGCGTAAGCCGTGAGCTGCACAGCCGCATCGCGAAACTTTGTGTCATCCGTCGAGCGGTAGAGCTCGACCAATCCATGGCAGAAGAAGCTGTAATCTTCGAGGAATCCGTTGATCTTCGCCTTGCCTTGGCGCATGGTGCGGAACAGGCCGCCGTCTTCGTTGCGCATGTGCTGGAGGATGTACGTGGCCGCCTTGGCCGCGGCGCTGGTGTAGCGATCGTCCTTCAGATCGCGCCCAGCCCGCGCCAGGGCGGCGATCATCAGCCCGTTCCAGCTCGTCAGCACCTTGTCATCCGTACGAGGCTGCTTGCGCCCATCGCGCACCGCCTTGAGCAGGCGATCGATCTGCGCCTTCTTCACGAGCAGTTCATCCAGCGACATCTTCTCGCTCGCAGCCAGTTCATCAAGCCGCTGCGGAAGGAAGATGACATTCACCGCCGGTGCATTGGGCACATGCGGATCGCGGAAGTTGGGGCCTTCATCCAGGCCGTACATCTTCAGGGCGAAGGCGGCGAGCTTCTCGTCGGTAATCGCCTTCTTCACCTGGGCGGGTGTCCAGACGTAGTTGTCCCCTTCTTTCGCATCGACCTCCGCATCCTGCGCGGACCAGAACGTGCCGGTCTCATCGAGCATCTCGCGCAGGACGTAATCACACACCTGGCGCACGACGCGCGGATAAAGCTGCGGATCTTTCGCATCAGGCTTGATGGCGTTGGCGGTGAGATAGCTCTCGACAAGCTGGGCGTTGTCGTAGAGCATTTTCTCGAAGTGCGGGACGAGCCACTTTTCATCGACGGAGTAGCGATGGAAGCCGCCGCCGACCTGATCGTAGATGCCGCCGCGGGCCATGCGTTCGAGCGTGTAGGTGATGACATGCCAGAGGGCATCGCTGGGCTTGGTCTGATAGGACTTCAGGAGAAACTGAAGGTTGTTGGGCGTGGGGAATTTGGGCGCGTTGCCAAAGCCGCCGTGGTCCGCATCGAAGGTGCCGAGCATGAGCTGCGTCGTGTTCTCGACAAGCACCGGCGGGACATCACCCGCGACGAACTGCTGATTCAGATGCTGGCTGATCGCCTCAGCGACCTGATCGCCCTGGGCGACCACGTTGGCCTTCTGCTCCTTCCACACTTCGCTGACCCGCGCGATGAGCGTGGGAAACGTCTGCGGCGGAATGTAGGTCCCCGCATAAAACGGCTTGAGGCCGAGGTCTTCTTTTCCACCTGCGCCAGGCGGTGTGAGGAACACACTCATCGGCCAGCCGCCCCGGCCGTTGTTGAGGAGCTGCACCGACGCCATGTAAATGTCATCCACATCCGGCCGCTCCTCGCGGTCTACCTTGATGTTGATGCAATGCTCGTTCATCACCTTGGCGATGGCGGGATTCTCGAAGCACAACCGCTCCATCACGTGACACCAGTAACAGGTCGAGTAACCGATCGAAAGAAAAATCGGCTTGCCTTCCTTGCGGGCCTTCTCGAAAGCCTCGGGGCCCCAGGCGTACCACTGAACGGGATTGTGCGCGTGCTGAAGGAGGTACGGGCTGCTCTCCTTGGCGAGCGCGTTGGTGTACTTCCAGGAGCCGTCTTCGTTCTTGAGCTCCTTGGCGTGCGGATGCACGGCATGATCATCAGCAGCGGAACCGGGGGCAACAGGCATGACGAAGGCTCCCAGGAGCAGAAACAGAGTAAGGGTCAACATTCTCACGGGCGAGTCTCCGGTGAGGGACTTGGATACGTTGATCGTACGGGCAAGAGGGTGGGCCGTCATCTTTCGAGTTTGAACAGATGGTAACGGTGAACGATTTGCCCCGTGTCTTGTCTGGTCTCCATCGCGAGGATATCGTTATCCATATGCCACCCAAACACGTCATGGACGAACTGCTACAGCTCAGCCCGGCTGAGCGAATCCTAGTTGAGCAGACGCTGTGGGACAGCGTCAGCGATGACGAGGATGGCTGGCAACTGACCGACGAGCAGAAAGTGACGCTCGACCAGCGACTCGCGGCCTCTCGAAAGTATCCAACCGAGGGATACACTTGGGATCAGGTGAAGGCGAAGTTCCGCATTTCATAAGCAAGGAGTTTCAAGTGCGAACTCATGCACCACTCTGCATCGTGAGCAGCATGATTCTAGTTTCTTTGGCACTCTCCGCCCGTACCGACGCGGATGCTGATCAACGCGCGGGCAAGTCAAACCTGCTCCAGTTGCAGTGCGAACTGAATCGGTACGTCGTCGACCACGACAAGTTTCCCGACACATGGGATGATCTGAAGGCGCAGGTTGGCGCGGAGCGTCTCAAGGCCTTGTTGAAGAATAAGCGCACAGGTGACGACCCGGGGTATGAGTACATCAAGCCGACTTCCGATGCCCTCAAGACGGCGAAGGATGGCGTACCCGTTATCGTCGAACTCAAGGGAGGCAAGCGAGACGACACTGGAAGCGCGGTGATGTTCGTCGGATGGATCGCAGAGAATGCAGAAGCAGATCCCAAGATTGGCTATCGCCTGACTGACATGGGCGATATTGGACAGTTCGGATACGTCCAGGGGGTGAATAATTTCGGAGTCGCCGTCGGAAAGGTCGAGTTTCGAAAACCACGGCAAGTCAGTGCGCCGATCTACAAGGCATTCATCTGGCAAAAGGGAGAGATGATTGATTTACACGAGAAGCTGGAAGTATTTGAATCGGGCGCTAGTGCCATCAACGATGCGGGCGACGTCGTTGGTGGAGCATATCGTAACAATCGAGGAACCGATAAGGTTGCCTTCGTCTATCGTAATGGAAGGGCGATCTTCATCAAGCCGCCTGGACGTTGGTCTTATTGGGGGAAAGACATCAATGAGTCGGGGCAGGTAATCCTCTCGACAGGAAGCCAATCCTACTTGTGGGAGGATGCCAAGGGCGATGGGGTGGGCGTGTTGACCAAGCTGGCGGGAGATGCGCGAAGTCTTAACAACAAGGGATGGGTCGTCGGCTCTGCAACGCCAGCGCCTGGTGAGTTCATACGATCATGCCTCTGGAAGGAAGGCGAGCGGCATTGGTTAGTCGATCCCAAGCCGACGCTTGACTCTACGCGGGGCATCAACGACAACGGCGTCGTTATCGGGTTATACCATACCGGTCCAACCTTGGGGTATGTTCGACGCGAAGGTGAGGCGCTCATCACGTTCCTCGGCCATCCCATGGCCATCAACAACGCCAATCATGTGGTGACCTTCGGGGGGAATTTGTGGGTTCTTGGCCGTGGACAGATAGCCCTTCATTCAATGGTTCAGGGCCAGCGAGTCGGATTGGCGCCATGGGATATCAGCGACGCCGGGCACATTGTCGGTACCTTCAAGGGCAACGACACCCACACGCACGGGTTCGTGTTGTCAATGTTTGAGATGAAGGAGAGAAACAGCCAATGATCGGCCGATGGGTCCACACCGCTCAAGCCCCACTTGAATGTCCAGACTCAAGCACCCGCTGCCACTTCTCCGGCACCCCTTCCCACGCCCGCTCGTAAGTCTCCTCCAGCGGCACGTCAACATAGTGATCCACGTCAAGAAACAGCGGCATCGAAGGCAGCTTCTGCCCAACCGCGATCGGTTCCACGAAGCACTTCACGCCTTCCCAAGCACGATAGGAAGCGACCGTGAGCAGCTTGTCGGCGGGCAACTGGAATGCTCCACCGGCGCGCTGCCAGATCGCTCCATTGAGTCCGACAGGATCGAGCGGACCCGGCGGAAACAGATCGATGACGAGCAAATGAATGTGTTGATCGAGGGCGGAGATGGCCTTGTCCACGAAGCGCGCCATGGCCTCACGGCCTTGCTTGTTACCCTGTGATACAAGTTCAATGATGGCAACGACACGGTCGCCGGTCGTGTGATGGATCACCAATCGACTCCGTCGTCGGGCGAGCAACATTGCTTCAGTGACCGTGTCCATGAAGGTCGCTCGCGGCGGCGCATCAGCCACGGCGATCGCGGGAGACTTAGCCGTTGCCGCGATGAAGTCTTCATCACGCCTCCCCGATTCCTGGAGCGTCAAAACGTCCGGGCCTATCTCGCCCGCAATCTGCTCTGCCATGGCGTAATAGCCAGACGGCAGCAGTTCGCGGTTGAGTACGCGGCGAATCTCCGCGATCCATGCCGCATGAAAGTCATGAAACGTCCCCGGCGTCACCAATGTCCAGTCGTGAACAGGCATACCCCAATGATAGCAGTGAAAGGGACCGAGTCATCGGATTGCTCACGCCAGCAACTTCTCAATCACATGCCCCTCATTCACCGTCGGCCGCTCCGGCCTTCCGTTGTTCGAGTAGATCAGCTTGGTGTGATCGATGCCCAGGCAGTGCAAAATCGTCGCGTGGATGGAATGCACGTGGGCCTTGTCTTCGACGGCGTAGAGGCCGATGTCGTCGGTGGAGCCGACCACGTTGCCGGGCTTGATGCCGCCGCCGGCGAACCACATCGTAAAGCCCCAGGGGTTGTGATCCCGGCCGTTGCCCTTCTCACTCATCGGCGTGCGGCCGAACTCGCCGCCCCAGATGATGAGCGTTTCATCGAGCATGCCGCGCTGTTTCAAATCCTTCACCAGGGCCGCCACGGGTTGATCCATACTCTTGCAGTAGGTCGAGTGGTTGCCTTCGATGTTGCTGTGAGCGTCCCACTTGGAGCCTGCGCCGGAGTAGATCTGCACGAAGCGCACGCCGCGCTCGACCATGCGGCGGGCGAGGATGCAGGAGCGGGCCATGTCGGTCGTCTTGCTGTCGTTGAGGCCGTAGGCTTCTTTGAGATGGGCCGGTTCATGGCTGAGTTCGACCGCTTCGGGCGCAGCGGCCTGCATGCGATACGCGAGTTCGTAGGTGCGGATGCGGGCTTCCAGTTCGCTTTCGTACTCGCGGGCTTCCATGTGTTTGCGGTTCATCGCGGCGAGGAAGTCGAGCTTGCCGCGCTGGCGATCGTCGGTCACATCCTTGGGCGGGAAGAGATTGGCGATGGGTTCGCTGCCGGTCTTGAGCATGGTGCCCTGGAAGGTGGCGGGCATGAAACCGGTGGACCAGTTGCGCGGCCCGCCGGTGACGTAGCTGCCTTTGTCGAGCAGGACCATGAAGGAGGGCAGATTCTGATTCTCGGTGCCCAGGCCGTAGGAGACCCACGAGCCGAGACTGGGCCGACCCGCGAGAATGGAACCGGTATTCATCTGACAGACACTGCCGACGTGATTCAGGCCATCCGCATGACAGGAGCGCAGCACGCCGATGTCATCGGCAATGGTTGAGATATGCGGCAGCCACTCGCTCATCCAGATGCCGCTCTGGCCGTGCTGCTTCCACTTGCGCGGGCTGGCGAGGAGAGGCGCGTTGTGTTCGCCCATGGCAGTGAGCACGGGCTTGAAGGACGCGGGCAACGGCTTGCCGCCGAGCTTGTTGAGCTCGGGCTTAGGGTCGAAAAGATCGATGTGGCTGGGGCCGCCTTCGATGAAGATGAAGATGACGTTCTTGGCTTTGCCGGGAAAGTGAGTGGGCTTGGCGTTGAGCGGCGAGGCCGATGGCGGAACGGGGATTGCGGATGGCGGATTGGCAAACGCGCGGTCCTGCATCAGCATGTGGGACAGGGCGATCGCGCCGAAACCGCCGCCGGCGCGGGTGAGGAAGTCGCGGCGGGAGGTGGGCAACACCCGGTTGTTGCAGGGGGCGTGCAGTTTGCGTGAAGTCGAATCAACCGGCATTAATCTGGCTCCTGGAGGGATCTCAACGTATGAAGAATAGGCCAAGAATCGCCCAACAGGAAATCATCATACACCGAAACGCCCGATTTGAGCCTGTAAAGCAGGATTCGTTCCGGTTTCAGCTCCTGAATGAGCATAAACAGGTCGGCAATGAGCTTTGGATCAGCCCCGTCTTCGGCGTAGAGACGAATCGTGAGGGGTGGTGAACTCGCAAGGCTCGCTTTCAAATCATCAGCAATGTATTTCAGGTCGCTCGCATCGTGCTCCACCAATCCCACTCGGATCGTCGTTCTTCCAGCAGCAACAATTACCGACACCCCTCGTGCGTGGTAGGGCTCCACCAAAGGCTGCACCGATTCGATCTTGGCTCGCGCGATCGTCAGCGCTGACCAAAGCCAGACGACCATCAGCGCGAGGCCGGCGATCACGAAGCCGACAACGATTCGACCCGCGGTTGGCTTTGGAACGTCTGAAGGTTTCGTGCCCTGCATGATGTCCCGCCTTTGCTTTGAGTAGACCCAGACAAGCACACCTGAGAAACCGAGAGCGATGAAGATTGGGAAGAGAAGAGTCGAGTGGCGCAATGAGATGGCGATACCCAGTAACGAATCGTTGAACGATGCGCTGGGAAATCGCAGGATGAGCGCCCAGAGGATTCCCCAATGCATGAGGGTGAGAAGAAAGGTGATGACCAGCACCGCCCACCTCACGCGCGGGTTGGTCACCCATCGTTCCAGCCGACCGCGCTTTCGCGTCGAAAAAGTGCGATGACGATACGGACTGAACGCGCGACCGCACTCCGGGCAGCGCCGGGATTCGATCAGTTGCAACGAGTAGTCGCACGACAGACAGAATATCGCCCGAGAGGGCGACGGGGCTGGGGACGTGTTGCCCGCCTCCGGAGTCATGCAGCAATTGTAGTCACGCAGGCAAGCCGGCTCACTGGAGCGATCACTCTGCTACTGAGCGGTCGCCTCTTGAGACGCCTGCCGCACCAGCCGTTGGATGAAGGCATCGAGTTCGGTCGCGGACATAGCGCCGATCGCGCGGCCGTCACAAACCCGTTCACCGGCGAGATCGTTGATGATCTCACACAGCACGGCCCGCACATCCGCCAGACCGCGATCCGGCTGAAAACCCCGTCCGAACTCAACCGTCGGCAAGTACCAGTCCTGCTTCAGGTACGGCGCAATGATCGCTATATCACTCTTGCTGAGCTTGAGCGGGCTCACCGCTGGAAACACGCCGCGTGAGAATTCACTCTGCTTGCCCGTGAGTTCCACGTACGGATTGATCACCACATCCGGCGGCTGCTTCGGCTCGGCGATGACATACTCGCGCGGCTCGCGCAGGCTCCACGCGGCGTTGGCGGACATGCCGCTGGCGTTGGCGTACTGACGCCACGTGAGGTCCGGCACCCCCGCCTGCTCCAACTGGAAGCTGTTGATCAGGCGAAGACGCTCGCACAGAAACCGCACCTGCGATTCGTGGCTCAATCCTTCCTTCAGTTCGCTCCACTGCCGCGGGCCGGGCAATGTCATCGTGGTGTAGTCGTCCATGCGCAGAGGCAGTTCGGCCTGGAGCTTCTGCGCTATCGGATACCAGTGGCTGGTGGGCGCGATGAGCTTCGCCAGACGAAGGGCGCGCGAATAGTCACGATCGCCGACGAACGCGATGAGCATCCCGTAACCGTATCCTTCGCTGACGTACTCCGGCAGATTCCGGTTCAACTGACCTCGCGTGCGCATGTAGAGCAGGCGGCGCAGGACCGTGTCGCTCAGATCGCGGCGGCCGGCATCGTGCAGCCACAGCGCGAGGGTCAACTGGTAAGCGAGCGCGGCCGGGTCATTGGGAGACAGCCTGCGCAACATGGTCTTGTGAAGCTGCCAATCGACGAAGAGCGGCTCGCGCGTGCTTGCCCAGGATTCGAGATCGGCGACGGCGCGGTCCATGGTGATCGCCGACACGACGGGCGGCTTCAAGTCCACATCCATCCGCGTGAGCCCGTCCTCGTTGCGCGAGAAGCGTTCGATCGTGCCGAAGGGCGAGTAGATGAACAGCCGGCGATCGGTCTCGCTCACCCGCCAGCCGCGCACTTCCACGGTGCGGTCCGGGTGGGCCGCGTCAAATGGAAGTGTGATCTTCACGAACGTCGCGCCGGCGGGCGGCAGATCGACGAGCAAGGACCGCGTCCGCGCGAACAACTCTTCATTGGCGGCACGCTCCTGGGCGGTGAAGTAGGTGGATGTGTGAGCACAACCGGTGACGGTCGCTACCACGGCCAGAAGCACGAAGGGGTGGATCCGCTTGATCATGGGACAGCCTCCCTGCTGTTATCGGCAATCCAGAGCCCGCGATTCAATCTAAATTCAGTCGATGTAGAGGAACTCGTTGGAGTTCAGCAGCACATGGCAGAAATCGACAAAGGCATCGAACGAAGAGTCACGCGCCGCAGTCTTCACCGCCTCCTTCGCGGCGATGCCTGAGGGCAGCACGCCTTCGTTTTTCAAGTCCCGGCCCTTCCCGCTGGCATCCTTGGTCAGGGCCTTGGGATCGAAGCGCCAGTCGCCGATGAGGGCATCGGTCTTGGGACTGCGGCCGCCGACGAGCTGCGGCAGGCTGAGCGATTCGCAGTAGAGGCGGACATCGGCGATCACGCCGTCCCAGCCGTGACTGGTGACCTTCATGTCGCGCCCGCCGATGACGAAGGCGACATCGTTGTTGATGCCCCTCACCACCGCGTGACCGACAGATGAACTCTCCGGCATCGCGCCATCGGCGAGCGGCTGAAGGCGGAAGGTGATGCCGGTGGAGTCGATCTCCGACAGCTTCACATTCACGACGAGATGATAGAAGCGATCGAGCTCAGGCTTGAGGTTTGAAGCAACGACTTCATAGGCACGTTGGCCTTCTTCGTTGAGGCCGACGAGTTGAAGGATGATGGATTGCGGCTTGTGCCTGCTCTTGACGCCTGTGACGCCGAGGGACCAGCCGGGGTTGGCGGTGTTACCGTCCCATTGCGAGGCAATGGTGCGGACGTTGGCATTGCCGTCGATGCTGCGGAGCATGAAGGTGGCTTCGATCGTGAATTCCTCGAGGCCGGCCAGCGCGGGGTCTTTCATCAGCATGCGCTGGCCTTTGCGGTAGTCGACAGCGATGCCGTGAACGTCAGTCGGTGCCGCAGCTTTCGGTTCGTCCTTCACGATTTGCACCTGTTGGCCCAGTCGCCTGGCCTGTTCATCGATGAACGCGAGCGAAGCGGTGAGTTCATCCTTTTGCGGGGCCCGGCCCAGGGCCTTGCGGAAGGCGAGTTCGATCATCTGACTGGTCGCGCCGCTCGCTTCGCGCCGCGCCTGCTCGGCGAACTTGCGAGCGCGGGCAACGGTCCAGTCGCTGTTGATGAGCATGAGCGCCTGCGGAGCGATGGTGGTGATGTTGCGCTTGGAGAAACTGTTGAAGCCGTCGGGGCCATCGAAGATTTCGATGAGGTCCGGCCGGTTGTTGCGCATGAACTTGAGGTAGACGGATCGGCGCGGGGCGCTGTCATCCACGCCGGTGCCGTACATCTTCGCGTCGAGCTCGCCGGAGACGAAGAGCATGGCGTCGCGGAGTTGCTCAGCCTGGAGGCGGTGAAGGGGGAAGCGCCAGAGGAGCTGGTTACCCGGGTCGAGCTTCTGGGGATCGGACCCACCCACGGGAGTGGGTGGGCTTTGGTTGTTTCCTGTCCCCTGACCCCTGACTCCTGACTCCTGTACCACTGCGGACTGGCGGTAGGCTGAGGAAGACATGATGAGCTTGTGCATGTCCTTGATCTTCCAGCCGCGGGCGACGAATTCGCGCGCCAGCCAGTCGAGAAGCTCGGGATGCGTGGGCAGATCGCCCTGGTGACCGAAGTCGTTGGCGGTGGCGACGATGCCGGTGGCGAAGTGATACTGCCAGAGGCGGTTGACGATCACGCGCGACGCGAGCGGGTGGTCCTTGTCGGTCAGCCATGTGGCGAGTGCCAGACGTCGCCCCGTACTTTGAGCCGCTTGCGGCTTGGCAATCTCCAGCTTCGTATCACCCAACACCGCCAGCCGCCCCGGCGCAATCACGCGCTGCGAGCGATCACTCGGAATCGTCGTCGGCGGCGCAACAGGCCCGACATCGCGGGCGGCCATCACCGGCGTCAGCGGCGCGGGCTTGATCGAATCAAACTTGCGAAGCTCAGCGTAAAGGTTGTTCAACTCGGTCTTCTGATCGGCCTTGATCTTGCCGTCGATCTTCTTGTGTTCCGCAACAAGCTGACGAAACGCGAGGTCCTTGATCTGCCGATCGCCGGGAGAAAGCGCATCTTCTTCCGCCAGCAGGATGCGCTGAAGTTCATCGGTGTATTTCACGATGGCCGGCTTCTCGACCGCCCTTCGCACCGGGCCTTCGATCGCTTCGATCTTCGCGCGAATCTCCTGCGTCGCCGCTTCCCACCCGGCGTACTTCTGGGCATAGGCCGCGTGTTCAGCTTTCGTCGACGCGGTGATCTGTTCATCCAGCAGCACCGGCTCGAAGAACGCGCGCAGCCTGAAGTAGTCTTCCTGCAAGATCGGATCGAACTTGTGATTGTGACAACGGGCACAGTGCATCGACAGACCCAGGAACACCTCGCCGCTGATGCCGGTCATGTCATCAACAATTTCGTTCCACTGCTTGTGGACATCGCGCTGGTTGTATTCATAAGGCCCCAGGCGCAGGTAACCCGTGGCGATGACCGCATCAGGCTCCAGCGGCGCAGCTTCATCACCGGCAAGCTGCCAGGTGAGAAACTGGTCGTAGGGCATGTCATCGTTGAACGCGCGGATGACCCAGTCGCGGTAACGCCAGATGTGCGGGCGGTAGTCGTCGGCCTTGAAGCCGTCACTGTCGGAATAGCGCACGAGATCGAGCCAATGCCGAGCCCAGCGTTCGCCGTAGCGCGGCGAAGCGAGCAGGCGATCGAGAAGATTCGTCCACGCGTCAGCCGATGTGTCCTTCACGAAGGTGTCAACTTCTTCCGGCGTCGGCGGCAGTCCGTGCAGATCAAACGTCGCACGGCGAATAAGTGTGACCTTATCGGCTTCAGGCGAGTACGTCAGCCCCTTCCCTTCCAGCTTCGCCAGCAGAAAGGAATCGATCGCATTGATCACGCGGGCCGTGTGCTTCACCTTGGGCACGCTCGGCTTCGACACCGGCTGAAACGCCCAGTAGGCGCGGTCTTCATCGCTGATCTTCGCCGTCTTCGATCGCACGCTCGCGCCGCCCGCCTTCGCGCCGGGCCAGACCGCGCCGAGTTTGACCCAGTGCGTGATCGCTTCGATGTCCTCCTGCGAAAGCTTGTCCTTCGGCGGCATCTGGAGGTCTTCATTCTCATACATGATCGCTTCGATGAGCAGACTCTTGTCCGGCTTGCCCGGCACGAGCGAAGGCCCGGCGCTGCCGCCGACGAGCATGGCTTCGAGGCTGTCGAGACGGAGATCGCCCTTCTGCTTTTCCTCAGAGTGACACTTGAAGCAATGGGTGGCGAGGACGGGGCGCACCTTGGTTTCAAAATATTCGATGAGCGCGGGATCAGCCTTTGCCTCAGCCGCGCGCAGCGAACCGATCCCGGCAAGCAGAACGAATACAACGGCGGCGAATGGCGATCGTCGGATCATGCGATGTCTCAATGCGGGGCTGAAATCAGTCGTGACAGCGGTTCGCAGGCATTATAGAGGTAAGCATCGGCTCATCCAACGCGGTAAATGGAGGGATTCCCGTGCAGAGCCTGAGTCCTGTTGGGGCAGGGTCAGCCGGCTTGTCTACAATGCCGCCGCATGCAAGCCCTCATTCTTTCCATCGGCGACGAACTGGTCCTCGGCCAGACCCTGGACACCAACTGTGCCTACCTGGCGGAGCAGCTTGCCGGCCGGGGGATCATGTCGCGCTATCACCTGACCATCGCCGATGACGAGGCTTCGATCGCGGACTCACTAAAATGGGCCGCGATGCAGGCGGAGCTGGTCATCGTCACCGGCGGCCTGGGTCCGACTGAGGACGACCTCACGCGCCAGGCGATGGCCAAGGCGATGGGCGTGGAGTTGGCGATCGATGAAGCCAGCATCGAAGGCATCACCTCCTACTTCAAGGCCCGCGGCCGGGAGATGCCGCAGCGCAACAAGGTGCAGGCGATGCTGCCGCGCGGCGCGGAGGCGATCGTGAACACCTGCGGCACCGCGCCGGGCATCAAGGCGACCATCGGCAGCGCGACCTTCTTTATCACGCCCGGCGTCCCGAACGAAATGGTCGCCATGTTCCAGCACACGATTTTTCCCTGGCTCGATGCCCAAGTGGGCAGTGCCGACGGGAAGCGACGCACCATCCTGACGGAGAAAATCAACACCTTCGGCGCGGGGGAGAGTGATGTCGCAGGTCGACTCGGGCTCCTGATGGATCGCAAGCGCAATCCACTGGTGGGGACGACCGTGGCCGATGGCATCGTCTCCGTGCGCGTTCGCAGTGAGTTCGATGACGCGGCGAAGGCGGCGAGCGAACTGGCCGCGACACTCAGCGAGATAGAGGCACGCCTCGGCTCGATCGTCACCGGACGAGGCAGTGACACGCTGCAACTGTCCCTCGTGAAACTCCTGCGCGAAATGGGCGTGAAGGTCGCCACCGCTGAAAGCTGTACCGGCGGCCTGGCAGGCAAGATGATTACCGATGTGGCAGGCAGCAGCGATATCTACGCGGGCGGCTGGATCACCTATTCCAATGCGATGAAAACAGTCCAGCTCGAAGTGCCTGATGAACTGATCCAGCAGCACGGCGCGGTGAGCGAACCGGTCGCGCGGGCCTTGGCGCAGGGCGCGCTGCGAAGGAGCGAGGCGGACCTGGCGGTGGGCATCACCGGCATCGCAGGCCCCGGCGGCGGCACACCGGCAAAACCCGTGGGCACCGTGTGGATCGCCATCGCTTTCTACGAGGAAGGAACGGGGGCGATGGACTCGGATGCGAGACTGTTCCTGCTGCCCGGCGATCGGGAGGCAGTGCGCGATCGGGCGGCCAAATGTGCCCTGGCGATGCTGCGGTTTCATGTCATGGGCGTGCCGCTGGATGAATTGAAGTGGGCGCGGACGGCGGCGGTGACGGGGTGAGCGGAACTCACGACGGGAACCCACCCACGGAAGTGGGTGGGCTTTGCCTATCTCCTCTCCCCCTGCCTTCCTCATCATCCTCGACGTCATCGCCGATAACCCGTAATGTTCACTCTTATGAATCCGCCTCCGCGTCAACCCGCTTTCGATCCCGCGCTGGAGCCGGCGCCTGCGCGGCGCGGCAGCAAAGCCGGCCACACGCCGCCTGCCGTGCGCATTGATATTCACAGTCATCTACTGCCTTCCATCGATGATGGCTGTCGATCATTCGACGAATCACTCGAGTGCGTGAAGAAGCTCAAAGCGATGGGCTTCGTCGGCTCCATCTGCACGCCCCACCTCTGGCCTGAAGCGTTCCCCGGCAACACGCCTTCGCACGTCCGCGCCTGGACCGAGCGATTGCGCGAAGACCTCGCCCATGCCGGCGTCGAATATCACATCTGGCCCGGCGGCGAACTGCGACTCTTCGAAGGCGTCATTCCCTGGATGCAGACCCATGGCGTGCCCACGCTCGGCGACTCGCGCTATGTCCTCACCGACACCTGGGACCGAAGCTGGCCCAGGTTTGCGACGAGTGTGTTTCAATGGCTGATCCAGCAGAAGTATCAGCCGATCCTCGCGCACCCTGAGCGAGTCCCGGACCAGCGCGGGCTGGACAAACGCATCCGCGAAGTCGAAGAGATGGGCGTGCTGCTTCAGTGCAACGCCAACTCCTTCACCGGCGCTGAAGGTCTGCGGGCGGATCAATACGTCAGGCAACTCGTCGCCGAGAAGCGGTGCAGCTTCGTCGCCCTGGACATGCATCGGCCTGAGACGCTCATCACCCGCTTCGACGGCTTGGCGATGCTCGAAGCCGAGTTCGGTCAGGCGGCATTGGATCACCTGCTCATCGACGCCCCAAGGCGCATCGTGCAGCCGGTGTGATGAATCGCTGTTCTCATCTCCATCCAAGCCCCATGGCGAGTCCGCGAGCCGTGGGGGTATTCAGAGTCGTTTCGTGCCCTTGCATCCTCAGTGCCCCGACGGCTCACCGAGCCTCGCCATCGGGCTTGGGTACTCAAAGTGTCGCATTTTGCAGCCTGCCGAACCGCGATGCCCCGCCTTCGGTATGATGAGGTGCGTCGCTTCCGCGACCTCTTCCCACCCCGCTTAAACTGGAGATGCCCATGTTCGCTCGCTGCTCTTTTGTGTTTGCACTTCTCATCACGCTGACAAACTTCGCTTTGGCCAACGAGCACAAGGCCGCGGAGCCTTTCAACGGCAAAGACCTGCACGGCTGGAAGACGAAGACGCCCGCCGAGCGCAGCAAGTGGGGCGTCGGCCAGGCCACGCTCGACCCCAGCGATGCCAAGAAAATCAAGTTCGTTAAGGAAGGCGGCGACATGGTCAACGTCGAAGGCGGCGGCGTGGACATCTACTCCGATGCGAAGTTCGGCGACTGCCTCATCGAGATCGAAGTCTTCGTGCCCAAGGGTTCCAACTCAGGCATTTACGTGATGGGTGAGTACGAGGTGCAGGTGTTCGACAGCTTCGGCAAGCCGGCCGACAAAATGGGTACTGGTGATATGGGCGCGATCTACTCCGCCGCCAAGCCCACGAAGAACCCCATCCGCGCCCCGGGCCAGTGGAACAAGTACGTCATCGACTTCCGTGCTCCCAGGTTTAACGACAAGGGCGAGCGCACGGCCAAGGCGAAATTCGTGAAGGTCCAGCTCAACGGCGAACTGCTGCACGAGAACATCGAAATGAACGGCCCCACGCCCGGCGGTATCACCGGCAAGGAAGCACCGACCGGCCCGATCATGTTCCAGGGCGATCACGGACCGATCGCGTTTCGCAACATCAGGATCACGCCAGTGAAGTAAGAGCACCATCCCGACAGGGTGGTGCGCGTTCGTGGTTCAGTTCGTCTAAGGCACCGCCCTGCCGGGACGGTGCTCCACGACTACGCTTCTCACACACGTTCTTAGAAATTCGTTCGCCCTCGGCACCACCCTTTCCGGATGGTGCTCCAGGATTACTTCTCCTCCAACCCGAAGCCGGTCGCGCCCACGCTCGGCGTCGGCGTCGCTTGAAGATTCTGAAGGCGGCCGAGCAGCACGAGGTTTTTCGGTTCGATCTGTAGCGCCTGCCGCAGCGCGATCGTCGCGTTGACGCGGTCGCCCAGGCCCTCGTAGAAATCCGCCGCCTTGACGAAGGGAGTGATGTCGTCGCCTTTGCGGAACTCCTGGGCCTTGAGGAAGGCGACCTTGGCGCCATCGACATCGCCGATCAGGCCGAGGAAGTGCGCCTGGCGCAGGTAGTCGCGCGTGGTGCCATACCGCCTGTTGGCGGTCTTCAGCAGGGTGTGCAGTTTCTCCAGCACCGGCTCGCGTCGATACGCCTCCGCCAGGGCGTCAATCACATCCGGCGTTTCAGGATGAGAGTCGCGCAAGCTGTAAGCGATTTCGAGGGCCAGCCGGGCATCCAGCGGCCGGCTCTGTGCCAAGCGGAGCTTGCCGAGGTAGTACTGGGCTTTCCAGTCGGCCGGGTCCTGAATCAGGGCGCGGTCGAGTCTCTGCTCCGCGGTGACGTAGTCCTTCTTATCGAGGGCCTGCTTGGCCTCTAGACGGAGCACCGAGTTGGGGGCTGTGCTGCAACCCACAGCCGCGATAAGCATCAGTGCGGCAACAGCGGAAAAGAGGGAGCGGGAAAGAAAACGAGTGGTGAGAACGGGCATCATGCGAAACCTCCGTGTAAATCCGACGCGGGTGGGCGTCGGGACCGATCCATGGTCAAACACCATCTCTATAAGATAAACGATTCAATGGGGAAAACAAGGGGCGGGATTCCGGTCAAGTTAAGGGCCTGCCGTCGCAGCTCCGAATCCTGCCTGCACATCGCACAGACCGACCAATCGCGATACGCCGACGCGACGAATGATATTTCTTCATTCGCCGCGACGCCATTGCTAAGTCCGCCCTGCCGCTCGCCGAAGCTACATCCATCCTCACCAGGCCCCGGCGGAGATGGGTGTGTCCAAGCATCAAACTTTCATCTGTGCGTTGTGTACCGCCCTCGCCTTCGCGGCTCAGTCCCAGGCCGACTCCCTGCCCCGCCTCACGTCTTTCGCCAGCACGCACTACGACATCCACACCAACGTCGCGATGGACAAGGCCCGCGAAATCGGCCGGCACATGGACGCGGTCTTCGAGGAATACACCAAGCGGTTCCACGCCTTCGGCAAGGGCGCGACGCCGCGCATGCCGCTGTACCTGCTCAAGACCCAGCAGGAGTACCTCGACTTCATGCGCGGCAAAGGCGTCGATGCGACAGGCACCGGTGGCATCTTCTTCATCCGCCCCGATGCCAAGGGTCTGGCCACCTGGCTCGATAACCGCCCTTCGTGGATCACGCTCGAAACCCTTCAGCATGAGGGCTTCCATCAGTTCGCGTATGCCTGCATCGGCACCAAGCTGCCGCTGTGGGTCAACGAAGGCATGGCGGAGTACTTCGGCGATGCGATCCTCGTCGACAAACGCCTGCGCGTGGGCATCTGTCCCAATCGCCGTTTGCAGTCCGTGAAGCAGGCGGTGATCGATCGCAAGACGATCGACTTCGACGAACTGCTCACCACGCAACCGGGCAAGTGGCATCAGACCCTCGTCCGCAGTCCCGAGCGCGGGCGACTTCAATACGATCAATCCTGGTCGATGGTCTACTTTCTCATTCACGGAGAAGACGGCCGCTACCGCGCCGCGTTCGAGAAGTACCTGACGGTTGTCGCCAAGGGCATGGAAAGCGGCGAAGCGTTCAAGCACGCCTTTGGCGCGAAGGACACGGTCGCGTTCCGCAGGCAATGGGAGAAGTTTGCGGCAACGGTGGAGCCGGATGCGATCGACACGGCGGTAGGCCGCATGCGCTTCCTCGCGCAGGGCATTCAACTGCTGCACGAGCGAAGAGAGACGCCGCCCAGTTCGCTGGAGGATCTTCGAAAGAAGCTCGCCGCGATCGGGTTCCGCGCGGTGCGGATTGAGAACGGCGTGCGCACGGAAGTCAGCGCAAGCGATGCGTCGCTTTATGTCTTCAACCGCGACAACGGCAGCTCGGCGACGTTTGAGCTGGTCAAGAGCAGTGAAACAGGCGTGCCGCCGGGCGTGCGCGCCACGGGTCTGCAACCGCAGCCGACGCTGATCTGGACGCGCGATGATAAAGGCGAGCTGCTGGCGGAAGTGGATTTCCGGTAGGAATCTCAAATCTCAGATTTAAGATCTCACATCACCACTCCCTCCAGCGACGCCAGCCCCAGCGGCTCGCGCGTGAAGAACGGCTCGGCGAACTTCACGCCGATGCGGCTGCCCATGTAGCCGTTCATCTGCTGCACCCACTCGACCACTGCCCGATTGCGCTCCGGCACCACGAACTGCGATTCATAGGCGACGATCGACTTGATCTTCGTCTCGATCTGCTCGCTGATGTCCATGCAGAAGGATGGTTGCGCGACGTGCCGCAGGTGGGTGCAGTAGTAATAGATGAGCCACTTCGGGTAGACGGGATTGCCGGGCAGGTCGATCTTCGTGAGCTTCGCATCGAAGCGGGCGTCTTCGACGATGCGCGTCGTCGCGACATGGTCGGGATGGGCATCTTCGAAGTAAGGAAGAAAGACGATCGACGCCTGATGCTCGCGGATGACGCCTGCAACGGCGTGGCGCGATTCGATGTTGTGCGTGACTTGCCGGTTGGTGAGTCCGAGCAGGCGACGCTTCACGCCGAGGATCGCCGCGGCCGCGGTCCACTCCTTCTCACGAATCTCGGGTGAGCCGTGCGGCGTGGGCTCGCCGTTGGTCATATCGAGCAGGAGCAGATCGTGCCCTTGGGTGGCAAGGCGGGCGATGGTGCCGCCCATGCCCAGTTCCTGGTCATCCGGGTGCGGGCCGACGATGAGAATGTTGGCCATGTTTTTACCTTATGAACAAAGCATTATTGATGATTCACTTCAAGCCCGATGGCGAGTCTGCGAGCCGTCGGGGTATCGGGCGGTTAGGTAAGGCTGTTACCCCGATGGCTCGCAGACTCGCCATCGGACTTGGTCTCTTTTATTCTTTATGTTGCGCGCTCAGCACCTCTTCATACACATGCTGCAACTGCTCCACCATAATGCGGGCATCATAGCGCTCCCGCGCGAAGGCGCGGCCGGTCTCGCCGAAACGCCTGCGCAAGGCGGCATCATTGAGCAGTGAACGAATCGCCTCCGCAAGCTTCGCTCGATCGCCAAGCGGAACAAGAATTCCAGTGCGGTCGTTCAGGCACACATCGCGAATCCCGCCCGCGTCGTAGCCCACGACCGGCACACCCGTGAGCAGTGCCTGCACCAGGGCGCGCGGCTGCCCTTCCTGATACGAAGGCAACGCATGCACATCCATCGCCGCGATGAGTGAAGGCACGCGCGCAGGCGAGACGAGGCCGGTGAAGATCACGGCGTCCCTCATCGCTTGCGCCTTCACCTGTTCCTCAAGAGCCGCGCGATGCCAGCCTTCGCCGACGAAGAGCAGTCGCACATTCGGATGGGTCTTTCGCAGGTCAGGCAGCACATCGAGCAAATCGGTCTGACCTTTCAGTTGATCGAGTCGCGCGACGATGCCGACGACCGGCGCATCCTGCGGAATGTCTAGCTCTTCGCGCGTGCGCTGCCTGACCGCAGGATCATCCGCCGCCGCTTCGAACGGCGCGATGTCCATGCCGGAAGGGATCACCGTGAACTGTTCGGGTGTGCCGATGGAACGCGAAAGAAACTCATCGCACATCGCCTGCGTCACGCCGATGAGCTTGTGGCATCGCTTCGCCGCCCAGCGCTCGGCCCTGGTGTAGATCGCATTCACGAGACGCGACTGGCGTTCGTGGAACGGCAGGCCGTGGATGGTGTGAACGACCGCGGGCACGCGTTCCTTCCACGCCGCGCCGCGCCCGATGATGCCGGCCTTGCTCGAATGCGTGTGAACCACATCAGGCTTCAACTCGCGGATGAGCCTTCGCAGCGCCCTTCCGCACAGCCAGTCATGCATCGGCAGCACCGCGCGGCGCATCCACCTGATCTCGCGCAGCTCCGCGCCGCTTGCCTTTGCTTCTTCCAGCAGCGAGCCTTCGGGGCCGTAGATCGGGCCGTACACAAGCGTCACGCGATGACCGGCCGCGACCTGGGCCTTGCAACAGAGCACGGTGTTCTGCTGCGCTCCGCCGAGGATCAGTCGCGTGATGACGTGGAGGAGGTGCATGGGGAAGGGACGGAGGGACGGAGGGACGAAGGAACGGAGGGAGGAGCGAGGGAGCGACTATCCGCCGCCATCCGCTGGGTGATGTGGCGACGCATTGTCCAGTTCGCTCCCTTCGTCCCTTCGTTTCTCCGTTCCTCCGTTCCTTCTCCCCTCATACTTCACCCACTCCAAACTCAGCCCTTCCGGCGGCAGCGTCGGCCCGGCCAGCGCCCGATTCGCCGTGGCAAGAATCTCATCGATTCGGCCCGGCTCAAACCGCCCTCGGCCGACCTCGACCAAGGTGCCGGCAATGATGCGAACCATGTTGTAGAGAAAGCCGCTGCCGGTGACGACGATGTGAACCTCCGGGCCTTCGTCGGCGAAGACTTCAGGGGCCTCGACGAAGCAATCGAAGATGGTGCGCACGGTGGTGAGCCTGCCGTGATCCGCCGCTGCCAGGCCCGCCACATCGTGCGTGCCGATGAGCCTGCTCGCTGCGTCGTTCATGCGATCGATATCCAGCCTGACCCAGCAGTGCCACACGCCCAGGCGTTTGAGCAGCGGCCTGCGCCGACTGTTGAAGCAGCGATAGCGGTACTGCTTGCTCGTCGCATCGCTGATCGCATCAAAGCCCGGCGGGGCGAAGTCCGCATCGACGATCTCCGCATCGCGCGGCAGCTTGCTGTTGATCGCCTGAGCCATGCGCTCGATGGGAATCGTCGTCGCTGCATCGAAGTGCGCGACCTGCCCTTTGGCGTGAACCCCCGCATCCGTCCTGCTCGCGCCGACCACGCTCACCCGCTGATGCACGACCTGCGCGATCGCCTTCTCGACTTCACCCGCCACCGTGCGCAGCGGCGTCTTGCCCGGCGGCTCCTGACGCTGCCAGCCGTGAAAACCCGTGCCGTCGTAGGCGACGGTGAGCTTGTAACGCTGAAGGGGCGGCGTCTCGGACATGGATGGATGATAAGGGAAGGAACGGAAGGACGGTGGGGAATACAAACTCGACTCGACCGCTAACCGCGCCGTCCTAGCGCTTGAACTCTTCCACGTTCAGGCTTTCGCCGAGATAGCGCTTTCGCACCAGCTCGTTGCTCACGATCTCCTTCGGCGTCCCCTCCGCGAACACCTTGCCTTCGAAGATGACATACACGCGATCACACATCTGCAAGATCCGGCGTTCATTGTGATCGGTGATCAACGTGGCGATGCCGTGGTTGTCGCGCAGGTGGCTGACTTCGCGTTGTAAGTCTTCGATGGCGATCGGATCGACGCCGGTGAACGGTTCATCGAGCAGCATGATCAAAGGCTCGGTGATCAGGGCGCGGGCGATTTCGAGCTTGCGCCGCTCGCCGCCGGACAGGCTGGTGGCCATCTGGCTGTGGACTTTGTGCAGGCCGAACTTGGTGAGCAGTTCGCCGGCGCGGTCTTTGCGCTGCGAGCGGGAAAGATTCTTTCGCGTCTCGAGGATGGCCATGAGATTCTGATCGACGGTCATGCGCCGAAAGATGCTCGGCTCCTGCGCGAGGTAGCCCATGCCCAGCCGTGCCCTTTGGTACATGGGCTTCTTCGTCACATCCTGCCCGTTGAACGTGACCTGTCCGCCCTCGGCGTCGATCATGCCCATCGCGATGCGAAAGCTGGTGGTCTTGCCCGCGCCGTTGCGCCCCAGCAGCCCCACGATCTCGCCTTCGCGGACGAGAAAGGAAACATCATCAACGACAACGCGCCCGCCATAGCTCTTGCGCAGTTTCTCTGCCTTGAGAAGGTCCATTGGTAGATCATAAGGGAAGGAACGAAGGGACGGAGGGACGAAGGGACGAAGTGGAAAACCGGGAGATCGCTTCCAGGTACTCCGTACTGAGTACTGAGTACTCAGCCCTCCTTCCGGCGTTCCCTTTCAATCCGCAATCCGCAATCCCCAATCCGCAATCTCTTCCCTCCCTCCGTGCCTCCGTCCCTCCGTCCCTCCGTTCCTTCTTCGCTACAATCCCCACATGCAAACCGTCGCCCGGTGGCTCTGGTACCTCATGCCCGCCAACCCGATCGTCCTGCGCATCGTGCAGGGCGGGTCGCGCCGGCTCCGGCACCTGTGGATTCGCATGGGCTACCTCGGGGCCCTCATCCTTCTCGTCCTCATCGGACTGATGTCCGGCGACAGCATGGGCGCTTCCACCACGCTCACGGACCTCGCCAAGGGCGGCACGCGGGTCTTCACCATCGTCGCCTACGGGCAGGTCATCCTCGTCTGCCTGCTCGCGCCGCTGTTCATGGCCGGGGCCATCAACAGTGAACACCAGGGCGAAACATTCGACATCCTGCTCACCACGCCGCTGTCTAATTTGCAGATCGTGCTGGGCACGCTGCTCTCGCGTCTGTACTTTATTCTTGCCCTGCTGCTCTCGGGCCTGCCGCTCTTTGCCGTGCTGCTGATCTTCGGCGGCGTGCCGGTGAGTTCGGTCTTCGTCGCCTTTGCCGTGGCGATACTCACCGCCCTGTTCGTCGGCTCCATCGCGGTCACGCTCTCGGTCCTGCGCACAGGCGGGCGCAAAGCGGTCTTCGTCTTCGTCATTGTCATCGCCGGCTATCTCGTGGCGGTGTACGCAGCGGACCAGATGTTTCGCCTGTCGCAGACGAGCACGACCTCTGCTTCAGGCGTCGCGCAGACCACGCTGCTCACGCCGCTGCATCCGCTGCTGGTGCTCGAAGCTTCGCTGAACAACGCCAACTATCGGCCGCCTTCGCCGGAAGATGTCGCCGACCGCTGGGCACCGATCGCGCTGTACCTGAGCGATCCCTTGTGGGCTTTCTCGTTCATGACGTTTTTCAGCAGCATCTTCATGTTGCTCTTCAGCGCGACGCAGGTCCGGCGACTGGGCCAGGGCAATCCGCTGATTCCGCTGCCTGCCACACTGCGCCGCTGGCTGCGCCTCGAGCCGCCGGGCGAGCGGAGCAGACGTGCGCGCAACGTCTGGCAGAACCCCATCGCCTGGCGCGAAGCCAACGCCCGCGGCAATCGCGTGGGCGGCATCCTCGCGCGGTGGGGCTTTCTCCTCTTAGGCGTCGGCGCGGCTGTCGTGCTGCTGGTCATGTATCACAACGGCAAGCTGCCCCGCGGCGGCGCGTTCACCGGTTCAGCCGACCAGGGCCCCGCCTTTCGCATGGGCCTGATGACGTTGCTCCTGCTCGAGTTGGCGGTGATCGTGATCGTGGCGATCTACATGGCCGCGGGCTCGGTCTCCAAGGAGCGCGAGGATGGCACGCTCGATCTGCTTTTGACCACACCGATCACGCCCAAGTATTACGTCTGGGGCAAGCTGCGCGGATTGGTGGCGTTTCTTTCGACGCTGATCGCGGTGCCGGTGCTGACGATGGGCATCGCCTGTGTTTACTTCATGTTTGTCGGGCCGGACAAGGGCACGGTGACGTACTCGGTCATCACGCACAACCGTCCCGGCTCGATGCGGGCTGCGGTGCTGCTGCCGGAGATGATGCTGCTGCTGCCGATGGTGCTGGTGCCGTTCGTGGCGCTTTGCGCGACGGTGGGCATGATGTGGAGCGTGCGCGCCAAGAGCGTAATTGGCGCGGTGATTCCATCGGTGGCGATCATCGGCGCGATCCTCGTCCTGATGAGTTTCTGCGGCATGAACGCGGCTGCGAACATTCCCGTCATCGGCCCGATCCTCAATGCCTTCAGTCCGGTGACCACGATGGCCATGTTCGTGAACCCCTGGCAGACCGTGGCGGGCTTCGCCGATGCCCCGGACGGCAGCCGGGCCACGCTCTTCATGGCTGCCCTCATCGCCGGCGGCGGCTACGCGCTGGCGGTGTACATCTACCTCACCGCGTCGGTGAAGAACTTCGATCAGACGGTGCGCAGGTTGAGCGGGACGAAGGCTTGAAGGAAAAGCAAAAAAACAGAAAAGCAGAAAAGCAGAAAATGAAAAGAGAGGCGGTTCAGGCTTCGCGGCGGATCGTGTCGGGCTTGCGATCGTGCGGCGGGGCATCGGGGCCGGGGAAGGGAATCGGCGCATCGTGAAGGTCGGCGGCCGGCTTGGGGATCAGGCAGTCCGCCTTGCGCAGTTCGGTGACCAAGGCCTTGATCATCGCCGCGGGGACGACGAAGGACTTTTGCATGTACCAGCCCAAGTCGGCACTCCAGGCGAGCTGCTCGATGCGGGCGTAGCCTTCACCCATCGTGGGCTCAACGCGAACGCGCAGGGCGGTGCCCGGCTCGGTGCCGGGAATGGTGCCCAGTTCGATTTCCGAAGGGCTGGGCAGGACACAGGCTGTTTTGCGATGGCTCATCAGGTTCACATCCGTGCGATGAAACGAGTAAACAGGACCGGGCGAATGCCCGCCGGAACCCTTCCGGCGACACTTGAACCCGGGTGAGTCTAGCGGATTGAGAATCAGTTTCAATAGGGAAACCCCATCACACGCCAAAATTTTCATTTTTATCTCACCCCTCCTCACATCTGAAAAAAGCCCGCAGGGGCTACCTGCGGGCTTTCAATAAGCTCAAATTGAAGAGAAGAGTCACACGCGCTGCCGGCGTCGCAACAGGGCGACTGCCCCCAGCCCCATCAGGCCGAGCGTCATCGGTTCGGGCACGCCGGGCAGATTGGTCACCGACGCGGCGAACGTCTGGTTGCCGGTGGAGAAGCCGTTGATGGTGCCGGTCCGCGGGTCGATCAGGTTCATCGCCCCGCCGGTGGCCTGGGTGAAAAGCCGGCCGTCGTTCATGTCGGTCAAGGAGTAGCCGCCGGTGCCGATGAGCGCGCCGAACGCTTCGAAGGTCTCGCCTCCGAAGATGTCAAAGACATCGATGCGGTCGGTGCCGTCGCCGGCCTTGCGATCGCGCAGGACGTAGAGGTTGAGCATATCGCCTTCGATGTTGGTGATGTCGATGAAGTCGCCGGTGCTGTCGCCGGGCGCGCGCCCCGCGCGGAGAACGGTAGTGAGAAGGGTATTGAGGTCGTGCTCTTCAAGGTTGCCGCCGCTGGCGATGGTGTAGAGCTTGCCGCCGGGGCCATCGGTGATGGCGAGGGTGCCCCCGCCAACGGTGGTGAATATCTCAGGGGTGAAGACACCGGTGAGCAGGTCGTACTCGTCGATGAAATCCACCAGGGTGCCGCCGGTGGCCGCGGTCAGCGGGCGGTCGGTGCGCAGGATGTAGAGCTTGTTGGAGCCGGGCAGGTTGGTGATCGAATCGAAGGTGCTTCGATTGCTGGAAGTGCCCGGCGCGTCCAGATCGACAAGCATGGCGGCCGCACCGGTGGCCGGATCAATGCGGAAGAGCTGGCCGTCGGTGTGAATTTGATATAGCGAGCCGAACGGGCCGCCGGGGCCATCGGTGATGCTGCTGTCCTGGAAATCCGTGCCGGCGGCACCCGTGGTTGTCGCGGCGTTGGACAGGGCGTTGCTGTAGGAGCCTGCCGTCCAGGAGTAGTGCGTGTCGAACAGGTCCAGGTGATTCGCGGTGCGGTCGTCGGCGATGTAGATGTAGTCGCTCGGACTGGGCGTGCCGGGAATGCTGGCGGCGCTCTGGTGTGAGGTGAAGGTCTGCGCGCCGCCATCAAACACCGTATTGCCGGGCACGTCGATTACGCCGAACGCTCCGCCCGTCGCCTCGGTGTAGAGCGTGCTGTTGTGGGCATCGGTGATGGTCGATGCGCCGGTGTGAACCACCGTGAACTTGTTCACTTCGCGCGTGCCATCGAGCAGGAAGCGATGCACGCTGTCCTGGGTGATGGCCCCGGTTCGATCCTGAATGATAAACAGGCCGCCGCTATCCCCCGGCAGGTCGGTGAGCGACACCAGATTGCCCGCATCCAGCCCGGCGGTGCCCGCGGAAATGACGCTCGCGGAGGAACCCGGGCTCGTCAAGTCATAGGCTTCAAAGTTGCCGGCCGTGGCCACGAGATATAGCGCCGGCCCGCTGCCGACGGCGAAGGGCGCCGTCGTCGCGCCGTTGGTGGTCGAGTACTCGGGGCCTTCGCTGATGGAGATCGATCCGGTGGCCGTGGTGGTGAACACGTTGTGCGTATGGGTGCCGTTGTTGGGGTTGAGCGAGTCGATGAAATCCACGCCCGCGCCGTTGCGGAGGATGAACAGATCATCGGTGCCCGCGACGTTGGTGATCGAGTCGAACAGCGTGTGTGAGCTGCCGGTCCCCACTGCCGGCGCGGCCAGGTTCGCGATGACGCTGGCCGACTGGTTGTACCAGTCCACGCGATAGACCGTGCCGTCGGTCGCCAGGGCATAGGCGATGCCCGGCTGGTTCGACTCGGTGATCGAAGCGACGGCGATCGATGACGAACCGGGCAGCGCGATCCGATTGTTGGATGAACCACTGTTGGCCGGGGGCTGCGTGTAGGTGCTGTAGCTGTCGATGTGATCGTCTGATCCGCTGACCAGATTATCGACGATCAGAACGTGACCGAAGTCATCGAGCCCCAGCACCGTCGCCGTCGCCGGGCGAAGGCAAAGCAGCGGCACAGCGGCAGCAAGAATTCGGCAGAAGACCGTTAAAGGTGACGTGGTTCGGCAAATCTCCATCGTGCGCTCCTTTTTGATATGTGTGCTATTCCTTCGATGAGAAAGAGAGAGGGACCAACCCAAACTCCGACGCGCTCTGACAATGCTCTAACAACGTGACTGCTGGCTGAAGCAGACAGGCCCGCGACGCCCCCTGAGATTAGGGAATCGCGCCGGAGGTGTCAATCTTTTTTTTCGAGCGTGTGTCGGGCAAATGTCGGGGCAGACATCAGGAAGACGAGCCTTCAGTGATTGTCAGTGAAGCAATTACGGCGTGGATAAGGTTCTTGGGACTCAAGCTTTGAGGATGGCCCCTGCCGCGTTGAGGCCGCATGCCCCCATGACGCCGCCGCCGGGGTGGGTGGCCGCGCCGCACATGAACAGGCCGCGGATGGGCGTGGTGTAGCCCTGGCGGAGCGGGCCGAGCTGATGCAGGTGCATCGCGCCCTGGAAAATGTTGCCGCCCGTCAGGCCGTAGACGCGTTCGAGATCGACCGGCGTGAGCACCTGTCGATGCAGGATGATGTTGCGGATGTTCGGGGCGTACCGCGCGAGCAGGTCGATGCAGCGATCCGCGAAGGCATCTTTCTTCGCCTCCGTCCACTCGCCGTCGCGCAGCTTGTACGGCGCGTACTGCACGAACATGCTCATCAGATGCTTGCCCGGCGGTGCGAGCGTGCTGTCCACCGTCGTGGGCATGGTGATCTCCAGCACCGGCTCGCGCGAAGGTTCACCGTACTTCGCATCGTCGTAGGCCCGCTCAATATGTTCAAGCGTGGGCGCGATGTGCGTCGTGCCGCGCAGGGCGATCTCGCGCGGGATCTCGTTGGTGTTGAAATCAGGCAGCGCATCGAGGGCAAGGTTGATCTTGCAGCTCGCCGAGCTGTAGTCGATGCGATCCAGCGGTGCGGTCATCTCCTCAGGCAGGCTTCGCGCTTCGATGAACATCCTGAATGTGACATTCGCATCAAGGCTCGATGCGACACCCCGGGCATCGATCACTTCGCCGGTCTCCAACGTGACGCCGCTGGTCTGGCTGTTGTGAATATTGATCTGCTTCACCGCCGCCTCGCGGCGAATCGTGACGCCGAACTGAAGGCATGATCGCTCCAGGGCATCCGCGAGTCCACCCATGCCGCCCTTCACGTAGCCCCACACGCCGCGAGCGCCGCCGGCTTCGCCCATGACATGATGCAGCAGCACGTAGGCGGTGCCGGGCATGGAAGGCGAGGCGAACGCGCCGATGATCGCATCGGTCGCCAGCGTGGCCTTCAAGGCTTCGGATTCGAACCAGCGATGCAGGATCGGTGTGGCGGCACCGGTGAGAAGTTCCACCGCATCGGGAAACGCCGGGCCCAGTTTCTTCACCAGGCGCATGTAGCCCCACAGCTTCGGGATATCGCGCAGGCGCGGCGGCAGGTGCGGCGGCGGAGACATGAGCAGCGGCTCGATCTCGTGCGCCAGGCGCGTGAGCATCGCTTCGTACTTCGGATACTGTTGGGCATCCTTGGCGGAGAACTTGCCGATCTCCGCCTGATTCTTCGCGGTATCCGGCCCCAGCAGCAGGTGCCTGCCGTCAGGCAGCGGTGTGAAGGACGAAGGATTGCGCGGCAGCACCACGAGGCCGTTGTCCTTCAGCTTCAGATCGCTGGTGATGCGCGGGAGAAAAAGGCTGATGACGTAGGCGGCGGGCGAGACGCGGAATCCGGGCCACAGTTCCTCGGTGGAGGCGCAGCCGCCGAGGATGGCGCGACGTTCCAGGACGCAGACCTTGCGTCCGGCGCGGGCGAGGTAGGCGGCGCAGACGAGGCCGTTGTGGCCCCCGCCGATGATCACGCAGTCGTATTGGGTTGAGCGAGGCATGGGCCGCGTATTTTAGCACCGCGCGCCGGGCGTTCAGGGGCCGAAAGAATTCGCGGTGTGATCCAGATGTGATTGCCGTCGCGGCGCGGATCGAAACGGTGAATCGCCCAGGTGATCGGTGCTGCTTTCGGGCTTGAGCGAACCGCCCGGGCCCAGATCGATGAGCCTGGCCATTTCCGCGCGGGCTTCTTCATAATCCGGAAACTTCAGCAGCAGGTTCCTGAGCCTGCGCTGCGCGCTGGGGATGTCGCGAAGTTGAGCGGAGAACTTGGCCAGATAGAGCTGGTTGACCCGGTAGAGTTCTTCCAGTTTCAGCACGTGCCCGGCCGGCAGGTCTTCCCGTTTGTCGAGCAGGCCGCTGATCGATTGCTCGGCCGCGAGCAGATGACGACTGGGTGAAATCGTGTCGGTCTGATTGCGCACCTCCATCCACAGCCACGCGGCACGCAGGTGCGCCTCGACGACCTTCACATCCTCAAACGCCCGCGGCACCCCCGTCGTCTGTGCCACCTCGACCACTCGCTCATACTGAACCCGCGCCTTCTCCGGCTCGTCCAGATACTCGTACACCTTTCCAAGCTCCAGCGCCGCGCTGCGCGAATGTGGTCGCCGAATGACCACCCCCTCCAGCAGGACGCGGGCTTCGGACCAGTACTTCTCCGTCAGCATGTGGTGCTTGAGCAGGTCATCGCGCACCGTTTCGCCTGTTGTATCGATATCCCCCGGCGTGACCGCCATCCCCTCTTCCTGCGCCAGCACGCGATCGCCCAGCACCACCGCGTCGCGCAGCGGCCGAATCTGGCGGATGTTCTCATCCGAATCGCTGTGCTTGTCCATGAACTCATGCAGGCGGATCGAAACGGGCCGCAGCTCCTCGCGCGTCCTGGCGGTGGGCGATGGATCCTTCTGAAGGATGGCCAGCATTTCGATCACGCTCTGAAGCGCCTGCGTGTAGTCGTGGGCGCGCTTGCCGTCGCGGGCCCGCACCGTGCCGAAGTTGTATTTGTCGACCGCGTTCTCCGGGTCCAGCCGAAAGTCCCGGCCCAGCAGGCGCGATTCCGTCGCCCAATGCGTGTTCACATCCAGCAGCGTGAACGCCATCACAATCATCACCGCGGCGGTGGGCAAAAGAACCGCGGCGCGGCTGCGCGTCGAGTGCCCGCACTTGGCGTGCAGGAACGCCGCCAGCAGCATCGCCGCCGCAATCGAGAACGGCAGGATCAACCGGTTGGCCGCATACACGCCCACGGGCAACAGCAGGTTGCCTACCAGCACGTACTGACCGGCCGCGAGAATCAGCCCCAGCAGCAGCCAGCTTCGCCTGCGGATCAAAGCCCACGCCAGGATGACGCTGAAGAGGATCACCATCAGACCGAGAATGGTTTCCCGCGTGGTCCAGGTCGGCAACGTCTCGGGAATATGGTAGTAGCTCGTGTCGGGATTAAAGATCTGACGGGTGTAGAACCAGGCGATGGAGATGGCCGCGGGAATGCGCTCCGCCAGCGGCACCATGCGCAGCGGATTGTCGCGGATGTCATCCACAAAGGTCGGCGCGTAGTCCATGCCCGCCCCGACCACGCTCGTCCGCATCGCGAAGTAGGCGACCGCAGGCAACAGGAGGAAAACGATCGACGCCAGGTGCACGCGCTTGGGCGTCACGGCGATGTCATCGATAATGTCGGTGCTGGCGTTGCGCGGGCCGATCCACATCTGCGAGAAGGCTGCGGGAATCAGAATGAGGCCGCTCTCCTTCGACCCGAACGCCACCACTGCCGCCAGGACCGCAAGGCCCGCCTGCCACCACCGCCACCGGCCCTGCTCCAGCGAGAGGCGATGCATCAGCAGAAATCCGAGCACGCCGAGCATCGCCAGCAGGTCGGCGCGGCAGACCACGTAGTTGACCATCTCCCCATGTGCCGGATGTGCCGCAAAGAGAAACGCCACCGTCCACGCCGCCGCCTGTTGCACATAGCGTGTCAGCCACAGCGCCAGCACCCAGCTCAGCCCCAGGAGGAGCAACATGTTCACGCCGCGAAAGTAGCGCGGCGCCATCTGCACCGCCTCGCCGTTGACAATCTCCGCGCATCGGGGCAGCCGGGCGTTGACCCAGTAGCTCAGGATCGTCACCGGGCGGTAGAGATTCTGGTCCGGAGACCGGCCTGACCAGTAGTCGTGCTGCCAGAGCGTCCGCCAGCCGTCCGCGCTTTTCACATCCGGATTGGTCTGAATGATATCGACGTCATCGATGAGGAAGTCGTAGTTGAAACGGGTGCTGACGTAGAGCGTGAAAATGACCAGGCCCAGGGCCATGGGCAGAAGAATGTTGATCGTCTTGGCACGCGAGAGATGGAGCTTGTGCGCAATCCAAAGCGCTGCCCCGCCGGCCATTAGCCAGCCCAGGATCAGGGCCTGATGTAACTCAATCTCGAAGGCGCCAAACATAGGCTCCGTCGCGTTCCTCTCTTGTGGCCGCGGGCACCTTCGTGCGATCGCGGCAAAACACTTTCGTCCCCGACAACTCCTCACCCAGCCTTCAGCGGAGTCGCCACAACCAACCACGTGTAGTCATACGCACGCAGGCGGCGCATCGTTCAAACTCAGTGACCTCCGGCCGAGAGTGCTTCGCGCCGGCTGCTGCCAATCAATCGAGCGGGGCCCAGAAGGTCCAAGGCCGCTCATCCTCGCTGGTCTTGCGCAGCACCATCGTTTCGTAGGGCGCGGGGTGGTTCGCTTCACCCGCCGGCCAGCCGATCTTGCGGAAGCGGGCCTTGCGGTTCCTGCGCACCTGCCAGCCCCAGGGCCGCGTCAGCGGTCCCAGTTCCACTTTCGATCCGCCCACCGCTTCGTAGTTGCGATGCTTGAGGGCAAAGGTCACCGCCCGGCGAACCGAAGGCCAGTCCGCGTCATCAAACACAACGATCCCGCCCACGTCGAGCATCTGATCGATGTAATAAAAATCCACCAGCGCGCCTTCGAAGCGATGATTGCCGTCGATGAACGCCAGATCAAACTTCCTTTCCTCGCTCACCATCCGCGGCAGCGCCAGGTCGCTCTTCTCGCAGACCCAGTCGAACATGTCGCTGAATCCGAAGTGATCGACCACGTGCAGGCCCAGTCCGTTCCACAGTTCGCCCTTCTGGTAGGGATCGACCGCGGTGTGGCTGCCGCCGCCGTTCCTGGTGATGCCCAGCATGATGTGGACCGCGCTGAGGCCGGTGCCCATGCCGGTTTCAATCGTGTTGCGGCTGCCGTACTTCTCGACGACTGACTGAAGCAGGCGAGCCTCTTGCGGGCTCACCGCCATGTTCAGCCCTTCGTCGCGGCCGATAACACTGAAACTCTGATTGCGGTAAATCTCCTCGACCGTCGTATGGATCCGCGATTGGAGTTCCGCCGCGTTTTCAACCGGACTCTCGGCCATAAGTATCTCGCTCATGCAAGGTTCTTCGTCAGCCTGCGACCGTGAAATTAGGCGAACGCCGAAAGGGGATGGTCAGATTCGCCGGCGGCTCCCCTAATCAACAGGATAGACTCGCTATCGGGCCTTCTTCGCCGCGGGAACGCCCTTTTGCGGGCATACTTCCAATAACGTGCAGCGGTCGCAGGCCGGCTTCCTCGCCGCGCACACCTGCCGGCCGTGGAAGATGAGCAGGTGCGACAACATCGTCCACTCCTCGCGCGGGAATAGCGCCATCAGCTCCGGCTCGATCTTTACCGGTTCCTTCTTCGCGGTCAGCCCCATGCGGTTGCTCAGCCGCTGCACGTGCGTGTCCACCACGACGCCGATGTTCTTGCCGAAGGCGTTGCCCAGGACCACGTTGGCGGTCTTCCGCGCCACGCCGGGAAGCTGGAGCAATTCTTCCATCGTGTCGGGCACCTTGCCGCCGAACTTTTCTACGAGCAGCGTCGAAGCGCCTTTGATCGACCTGGCCTTGTTGCGATAGAAGCCGGTCGAGCGGATGACCTCTTCGATAGCTTCGATCGGAGCTTCGACGAAGGCTTTGGGCGTGGGGTACTTCTTGAACAGGCCGGGCGTGACTATGTTGACGCGCACGTCCGTACACTGCGCGGAGAGGATCGTCGCGATCAGAAGCTGGAACGCGTTCTTGTGTTCCAGGGCGCAGTGGGCATCCGGATAAAGCTTCTTCAGCCTGCGATAGATCTCCGCGGCCTGCGCGATGCGCGTGCTGTTGGGCTTGCGTGGCTTGGGCATGGCGGGATTGTACGCTGCACGGGCGGCAGCGAATGACATCGCGCTGGGTGCCACGGGTCGAGGAGGCCGCCGACGAAGACCCGTGCGAAAGGCTGAGGCGACCGAACACAACACTGATCACAGGCGGTCGGCTCAGGTCTACTCGCAGTCTCGTCGACCCGTGGCACCCAAACAGGGCCGTCATCTCAGGTACGATCGCGAACTCCTACTCAGGTCACCTGCACGCGATGCGTCGGTGTCGGCCGGCCCGGACGGAACGCAGCCGTGTTGATCATCAGGAACCGGATCGCCGAAAGAAACGCGAGTTCGCCCAGCACCAGCTCTTCCAGCAACTTCGGATCGGCCTCGGCGCGCAGGTTCACCATCAACTCGCCATCGCAAAGCGGCGCGGCCAGACGATGCGTCGCCTGCGGGGCTTCATCGCTGCGCGTCAGACTGAGCGAAGCGATGTCCGTACCCTGCGTCGGCGAAAGCGTCATCTTCAGATGCGCGATGGGGATGTCCTTCTCCAGCAGCCCGCGCTTCAGGCGATTGGCGATGTCGTGAATCGTCGCGTTGCCGTCAAACTCCTTCACCGCGGAGAGACTGCCTTTGATGTTCACCCAGCCGAGCAATGCTTCGCCCTCGGCGTATTCGTCGTAATCCACTGACATCGTCGGCGAATTCGTCAGGCTGCCGGTCATGAGTACATTGAACCACTCCTCCAGCCCATCGCCCGCCGTCGCGGAGATCTGCATTACGCGCGCCTTGGGAAACACGCGTTTCAGGGCCCCCGCCAGTTGCTCGCGCTCGCCCGCGCCGAGCAGGTCGAGCTTGTTGATGACGATGACTTCCGCCTCTTCGAGCTGCTTGCGGTAGACGTAGATCACCTTCTCGCTGAATTGCTTCCCTTGCGTCAGTCCGAGGATCGCCGCGGCTCGTTTGGGATCGACGAGCACCGTCAGCGGCGCGACTTCGTACTGCTCGCCGTAAAGCTGCTGGAGGGGATAACTCACGGTCGCCTTTAGATCGGTGCAGCTTCCGACCGGCTCAGCGAGAAGCACATCCGGCTTGTTCGCCTCGGTGAGCTGCTTCGACGCCGTGACCAGCGAATCGAACTTGCAGCAGAAGCAGCCGCCCGTGATCTCCTCCACGTCATACCCGGCGGCCCTGGCGCGACTGGTATCGACCAGGTCCATGCTCTGGTCGTTCGTGATCAACCCAACGCGCCGGCCCTGGGCGGTCAGGTGCTGTGCGAACCTGAGAATGGCGGTGGTCTTCCCCGCGCCGAGGAAGCCGCCGATCATGATGTAACGGGCTTTGGTCATAAGGCACAACAGGTCCACGCAAGTGATTCAGGCAAGCAGCGATACATCGCCCAGTGGAATCTTTGAATCGACGGGCGAGGTTCACTTTTCCGTCGTGGCGGCCGCGCTCTTGGTCACCGGCTCAAACGCATCCTTCACCGGCTTGCCTTCGATCTCATCCTCCGCGGTGATCTTGATGCCGAGGTAGTCCACGGCGGTCGAGAAGGTGTCCACCGTGTTGATGATGCCCTTTGTCTGCGTGAGGTCGAAGCCTTTGCGCACGCCCGGACCGACTGCGATCCAGGGGATGTGAAGTCCGCGCGGGTCTTTGCCGTCGTGGCCTTTGCCGTAGCCGCCGTGGTCGGCACTGAGGATGATGAGCGTGTCGTCGAACACCTTCGCCTTGCGCAGAGCCTCGAGCACGACGCCCAGGGCTTCATCCGCGCGGGCGATCGCTTCCAGTTGAATGGTCGAACCCCAGCCCTTGGCATGGCCGGCCGTGTCCACGCGCGGGAAGTGAACCATCATCACCTGCGGCTTGTTTTTGGCGATGACCGCCGCCGCCTGCTCGCCGACCCACGCATCGTCATACTTGCGATCGTACGCCTTCATGCCATCCGCATCGGCAACGCCCGAACTGATCGGTTTCCCATCCGGCCCCAGCGTGTTGGGCTTCTCCGGCAGCACCACCCAGTCCACGGTGCCCTTCTCCGCGAGGGCCTCGAACTTGTACTTGCCCGCAACCAGCGCGGTCGTGTAACCCGCCTTCTTGGCGAACTCAAACAGCGTCGGCACATGCGGGTAGTTGTACTTGCGCGGGCGGAGGGGAATGTCCTCATTCCAGATGATGCCGTGCTTTTCCATCGGCACGCCGGTGATCATGGACGTGTGCGAAGGCAGCGTCTTGCCGATGGGCAGCGTCTGGGCCCACATGCTGTAGGCACCGGCTTTGATGAGCGCGTGAATGTTCGGCGTGTCGGCAAGCAGCGCCAGGTCGGGGCGCAGGCCGTCGATGCTGACGATGAGCACCCGCTTCTCAGCCGCTTGCGGCTTCGCACTCGGATCAGCCGCGCGCACCTCGCGCAGCGAACCGTGCGCGAGCAGCGAACCGACCGCCGCGATCACGACCATAAAACGGAAAGAAACACGACACATGGATAAAGGCATTCATCAACCTCCTGTCCGGGGGAACCCGACATCCTATCGCAGACGGGCCGACGCGCCTCATCCTTGCAGAAATGACATGATCACCGGTCTGATCCACGGCATCATCCGCCGAAGTTCCTTGCCGGCTGTTTCGAGCTGAACTTCTGCATGTTACGAGGCGCAAGGCCATTGCGTGGACCTCGGCAATAGGAAAAGCCGACTGGTTGATCACCAGTCGGCGTCAAGGCCTTCTCAAATGGAGACCCGCTCAGAAAACCAAGGACCGCATCACTGGCCGATCCGGCGACGCCGGACCGTCAGGGCGCAACCGGCGATCATCGCCAGCGCCAGAGTCGCGGGTTCAGGGATCGAGTTGATAGAACTATTGTCAAACGCCAGAACCGGCAGCGTGTTGAAGCTGAACCAGCCATAGCGATTGCCACCGATGATTCCGATCAGGTCCGTCGGATCGCTCAGCGTCCACGTATGCACGAGGTTGCCGAGAGCATCAGAGATGGTCATATCGACCGCGAGGACACCGGCGTTGTTGTAGAACTCGTGTTGAAACGTGTACCAACCGGTCATGTCTATGGCAATTGGATCCTTGGCGGGATTCTTGGCAAAGGCACTGCCCGGCTGCGAGTTGTTGCTGGCGGAAATGACGAATCGATTGGTTCCCGCTCCGGGGCCTGTTATATCCGCCGTATCAAAGAACCCCGCATTGAAAATGAAGTCTCGACGGTGGCTGCCGGCCGTATTGTTGATCGCGGAAGAGAAGTCGAATCGACTGTTGTTGGCGAAGCCCGCATCGACGTCGAGGAAGATATCGATAGTGGTTTTGAAGCCAAGAGAGGGAAAAACGCTGCTGTACCCGCCCCAGTTCGTCGCCGAACCACTGGCACTGCTTTCGGCATGAAACGCGCCGCCTGCAGAGGTAATCCCGTTGGTGCCTGACGCGACGCGGGTCGCCACAAATCCTGCTCCGAAGACATTCCAGCCTGCATTGTCCGTCTCGAACCCGTTGGAGAAGATCGGAACTGCTTTCGCATCCGACGACCACCCCGGAACACAGACCAACATAACAACAATCATTGCCATCAAACGGGAACATATCATGACTCTACTCCTTGGACGCGCCGATAGCGCGATAGCCGTCACATGAACCCGCCGGAAAAGGCAGTGATATTCATGAGAACCTTGCCGTCAGGAAATGCTAAAAGTGCCCCGAGATCCGGATTGGATTGATCCCATTGCCTCCCAGCAATTGCCCTTATCGGACCCGGATTATATCAGTGCAAATGAGGCGGGCAATCCCCTGTTCAGGGGATGTGGAAGAGATTTTCTTGAATCCGCTTGCTCACATCTCCACCGGCTTGATCCAAGGCATCATCCGTCGCAGTTCCTTGCCGATCTTCTCCAGCGGCTGTGTCTGCTCCTTCTCGCGCTGGGCCTTGAACCACGGGAAGCCCTTGGCGTAATCATCGCGGAAGGTCTGGGCGAACTTGCCGGTCTGGATATCGGTGAGCACCTGCTTCATGACCTTCTTCGTCTCCGCCGTCACGATCTTCGGTCCGGTGTGGTAGTCGCCGAACTCCGCGGTGTTGCTGATGGAGTATCTCATATAGTTCAGGCCGCCGCGCACGACGAGATCGACGATGAGCTTCACCTCGTGGCAGACTTCGAAGTAGGCCAGTTCGGGCGGGTAGCCGGCTTCGATGAGCGTTTCGTAGCCGCACTTGATGAGAGCGCTGAGGCCGCCGCAGAGAACCGCTTGTTCACCAAACAAGTCCGTCTCGCATTCGTCCTTAAAATTGGTCTTGAGGATGCCGCCCTTGCCGCCGCCGACGCCGATGGCCCAGGCCATGGCGATGTCGAAGGCGTGGCCGCTCGCATCCTGATGCACCGCCAGCAGACAGGGCACGCCGCCACCGCGTTCAAACTCGCTGCGAACGGTGTGGCCGGGGCCTTTGGGGGCGACCATGATCACATCGATGTTTGCGGGCAGCTCGATGGTCTTGAAGTGAACGTTGAACCCATGAGTCGCCCCGAATGCGGCCCCGGGCTTCAAGTTAGTCACGATCGACGCCTTCCACACATCCGGCTGCACTTCATCCGGCAGCGTCGCAATGACCAGGTCC
>JBBDXA010000018.1:0-9202 GCA_040902585.1 Phycisphaeraceae bacterium
AAACTGAAAGACTTGCGGTATTGTCAGTGGCAGGGAACGTAGCGTTGTAGTACTAGGGCCTTCGCACGGGACTCCTCTCCGAGCGTCGTCGTGCCGTGGCACCCAGAAATAAGTCACCGCCCCTTGCGTTCGGTATTCACTTCATTCGCACACGCCTCGCCGCGCTCGACTTCTGAAAGATTCCCGATCGTCACTTGTGCGATCGCCTCCAGCGCATGCCGCGTGAAGAACGCCTGGTGAGCCGTGACGATCACATTCGGAAACGTCAGCAGCCGGGTAAAAATGTCATCCTGAATGATCTTGTCCGACAGGTTCTCGAAGAAAAGGTCCGCCTCTTCTTCGTAGACATCGAGTCCGAGCGAGCCGATCTTCCCGCTCTTGAGGCCGTGGATCACGGCAGGCGTCTGCACCAGGGCGCCGCGGCCGGTGTTGATGAGCATCGCACCGGCCTTCATTTTTTTCACCGCGTCGCCGTTGATCAGGTGGTGGGTCTGCGGCGTGAGCGGGCAGTGCAGCGTGATGATGTCGCTTTGGCCGAGCAGTTCATCCATCTCGACATATCGTCCGCCCAGGGCGAGCACCGAGGGCTCGGGGCGGATGTCGAAGGCGAGAATGTCACAGTCGAATCCGCGCAGGATGCGGGCGACGATCGCGCCGATTTTTCCTGTGCCCACCACGCCGATGGTCAACCCGCGCATCTCGAAGCCGAGCAGCCCATCAAGGGAAAAATTACCTTCGCGCACACGGTTGAAGGCGCGGTGAATCTGGCGGTTGAGCGTGAGCATGAGAGCGACGGTGTGCTCAGCGACACCAAAAGGTGAGTAGGCCGGCACGCGCACGATGCGGAGGCCCAGCTCGGCCGCCGCGTCAAGATCAACATTATTAAACCCCGCGCAGCGCAGGGCGATCACCTTCGTGCCGCCGGCCTTGAGCTTTGTCAGCACCGCGCGATTGAGCACATCATTCACAAACGCACACACCCCGGCGAAACCGGCGACCATCGAAGCCGTCGCTTCCGTCAGGCGCGGTTCAAGAAAGACAAGCTCGTGCCCGCTGCTGTGATTCGCAGCCGAGAGAAACTGACGGTCGTAAGGTTTCGTGCTGACAACGGCGATCTTCATGTTGCGTAATGTAATCGAAGGAGAGAAGCGAGAGGAGCGCGGGAGCACCATCCCGACAGGGTGGTGCTATTGTCCAACGGCGGTCCGCGGCGATCTTCGCAACAGGTGACGCGCGCGAATAGCACCACCCTTTCGGGATGGTGCTCCATATAATCGCCCCATGTCATCGCACTCTTCGCCTCCGCCGCTGGACAAGCTCAAAGCCGAGCACACGCCCGATGCCGTCGAGCGCCGGCTCAAGGACGGTCCGCAGCACAGCTACCTGCGCGATTTCATCTACGGCGCGATCGACGGAGCTGTCACCACGTTTGCCGTCGTCGCAGGCGTCGTCGGGGCCCAGCTCTCGGCGGGCGTCATCGTGATCCTCGGCTTGGCCAATCTCTTCGCCGACGGCTTCTCCATGGCGGTCAGCAATTTCCTGGGCACCCGCGCCGAGGAAGCCCAGCGGCAGCGTCTTCGCCGCGTCGAGCGCGAGCACATCCAGCGCTACCCGGCAGGCGAGCGCGAAGAGGTGCGGCAGATTTTCGCCAACAAGGGATTCGAAGGCGAAGATCTCGAACGTGCGGTGGACACAATCACCTCCGATGTCGATCGCTGGGTAGACACCATGCTCACCGATGAACTGGGCGTGTCGCTGAAAGGCCCCAATCCCTATCGCGCGGCCATGAGCACGTTCCTCGCCTTCATCGTCATCGGATTCATCCCGCTGACGATCTACGTGTTCGACCTGGTCGTGCCCGCTTCGATGGCCATCGGCAACGCCTTTCTCTGGAGCGCAATCCTGACGGGCGTCGCCTTCTTTCTCGTCGGGGCCGCCAAGAGCCGGTTCGTCGATCAGCACTGGTGGCGCTCGGGACTGGAAACGCTCATCGTCGGCGGACTGGCGGCGGCAATCGCCTACGCCATCGGCGTGCTCCTGCGCGGCGTGGCGAACTGACAAGGCACTTGCTCCGCAGGCTCGCCCGGTTAGATTGCCCCCATGACCCGTCGCTCCCGCTACTTCACGCGCTACGGACTCATGGCGCTCCTGCTCGCTGTGCTGGCGGTGTTTCTCCTCTGGCCCATCGCCCTGACCGTCAGCGGGGCGTTTGAAGATCCGCAGACCAAGTCCTTCACCACCCGATATTTCTTCGGCGAACTGGGCGTCTTCAACGACCCCATCTACCGCGCCGGGATGTTCAACAGCCTGAAAATCGCCGTGGCCACCACCATCCTCTGCCTGCTCATGGCCCTGCCCCTGGCGTTGATCTCCACGCGCTTCGACTTCCGCGGCAAAGCCCTCGTCGGCAGCCTGATCATGGTGCCGCTGATTCTGCCGCCCTTCGTCGGCGCGATCGGCATGCGGGCGCTGCTCGGGCGCTACGGCGCGATTAACGCCCTGCTCGTTCACCTGGGCCTGACCGACTGGAGCAACCCCATCGACTTTCTCGGCGGCGACAGCGCGGAAGGGCGGTTCACCGGCGTGGTCATCGCCGAGTCGCTGCACCTGTATCCGATTCTTTACCTGAACGTCGCCGCGGCAATGGCGAACCTCGACCCCGCGCTCGATGAAGCAGCGCAGGGGCTGGGCGCTTCGCGCTGGACGCGCTTTCGTCGCATCACGCTGCCGCTGATCACGCCGGGCGTTTTCGCCGGGGCGACCATCGTGTTCATCTGGAGCTTCACCGAGCTGGGCACACCGTTGATGTTTGACTATCACACGGTGACGCCGGTCCAGATTTTCTACGGGCTCCAGGAAGTGCAGACCAGTCCCAGGCCGTACGCGCTGGTTGTGGTCATGCTGGTCGTTGCGGTTGGGCTTTACGCAGGCAGCAAATGGCTACTGGGCGGCAAGGCGTATGAGATGCAGAGCAAGGCATCGATCGCCAGCACGACGACGAAGCTGCGCGGGTTCAAGGGCTTGGCGGCGCTATTGGCATTTGTCGTGGTCATCGGCGTGGCGATCCTGCCTCACATCGGCGTGATCTTTTCATCCATGAGTCATAACGGCGCGTGGTACCGCACCATGCTGCCGCACGACCCGGCCACGGGCGAAGTCGCCTTCACCGGCGTTCACTACGCCAACGCGCTGTCGCATGACCTGGCGGTTTCTTCCATTCAGAACAGTCTGAAGTACGCGTCGCTGGCGATGATCATCTGCGTGGCGATGGGCCTGGCGATTTCGTACCTGACCGTGCGCGTGAAGGTGAAAGGCGGCTGGCTGCTGGACAGCCTGGCGATGCTGCCTCTGGCGGTGCCGGGGCTGGTGATGGCGTTCGGGTTTGTGGCGATGAGCCTGCACTGGCCCTTCCCGCAGCTCGCGGCCACCTTCAAGGAATGGGGCTGGGACGGCTTATCCAGCATGATGCAGGTGACGGGGCAGGCTCCCAACCCGCTGCTGTTTCTGGTGATCGCGTATGCCGTGCGAAGGTTGCCTTATGTGGTGCGATCGGCGAGCGCGGGGTTGCAGCAGACGTCGCAGCAGCTTGAGGAAGCCGCGCAGGGTCTGGGCGCGACGCCGATGATGACCATCCGCAAGATCGTCGTGCCCCTGATCATGGCGAACCTGATCGCCGGCGGCATCCTGGCCTTCAGTTTCTCGATGCTCGAAGTGAGCGACTCGCTGATCCTCGCCCAGAAGCAGGATCACTTCCCGGTGACCAAGGCGATCTTCGATCTATACCTGCGCTTAGATGATGGGCCTTATATCGCCAGCGCCATGGGCGTGTGGGCGATGGCGCTGCTCACCGTGACGCTGGTGGGCGCGGGGATGATGATGGGCAAGAAGCTGGGGGCGATCTTCAGAGTTTGAAGAGGGAATGCTGCGCTCCCGCCGAGCCTGATCCGATGATGAGGGGTATTGCACATCTGGATTGAACGCAGAGGCGCAGAGCAGATAGAGAAGCAGAGATGAGATTCGATTAAAACAATCCCTCTCTGACCCTCTTCCTTCTCTGCGCCTCTGCGTTGAATTCGAACGTCATACGGGCGCGGCGTGGGTTGCCTCTCAATCAAAAATGTTCTTCCCGCCCTTGTCATTCGGGTCCGGCAGCACGCGTTCGCCGGGGATCGTCTTCGTGTCCTTCGTCCCGCCGTCCTTCGCATCCTTATTCGCGTCCTTCGTCGCCGCATCCTTCTCGGGGTCCTTCGCTTTGTCCTTATCCGGATCCACCGGGGTAACGGGCGTGACAGGGACTGCGGGCGTGCTGCCGACCTGTTTGTGGGCATCGGGACCGGTGCCGATCTGGTGGAAGTAGACCATCTCGCCGCCCCAGTGAGCGATCGCGCCGACCCAGAGCACGCTGGCGGCGCTGGCGAGGATGGCGAGGACGAGACAGATGGTGCGGAACCAGGTGACGCGCACGGTGGAGAGCAGGACGAGGCCGCCGGTGACCGCCATGGCGATCCAGAAGGGCTCAGCGAGGTGCTCGTGCTTTTCCAGAACGTCGTGCGCGACGCCGGTGGGCGCAACCTTTAGAGCCGCCTCGGCATCTTCGCCGGACTGAACGGTCCAGAGGGCGGCCAGGGTGGCGAGCATGAAGATGAAGACGGTGGTCCAGCGCAGGCCCGCCGACTTGCTGCCGGTGATGGCGACGCCGATGACGAGCACGAAGCCGAGCAACGTCAGGACGATCGGCGCGTGAACGAGCATGGCGTGCATGCGGGCCGGGTCGGCGAACTTGTCGAAGACTTCGGTGAACGTAGGAAAATGGTCAAACATGAAACACCTCGAAGTAGGCTCGCCCGTGTACGAGACGCGCGTCGGCGGCGCGGAGGAACCGAGTGCAATGTATCTGCGAGTGCATTATAGCGATGAAGCGGAGGTCTGATTCGCGGCAGGCGGAGGCGAAAGAAGACCCACCCACGGGAGTGGGTGGGCTTTGGGGGTTGTCGGTTGAAATCGCGCGGCCGGTTACTGATCGAACTGTCCATCGAAGGCGATGGCCGAGCGGGCGAAGTCGATTCTTTTGCAGAACGCTGCCGCCTCGCGCGCGCCGTGTTCGCGGTCCATCCGGCTGTCTTCCCACTCGACCGAGAGCGGGCCGGTGTAGTTGACGTCATTGAGGGCGACGATGATGCGTTCAAAGTCGATGTCACCGTGACCGGGGCTGCGGAAGTCCCAATAGCGGTTCGGATTGGCGAAGGTGGTGTGGCCGCCGAAGACGCCGACGGTGCCGTCGCCTTTGCCCCACCAGACATCTTTGACGTGCATGTGGAAGATGCGCGGGCCGAAGGTGTAGATGAATTTGACGTAGTCCACGTGCTGGTAGCCGAAGTGGGAAGGATCGTAATTGAAGCCGAAGCGTCGGTGGCCGCCCACCGCTTCGATGGCGCGCTGGGCGGTGACGATGTCAAACGCGATCTCCGTCGGATGCACTTCCAGTCCGAAGTTCACATCGAGCTTGTCGAACTCATCGAGGATCGGTTTGAAGCGTTTGCCGAAGTCATCGAAACCCTTCTGCCAGTACGCCTGATCCGTCGGCGGAAAGGCATAAATCGAATGCCACACACTCGAACCCGTGAACCCGTTAACGACAGCCGGGTGCTTGCCGCCTGCGCTGGGCGGCTTGGCATCGATGAAGTTACGACACGCCTTGGCGGTGAGAATCATCTTGGCCGCGGCCCGCTGCCGCACGCCTTCGGGATCGCCATCGCCCCAGACATCGGGCGGGAGGATGAGCTTGTGGCGTTCATCGATCAAGTCGCAGATCGCCTGGCCGACGAGATGGGCCGAGACGGCGAAGGCGGTGAGCCCGTGCGACTGAAGAATGTCCCAGCGGTTCTTGCAGTAGGCTTTGTCGACCGCAGCCTTGTCGACTTCGAAGTGATCGCCCCAGCAGGCGAGCTCGATGCCGTCGTAGCCGAACGATTTCGCCTTCTGGCACATCGTCTCAAACGGAAGGTCGGCCCACTGGCCGGTGAAAAGCGTGACGGAGCGACCCATGTGCGTGCCTCCAATGATGGGTGAACTGGAACGAGTAGCAGGGGAGGTAGTTTGGCGAAGGGCGAGGGGGATTGCAAGTGGAAAGGGGCGGCGGTTGCTACAATAAAGACATGGTGCAGCAACTGGGCCTTCTTGAGCAAGTGATCGATCCCTCTCAGGGTGATCTGAAGCCGGACCTGGCGCGGTACATCCTTTCGCTGTCCTTTCCGGAGCCTGCGCAGAAGCGATATCTCGTGCTGTCAGAGAAGGCGCAGGAAGGTTCGCTTTCACCCGAAGAGGAGGCGGAGTTGGATGGCTTTCTTGAGGTGAATGCTTTTCTCACGGTCATTCAATCGAAGGCTCGCATATCTTTGAAGCGTTCAAGTCCCGCGGCGTGACGTGATGACGAAGGCACTTGAACAAACCATTCGTGAACTTGCCGAGGGGCGATGTGAGTATTGCCTTTGGCCTGAGGTCTACTCACAGCTTTCGTTCGTTCTGGATCACATCGTTGCGAAGCAACATGGCGGCGCGACGGTGCAGGAGAATCTCGCGCTGTGTTGTCCGTGGTGCAATCGTCACAAGGGGCCGAACATTGCCAGTGTTGATCCGCTAACGCAGGCGAGCGTTTTTCTTTTTCATCCTCGAAATCAGAATTGGATTGAACACTTTCAACTGACAGGTGTTGAGATTCACGGGCTAACCGTCATCGGGCGGGCGACGGTTGCTTTGCTGAAGATGAATCATCCGACGCAGCGAACGGTCAGGACACTGCTGATTCGGGAAGGGCGATTTCGGGAAAAGTAGTTTCAGTTGAAAGATGCAGGTCACCCCGCCTCGCCGCCGTGCGTCTCCTCCGCCTCCCGCGCCGCCTCCCCATCCCCCCACAAACTCGAACCACACGACGGACACGTCGCGATGGTGCTCATTGTCAGCTTCTTGAACGAGAAATCACAGTTTGGACACGCCTTGAGCGACCGCTTCGCCAGCGCCATCATCCGTTGCCTTAGATCCTCCACGATCTCTTCATAACTCTTCGTCGTGTCCGGTTTGTACGCCTCGCCGAAGAAAATCTTCGACCGGCTCGGCTGAAGGAAGTGCCAGATCATCTTCTTGCGCATCGGCGTGTCGGTGATCCACACCGGCACGATCATCGCCCCGCTCCGCACCGCGATCATGCCCACGCCCGATTGAAACTTTTGCAGGTTCCGATGATCGCGCTGCAATCCGCCCTCGGGAAAAATCCCCACGATCTCCCCGGCCTTGAGCGACTCCAGCACCGCCTTGAGCTGCGCGATCGGCGGCTTGCCTTCCTCGATCGCAATCGGATTGATCGCCTTCCACAACGGCGTCATGATCCGGTAATAGTTTTTCGTGATCATCACCCAGCGCACGGGGCGGACCAGCGCGCCCTGGATCAGGAACGGATCGATACCCGCGGTGTGATTCGCCGCCATGATGCAGGGGCCGGAGGTGGGCACGCGATGCTTGCCATACCACGTGACGCCGTGCCAGAAGAGGGTGAACATGCGGTCCAGGTGCCAGAAAATGTTCTGCGATTGCTTAGGCATCGGCCCGCGCGTGATCAGGGCCCAGAAGCCCCAGATGCCCACAATCATCAGCACCGCCGCCGTCGGCCAGAGCGAGCGCACCATGATCAGGTCCGCAGTTTTTGTGGGCAGTTGCCAGATGATGAGGTTCGCCAGCACGATGGCGACGGTCGTCGCCAGGCTGTTGATGCCCATGACGCGTCCGCGGATGTAGTTGGGCGCGATGCCCATGAGCAGGCTGAAGGTGCAGATGATGGCCATGTTGCCGAAGAACCCGACGCCGAAGGTCGCCGCCAGTCCCGCGACGTACCACGGACAGATCGCGATCATCGCCACGCTCATTCCGGCCAGCGTCAGGCCCAGCATGCCCAGCGGCACGCTCTCGCGTTTTTTGTTCATCCATGCGACGAAAAGCCCGCCCGCCAGCATGCCCGCGCCCAGGCAGGTGAACATCTCGGTGTAAGTCCTGAGCCTGCGGCCTGGATCGAAGCCGTAGCTGCTGTTAAGCGCGGTGAAGGAATTGCTCACCACCATCGCCGCGCCCCAGACCAGCACGTTCACCAGCGTCAGGCCGATGGTTTTCTTGTGGCTCTTCATATAGCCCAGGGCGGCGAACATGCTGAAGAAGCCGGTCTTTTCCTTCGCGGTTTTCTGTCGGCGCACGATGCGGAGGAGGGTGAGCAGCAGGCCGCTGAAGAAGTAGAAGAGCACGCCCATGATCAGGACGGTGCGCAGGGTGCCGGAGTCCTGTTCGTTGATGATCCATCCGCCGACGATCGCCCCGAAGAGCGAAGCGATGGTGGCGATACTGATGAGGATGCCGTTGGCGGCGGTGAGCTGCGTGGGCGGAATGACTTCGGGCACGGTGGCGTTGCGAGCCGGGCTGAAGACGGCGGCGAAGGTGCCGACCGCAGCCATGAGGGCGAAGATTTTCCAGTGGTGGTCGCCAGGGATCGCCGCGGCTCCGACGGCGGGAATGAGCAGGAAGCCGCAGAAAAGAAGGGCTGCGCGAATCTCATCGCAGGCGAACATCAGCCACTTGCGCGGCATCTTGTCCGCCAGCCATCCGCCCGGCGGCGAGATGATCAGCCAGGGAAAGAAGAACCAGAAGTTGATGCCGGCCGTGATGGTGACGGAGTTGTCATTGGCCGCGGTCATGCCCATCAGCGCCATGGCCACGAGCATGATGAGGCGATCGCCGAACCCGCTGGCGGCGACACTGGTCCACATCAAGGTAAAGTTCAGATTCCGCCACAGGGGCCCACTGGGCCGGGCGAGAACCGGGGAAGGCTCGCTCATGGCGGGGAACTTTAGCAGATGCCTGACCGGCGGTCATGCGATTAGCGAGATTGCCTGTGACTTTCAACCCGCTGTCGCCGCCGCCCCGATGTTGTCACTGTAATATGGATTCATCTGAAGGACCATCCATCGAAAGGGCGTTGCATGACTTCGTCGTTCCGCCTGATTCCTCTGACTGTGATCGTCGCTCTGCTCGCCGCTTGCGGGAGTACGACCGGACCCGCGCCCGCTTCCAGGCCCGTGGAAAAGTCCACCGCAGCGAAGATCACCGCGCTGGGGGCGTCGATCACAACGGTCGAGTCCTCCGCCTCCGCCTCTCCGCCGGGCAT
>JBBDXA010000019.1:0-9195 GCA_040902585.1 Phycisphaeraceae bacterium
GGCGGTCATCGGCGTGGATAATGAAGATGTCGCGTGTGAGCTGTGCAATCCGCCCCTGACCAGCGTCGTGCCTGATGCGGAGCGCATCGGCTTTGAAGCGGCGCGATTGCTGGCGCTGCTCATGAAGGGGCAGCCGCCGCCGATGCAGGAGCAGTACGTCCCGCCGCGAGGGATCATCACGCGCAGATCGACGGACATCACGGCGATCAGCGATGCGGTCGTCGCCGAGGCGATCCACTTCATCCGCGGCCACGCCTGCGACGGCATCGGCGTGGAGGATGTGGTCATCGAAACAGGCGTGTCGCGCTCGGTGCTGCAACGAAGGTTCCGGGCGACGGTGGGTCGATCCATCCACGACATGATCACGAACGTCAGGCTTGAGCGCGTGAGGCAACTCCTGCTCGAGTCGCAGCTTTCGCTGGCGCAGATCGCCGACCGCGCGGGGTTTAATCACACGGAATACCTCTGCACGGTCTTCAAGCAGAAGACGGGGCAGACCATCACCGCGTTTCGGCAGATGCACCTTCAGCCGGGGGCGAGTGATTTCGATGCGGAGGTTTGAGATTGGGTGCCACGGCCCGACGAGGCTCGGCGAGGAGGCCCGTGCGAAGGTAGAAGGATCGTAAAGAAGTCTGTTGCTGTCCGCCCAATCGCAGCGGATGGTTAACCCGCATCGCCATCGACGAACGAAGTAATCTTGCCGCGTCCAACAACGCGTCGCCCTTCACGGACTTCAAAGGTGTCGCCTACTTGAATCCGCGGCAGGTGACCTTCTGGCCGAGCGAACCAGATTTCACAACTTGACGAAGTGCCGGGAGCGGCCTGCGCCTCGGGCAAGAGCCATTCAACGTCCGCGATCTCTTCGCCCCCGTGAAGATGGAACTGCCCTCGGTAGCCGGTGGAGACCGGCGAACGCCGGCCGCCTTCCAAGGTCGGGATCCAATGAACCGTTGCGCTAACGTGGGGCTTCCTCATGCCTGCCAACACCATCTATAGAACGTCACCAATTGTAAACGTAGACACCCGGCCCTTCGCACGGGTCTCGTCGCAAAGCCTCCTCGAGCCGTGGCACCCGAGCGCCTGATCCTCGCTTTCCACCACTCAACCTCACTTCTCCAACTGTTCCTTCGTCAGGTAACTGGCATAAGGCTTATCCCCCGGTGCCTGAATCGCCCGGCGTTTGAGCAGCGTGCCATCGAGTCGATACAAAGCGATCAATGCTTTGCGATACGCCACATAGGACTCCGTCTCCGCGATGCGTGCCGCCAGCAGATCGCGCTGCGACTGCGCGACTTGCAGGCCCGTGGACTTGCCTGCGCGAAGCTTCTCCGTCTCGGCGCGGACGGTCGCTTCCTGTGCCTCACGCGTGACCTTCGAAGCGTCGATCTGCTCCAGCGAGCGCTTCACTTCGTTGTGCGCCAGGCGCACGTCGAGCTCCACTAGCTGGGCGAGGTTTTGAAGACTGCGCCCCGCCTGGTATCGCGTCGCAAGCGTGCGCAGGTGGTTCGCCTCGGCTGCGCGGTTGCCCAGCGCGTACTCGAAGCGGAAGCCCAAACGCAGGTCGTGGTCATCGCTGCTGACGATGTCGAGGGCTTCGTAGAACGAGTCGGCGAAACCCGACTTGCCGAGCGTGACAAACACATCCAGCCGGGGCAGAAGACCGTTGCGGGTCTGCACCACCGCGAGCCGGCCTTGTTCGATCTGAATCTTCGTCTCGCTGAGTTCCGGCCTCATCCGCATGCCCAGCGCGACGTGATCGCCCACTTCATCGAGTGGTGCTCGCTCGTCCACGGGCAGACTCGTCAGTTCCACTTGGCGATCCCAGCCTTGAGCCGAGCCCGCGCTGAGAAGCTTCAGAAGGACGAGGCGATTGCGGTGCAGGTTGGCGTTCGCATCGATGAGCTGTTGCCTTCGCAGCGCGACTTCAGATTTGGCCGGGGCGAGTTCGATTTCGGTGAGCGTCTTCGCGTCGATGCGCTTTTGAATTTCATCCTGCGCCTGCTGGGCGAGCTTGAGCGAGTCTTCGAAGATCGCGATCTGCCGCTGGGCAAGGGCGTAGTCCCAGCAGGTATTTTCCACTTCCGCCACCAGGGCCTCGGCGAAACCGCGAAGCTGGTAGCGACTGGCGAGCACATCCAGCTCCGCCTGGGCAATGCGGGCGGTGTTCGCTTCCATGTCCGCCCCGCGCAGCAGAGCCTGCGTGAGCGTCAGCCCAAGACGGAACTGATGCTGCTCGGGCGAACGGTTGGAATAGGTGCGCTGCTCGCTTGCGGTGACTTCGATGGAAGTGCCCGTGGAAAAATCCTTGGCGATGCCCAGGTCCACCAGCGTTTCCTGCCTGCGCACTTTGAATGCAGCCGAGGTCGCGCGCGAAACTTCCTGACTCGCCTCTTTCAGCACCGAAGCCCCGGCGAAGACGCGCGGATCGAACACGGCCCTTTCCAGTTCGACAAAGGTGCCCGCGATCGTCGGCGAAACCTCCTGCACGCGCAGGGCCCGGTTGTGCTTGAGCGCCACCATCACGGCTTCTTCGATCGACACACGCAGCGGGCCATCGACAGACAGTTCGAACTTTTTGTCCCCTTCATGAGCGATGCGCGGCAGCTCCAGATCATCACCCGCGCCGCGCAGAGGCGACGGCCCAAGCCGATCCGACAGGCTCACATCACTGAAATCCCACGGTGAACGCGCCCGGCATCCAACTGCACCCACCGCCAGCAGCGCGAGCAACATCACCCGCCACCTTCGCCCGGCCTTCACGCACGCAGGCTTCATACTTCGATCACGGGTCGGCTTCATATCGCTCGTTTCTCGCGATGGAACAGGGAGTACACAATCGGGATCACGATCAGAGTAATGAAAGTCGAGCTGAGCAGCCCGCCGATCACCGCGCGGGCCAGCGGTGCCTGGGCCTCGGCCCCTTCGCCGATTCCCAGCGCCAAAGGCAGCAGGCCCAGGATCGTGGTCAGCGACGTCATGAGGATCGGCCTCAGCCGCCGGCGTCCCGCTTCGGCGAGCGCATCGCGCACCGTGAAGCCCTCGTGGCGGCGAAGCTGATCGGTCTGATCGACAATGAGGATGGCGTTGTTGACCACGATGCCGCCGAGCATGATGCAGCCGATGAAGGATTGAATGTTGAACGTGGTGTCGGTGAGGAACAGCGCGAGGGCGACGCCGATGATCGCCAGCGGCACGGAGAACATGACGATCAACGGATCGATCAAGGACTCGTACAGACACGCCATGACCATGTAGACAAGAAGGATCGACAGCCCCAGGCTCACGGCCAGCTCGATGAACGCTTCCTGCTGCTCTTCGTAATCACCGGCCACGCCGACTTCATAGTTCGCCGGCAGCGGAAGCTCGCGCAGCTTTGCCTGCACATCCTTCACCACCGAGCCCAGATCGCGCCCGCTGATGTTGGCCGAGACCACCGCCTGCCGCTGCTGGCTCTTGCGCTCGATGATGGTCGGCCCGCGCTGCGGCTGAACTTTCACCACGTTGCGCAGCGAAACCTGATCGCCCGTCGTGCTCGTCAGCGTCAGATCAAGAATGTCCTCAATATCCAAAAACTCCGCGCCCGCCAGCTTCACCAGCAGGCGATACTCATCGCCCACATCGCGGAAGCCGCCCGCCTGGCTCCCGCTCAGTCCCGTCTCCAGGCTGCGCGCGATCTGCGAAACGCTCAGCCCCAGATCCGCAGCTCTCGCGCGGTCGATCACAAACAACTGCTGCGGAACGCCCGCCTCCCGGCTGACGCGCACGTCCGTCACGCCGGACACATCCTTGATCGCATCCCGCACGCGCGAAGCGATCGCATCGAGCACTTCAAATTCGTAGCCGCGAATTTCAATCTGCACGCCTTCATCACCGCCGATGAGCCGCGTCAAAAGCCGATTACCCTGACTGGCGCGAACGCGAATGACCATGCCCGGCTGCTCGCCCAGGGCCTTGCGCAGTCCGTCGGCTATCTCATCGCTGCTGCGCGAACGCTGCGACAGCGTCTTGAGCGCCAGCGTGATCTCACCGCTCGCGCTCGATGAGGGGCGATACGTCGAGGACCCGATGCTCACCGTCCAACTGTCAATCTCCGGCACGGTCTTCTGGACGATCGTTTCCAGGCGTTTCACGCGATCATCCACGACATCCAGCCGCGTTCCTACTTCCATCTCCGCCGTGACGCGCACTTCGCCTTCATCCGATGCCGGCATGAACTCCGTTCCAATGAGCGGAACAAGCATCACCGCGCCCGCCACCACGCCAGCGGTGACCAGCAGCGAGAGGAACCGCACGCGCATGATGCCGTGCAGCAGCGAACGGTAGGCATCATCCAATAGATCAAACGCCCGGTTGCTCCACGCATGCACCCGCGCGAACAGGCCCGGCTTGCCCGCGCCGGCCTCCTTGCGTTCCTTGAGCAGGCGCGAGGTCAGCATCGGCACCAGCGTCAGCGCCACCAGCAGCGAACAGATCAATGAAAACGTCACCACCAGCGCGAGCTGGCTGAACAGCACGCCCGCCACGCCGCGCACAAAGACCAGCGGCAGGAAGATGACCAGCGTCGTCACCGTGCTGGCGATGATCGCAGCCGTGACTTCCTCGGTGCCTTTGATCGAAGCTTCCCGGCGGGGCTGGCCCTCTTCCGTGTGCCTGTAAATGTTCTCCAGGACGACGATGGCGTTGTCCACCATCATGCCCACGCCCAGCGCCAGGCCGCCCAGCGTCATGAGGTTGAGCGTGAACCCGCCGAAGTACACCAGCGCGAAGGTCGCGATGATGGAGATGGGAATCGCGGTGGAGATGACAAACGTGCTGCGGACGTTGCGCAGGAAAAAGAGCAGCACCAGGATCGCCAGCGCTCCGCCGAAAAGCACGGAGTTGCTCACGTTGCGGATCGATCGCTCGATGAACTGCGAGGTATCCACGACGGGGACGACGCGAAGCTGCGGCATGTCCGCGTTGATCTTCGCCAACTCCTCCAGCACCAGGCGGGCGACTTCGACCGTGTTCGTCCCCGACTGCTTGCGCACCCCCAATCGCACGCCCGGCTCACCGTTGATGCGGACGATGCGGGTGATCTTGCGATGCGTGTCATTGATCGTGGCGACCTGGTGCAGGTAGATCGAACTTCGGCCGCGCCGGGCGATGACGGTGTTCTCCAGCTCCTTCAAATTCGCGAACTGCCCGGGCGTGCGGATGGTGACTTCAAAGTTGCCGCGATTGATCTGCCCCGCGGGCACGTTGATATTCGCTTCGCGCAGGCGGGCGATGACCTCATCAAACGCCAAGCCCAGGGCCTTGAGCCGCTCCAGTTCGATGTTGACCTGAATCTCGCGTTCGTATCCGCCGAACACATCCGCCACCGCGACGCCGGGGATGCGCTCGATGCGATAGCGGATCTGATCGTCGATGATTTTCTGAAGCTGAATTGGATCAAGATTGCTCGCGACGCCGAGGATGAGGATCGGGTACTGGGCGACATCGAACTTGCGCACCTGTGGCCGATCGACGCCTTCGGGAAGCTCATCGTAGATGCGCTCAAGGCGATCGCGCACGTCATTGGCGGCCACGTCCAGGTCCGTGCCCCATGCGAACTGCAATCGCACACTGCTCACGCCTTCGGAAGAGGACGACGCGATTTCCTGCACGCCCGGCACCGCGGACACCGCCTGCTCCACGGGCCGTGTGATGATCTCTTCCATCTCCTCCGGGCTGGCGTTTTCGTAGGTCGTCGCCACCGTCAACGTCGGCGACGAAACATCCGGAAGAAGATCGATCGGCAGGCGCGACAGCGACACCAGGCCGATGATCAATATCATCAGCGTCACCATCACGGTGAAGATCGGCCGGGCAACCGTGAATCGCGCGATCTTCATCCGTCACGGCCCCTCTTGCTTTGCCGGTTTGTCATCGCCCTTTTTCACTGGCGCTAAATCCGCCACGCGAATGGGCGAGCCGTCTTCCAACAGGTGCTGCCCCAGCGTGACCACGCGGCCCTTGATCGCCGGCGAAAGAATCTGAACCTTTTCGCCTTCGGTGATGCCCACGGTCACCTGCACGAACTTCGCTTTCTTCGCCGCCTCATCCACGATGAACACGCCCTGCTTCTCGTCGCGCCGGGCAATCGCCGACAGGGGCACGATCACCGCATCCTCACTGCGGCCCAGTTCGATCGTCACCTTCACAAACATGCCGGGCTTCAATAGGCTCTGCGGATTCGCTGCTTCCACTTCGACCCGCGCCTGCCGGGATGTTTCACGGAACATCGGGGCAAGTCGTTTGATGGAGCCTGGGAATTCCTTGTCCGTACAGGCATCGCTGGTGAGCGTGGCGACCTGCCCCTGCGCCAGTCGCGTGTAGTCGCGATCCGTCACGTTGATCACCGCCACCACGGTGTGAATATCCAGCACGGAAATGATCGGCGCATTGGCCGCCAGCATGTCGCCTTCATCGGCGAACTTTTCGCCGACGATCCACACCTTCGGCTCGCCTTCCCATGACGCGGTGACCGTGGCATACTTCTCGCGGATTTCCGTTGCCGTCACAGCCGCGCTCTTGAGAACGACCTGCGCCTGGGCGACCTTCAGCTTGCCCTGCTGCGACTCGTACGGCGAAAGGGCGAGATCGAGGTCCGAGTCGGAAGCGACGCCCTGTTCGTGGAGCATCTTCACACGATCGAACTCGCGCTTGGCCGCCGCCAGGGCCTTTTCAACTTCTTCCACCGTCGCATCGGCGACAAGCTGCTCGGCTTTGGCCTGCACGATCTGCTGCGCCAGTTCGGCGCTGTCCAGGATTGCCACGGTATCGTTGCGCGTGACCGGATCGCCGATGTCCACCGAAAGTGTTTTGAGTCGGCCGGCGATCTTGGGCGCGACGACGAATTTGGCGCGGGGTTCAAGCGTGCCGGTCCAGGAGCGGATATCGCGGATCGGACCGTGCTGGATGGGCGACGTTTCGACAGGGATCGCGGCGACTCCCCTCGGCCGCGCGTCCTGCCCGCCTTTGGACTGAACCTTCTGCACCACCAGCCAGCCGATCAACGCGACAACCGCCAGCAGAATGAGGATGCTCGTGACTTTCAATGCTGAACGCATGAATGCTTTCCTGTCGCGCGGGCCGGGGCGGCACGCCTGTCGCGGAGCCATGACGCCCGGCACGAGCCGGTAGTACGTGGACGTACACTATAACGCTCTGAGGCCTGTGTTGATTCCCGCCATTTCTCGGAACGTGTGTCAGCAGGATGGAGCACCATCCCGGCAGGGTGGTGCATACCTGCGGTACACGCATCCCGCCAGGGTGGTGCATACCTGCGGTACACGCATCCCGCCAAGGTGGTGCATACCTGCCGTACACGTATCCCGCCGGCACCGCCCTTCCGGGACGGTGCTCCATCACCCAGTCTCCTCCACCACGAAGATCTGATTGAAGAGCGAATCCGCAATCCTCACCTGCCGCACAATCGCGATCCTTTCCCCGTCAGGCGAGAACACACACGCCTCCGGTCGCGGCCCACTCTCACTCGCATCGCGCTGGGTCAGCCGCACGCCTTCACCCGTCGCCATGTCGATCACGAACACGCTGTGATCCATCACGCAGGCGATCCGCTTGCCATCAGGACTCCAGGTGAAGGCCGAGGCGACATCCCAGGGGCCGCGCGTCACCTGAATCATCGCCCCGCCGCGCGGCGAGACGGTCCATAGTTGCACCACGCCCGCGTCATCCTTCATCAAGAAAGCAATGCGCTCGCCATCGGGCGAACTCCGCAGCCAGTGCCGCGGGCCTTGAATACCAGGGAATCGGCGATCAGCCGTGAACGTCAGCCTTCGCTGCACAGCCCCGCGCGGCGGCGCGGGACGCCTGGTCTCGCTGCCTTCCAGCGGCTCATCGCCGGCCTGCGTGATGTCATCAGGAACATCCACGATGAACACTTCGCTCATCGCCCTGCCATCGGCCGCGATCACTTCCCCTTGAAACGCCAGCGCCCGTCGCTGCCGCGTGCCATCACTGCGAAGGTAGCCGTCGCTGCCGACCCACGCCTCTTCGAAAGCCCGGCGAATCTCGTCGGACCCTGGCCGGGGCGAGTTGTGAGTGCGCGTCACCAGCACGCTGAAGTGTGATCCATCATGATTGCGCGGATGACGGGTGGGAACCTTCACGCTGGCGAGCGGAGCGCTCACGCCGACGTTGCGCTGGTTGATGTCCGCTTCACTCTCGCTGCGTGCTGTGCCCTGTGCATCGAGCGAAGTGAGCACGTGATCGTCATACGTAAAACTCACCCACTGACCGTCGCTGCTGAAGACATGCACATGCGTCCCGCCACGAAGAGCGCCGGGCGTGTAGGGCGCGATGATATTTCTGGCATCGAGATTCAACGCTGCGTCGGGCCTGGCGAGATCGACGATCATGCCTTGGCGATGGCACGCACTGTACGACCAATCGGCTGAGGGATGCTCGGGGCCGTGAATGAATGCGACCTTCATCGCCGCCGGACTGAATGTTGCGACACCGCAGCGAGCGCCGTGTTGGCATTCATACAACACGCGCAACTCGCCGCTCTGGACATTGACGAGTTCGATGCGCTCGCCTTCAAACACGCCCCCCGCCGCGTCCGGCCGCACGTCGTACACCATCCACCGACCGTCCGGCGACCAGACATTCACATTCGTCAGCACGTGGCCGTGCGAAGCGAAAGTCACCTGCCGCTGGTGCCCCTTCGCTGGTTTCGATATGGGTTCATCCGCGTGCATGACAAGAGATGGTAAGGGGTCAGATTGAAACTGTTTGGGCGGGTGATAACGAGGCTCTGCGAAGCCCCGGCTATGGGACGCACAAGGTTCATCAGGCCGGGCCTTGCGCGGACTCCAGCCCCAGCCACCAAGGCAGGCAAACCGGCGGCGGCGACAGGTGCAATAATATAGTTTGGTGTACGTTAGGCTTCCATCCACCCTGCCGACGAGGGCGGCAGCGCGATCGGTGTGCCCCGACCGGCCGCCGGACAGCCCGAACCCGTGTCTAGTAGACACGAGGTAGACACGGAGGTAGACAAAAGGATGGACACTTATAAGCAACCCACAATCAAGTATTTATATCGTTTTCAGAAAGTGGGTAGACATGGGTAGACACGAGGTAGCCAACTTGGAATTGCCTGTGATGACAAGACTTATATCAAAATGGCCACCAAAGGGGGAGGGGGGT
>JBBDXA010000020.1:0-52479 GCA_040902585.1 Phycisphaeraceae bacterium
TGCGAAACGATCGCGGCAAAAGTGAAGAGCCAGCGCCACATGGGAATGATGATAACGCGCGGCGAGCGTGTTCAGCGGTGACGCCTGGCGCGCAACGCAATGCCCAAATGAACCGCCCCCGGCGGGAGCCGGGGGCTGGTGTTGTGAAAATAACGAATGGTCACGACCTTCGTTGCTCACGCCACGCGCCGGCGGCGGCCCAGCACGGTCATGCCCATCAGGGCGAGCAGGCCGGTCGCCGGTTCGGGGACAAGGACGACGTTGAGCAGTGTTCCGCCGATCGCCGTGTTCTCGCGCGAGGAGATGCCGTGGGCATAGTTATTCGTGCCTACAGTCTGCGGCGTGTTGCGGACGAGGATGAAGGTGGCCAGGCCGTCGGTGTCGCTGTTGAGGAAGTCGACGAGGGCGTCGGAGCTGAAGACGACCGGGCCAATGCCTTTGCCCAGGACGCTGAAGGTGCCCAGCGAGGTGGCGTTGGCGAGCACGCCGTTGCCGGTGGCGGTGTTGTTGGCCGGCGCGTTGTTCCAGTTGATCTCGCCGGCGGGATTGTTGTCGGCACCGCCGTTGCCTTCGACCCAGAACTCGCCCGCGTCGCCGTTGTTCAGGCCGTACACTTGGAATTGCCAGGACTGGGCCAGACCCGCGGCGTCAAGGTTGCCCACGCCCGTTTCGACAAAGTTGAACGTCAGCGACGCGTCGCCCGCCAGCCCGTCGATGCTGGAAGTGTCGTACCGCACATACGCCTTGCGGAGGAAAGTGTCGGTGTTGTGCTTGACGAGCAGGGTGGAGCTGGTACCGAAGTTCGTCGTGGGAACGCTCAGCTGAATGTACGAGTCGCCCCCAGCGGCGACCGTCACCGCCCCGGCGTCCGCCGGCATCGCGAAAGCAAACAGGGCCGCGCAGAAAAGCGCGCCGCCGATGCGGGTCAGTTGGGACGAGGTCACAAGGTTGTTGCTGCGAAACATGCTTCTACTCCTGAAAAAGGGGGTTGCGAATGGGTAGTGGAAAACCGTCCGTCGAACGTGCCGCCGGGCGTTCTCCTCTGCTTGAAGGTTGTGCTGAGGTTGGAAATCAACGTGGGGGAGTCATTCCCGCTCAGCAGGCATTGTACTAGATCCGTTTCGTTTCTCCAAAAAGTTCATGCGCGGCAGGTTGCTCGTCGGCAGCTCCTTGATCATCGATATAGTGTTCCGATGAATCACGGAACGCGGCTCACTCTTTTTCTGACGGCACTGCTCGCCTGCCTGTTCTCACTCGGCTGCGAGCCGCGCGGAGAGACGCCGACCCAACGCGCCGATCACGCCCACGGCCCAGGCCATCGTCACACCCACGAAACCCCCGCGCCGCCGGAAAAGGACGAACCGCTCGACACCCAGCTCGCCCAGGCCCGCGCGGGCCAGCTCGACTTCGTCCGCCTCTGGTTCGCGCCGGCGACCGATGCCGAGGCTCAGATCATCGCCGACACGCCCGGCATCATTCGCGTCATCTTCAACAACACCACCATCACCGATGCAGGTCTGGCCGCGCTGGCGACGATGCCCGCCCTCGAAACCCTGCGTCTCCGCAGTGCGATTGTCACCGATGCCGGCCTCGCTTCGCTCGCCGCCTGCAAAACGCTGCGGCATCTGATCCTTGTTGATGCCCGCATCACTGACGCCGGTCTGCTGCGATTGAAAGATTGGCCCGCGCTCGAATCGCTGTACCTGATCGACACCGGCGTAACCGATGAAGGCGTGGCCGCACTCTTACAACAGCGTCCCGCGCTTCACGTACACTGGTAGGTTCTTCGTTTCAATTTCCGCCGCTTGCGGCGTAGCACCGCACTGGAGAGTTCACCATGCCGCCCATCACTTTCCGTCGTATTTCCGTCGCCACCGTCCTCCTCGCCGCCGCCAGCGCCCTCGCCTTCGGCGCGCTCGCCCTGCTCAACCCCGGCCAGCAGATGACCGAGGCCGCGACTGCCTACATCGCTTCGCTCAAGGAGGATCAGAAGAAGACCGCCGTCATGCCTTATGACTCGCCAAAGCGCCTCGACTGGCACTTCATCCCCAAGAACGACCGCAAGGGACTCCAGGTTAAGGACATGACCGAAGCCCAGCGCCGCGCCGCTCACACGCTGCTTCGCGCCGCCCTGAGCCAGGTCGGTTACGACAAGGCCCGCACCATCATGGAACTGGAGACGCTGCTTCACTCGCTTCAGAAAGGCCCGAACCCGGCCCGCGATCCTCATCGCTACTTCGTCACCCTCTTCGGCGAGCCGGCGGCGGACTCGAAGTGGGGCCTGAGCTTTGAAGGCCATCACATGTCGCTGAACTTCGTGGTGGAGAACAACCAAGTCGTGTCGCACACGCCGGCCTTCTTCGGCGTGAACCCGCAGGTGGTGTCGATGTCCGCCGAGGCCGGCCCGGTGAAGGGCACCTATGTCCTGGAAAAAGAAGAAGTGCTCGCGTTTGAACTGCTGCATCTCTTAAGTGATGAACAGAAGAAGGTTGTGGTCATCGCGGCGAAGGCGCCCAGCGACATCCGCACAGCCGCGTCGCAGCAGATCAGCGATGCCGAGGCGAAGGCGACCGATGGCATCGTGGCGTCGAAGCTGACCGGCGAACAGATGCACAAGCTGTGGGCGATCCTGCACGTGTATGCGAACAACATGCCGCAGGCGATCGCGGACATGAGGCTGAAGGAAATCCACGAGGCGGGGTTTGAGAAGGTGTATTTCGCCTGGGCCGGTGCGGATAAGCCGGGCGTGGGGCACTACTATCGGATTCAGGGTCCGACGTTTCTGATCGAGTACGTGAACGTGCAGCCTGACGCGGCCGGCAACGTGGCGAACCATTCGCATGCCGTCTGGCGCGATGTGCGCGGGGATTTCGGCGTTAAGCGGTGAACCCGGCAGGGTCGATAATGGTAAGGATCAGTGTCGTTCGCAGCGTCTTCGTGAACCCCGATGTTTAACGCGGAGGCGCAGAGATCGCAGAGATCGCGGAGCGGGGGAGTATGAATTCAAATTGGCTTTGCTCCGCGTCCTTTGCGCCCTCCGCGCCTCTGCGTTAAGTCCGGCTTCCTTCGAGAACCCTCATGACCAAAGCCGTAGCAGAACCCAAGCCCGCCGGGAAGGAAGAACCGCAGGAGGACGCGATCAAGGAGACGTTCGAGTCGATCGTGATCGCGTTCATTCTTGCGTTTGTTTTTCGTGCGTACGTTGTCGAAGCGTTTGTGATTCCCACCGGTTCGATGGCGCCGACGCTCCTGGGCCAGCACCTGCGGGTCACCTGCAATCAGTGCGGGTATCACTACAAGGTGGACACGCCCAATGGCACGTGGTCGGTCACGTCGCATCACATCGAGCTACACTGTCCGATGTGCCAGGCGGTCAACGACATCAAGTCAGGCACGTACATCAGTTCCGGCGACCGCATCCTGGTTCACAAGTACCTTTACAGCATTGAGGAGCCGCAGCGGTTCGATGTGGTCGTGTTCAAGTCTCCCGAGCAGCCGCAAACCAACTACATCAAGCGGCTGATCGGCCTTCCCGGGCAGGATCTGGTCATCCTCGAGGGGAACTGTTATTACAACCCGAAGCCGGGCGATGAGAAGAGTTGGCGCATCGCGCGCAAGACGGACACGAATGAGAATCGTCACGCCATTTCGATTCAGAACGCGGTCTGGCAGCCGGTGTACAGCAGCCAGTTCGTGCCCCTGGATTTCGCCGATGCCCAGAGCGCGGCCCGCGAGAAGGAAATTCCATGGCGCGTGCCGTGGGTGGTCTGGCCGGGCGACGGCGCGGACCAGTGGCGGACGACGAAATCGGTAGGCGACGTGACGGAGCTGGATCCGCGCAGCGGCTACTACTACGAAGGCACCGGCAGCGGCGTGATTCGATTCGATTTTGACCGCGTCATGGGCGAGCCCGGTGTCGGCGCGTTCGTCTACTCGCAGCGCAGCGTCGCGATCCGGCACCTGCGATTGGAAGACCTGCGCCTGGCTGCGGACCTGGAACCGCTCGGCCAGGGCCTGTCGATCACGCTGACGACCACGGCCCGGATGGATGATCCGAGCGGCCTGATGCACAGCCTGGCGGCGAAGATTGACGCCCAGGGCAACGTGACACTTACGCGAGGCGACCAGCCCCAGCCATTGGCGAAGGCGAAGGTCCAGCCGCTGGCCGCCAACGTGCCGCGGCACGTCGAGTTGTGGTACGTCGATCAGGAGGCCAGCGTCTGGGTGGACGGCGACCGCGTCATTGTCCAGCGGTTCGATCTCGACATGGCGGCGCTGAGGAGTCGGTCGAATCCCTCGACGCAGTGGGCCGCCGACGCCCCGCTTGCGTTGCCCGCGGAGCAGCGCAGCGAGGTGCGCGCGCCGCGCGTGGCGATCGAGGTGAGCGGGTCGCAGGTGCGGCTGCATCGCTTGGAACTGGATCGCGATCTGATCTGGATTTCCACCGGCCGCGCGAGCATCTCGAAGGAAGACAGCGGCTCGTGGTCCGGCGGTCCCAAGTCGCTCGACGTCAACCAGTTCTTCTGCGTGGGTGACAACAGCCCGTCAAGCTACGACAGCCGCTTGTGGGGCAGCAAGCCCGACACGCGGCTGGACCCCTGGGTGCTCAAGCGCGCCTTCACGCAGGAGTTGCCCAGGCACGAGGCCGACGGGCTCGTGCCGCGGCGGCTGATGATGGGCCGGGCATTCTTCGTGTACTTCCCCAGCATGCTGGGCCTCTCGCCGGACAGGACGCCGATGTTCCCCAACTTCGGCGAGATGCGGTTCATTCATTGAAGCCGCTTGCGGCTTAGCGCGCGTGAAACCCACACCCCTCGCAAACCAATCTCCTTCCATGCCCACCTTCCGCACCACCTTCGCGCGGCTTCTCCTCATCGCGCAGTTCTCCGCACTCGCTGCCGCGCCGCTTCACGCCGAGGAGCCTGTCTCCTTCAAGAAGGACATCGCCCCCATCCTCGTGCATAGCTGCCAGGCGTGTCACGGCCCCAAGGAAGCCAAGAGCAAGTTCCGCATCGATACCTTTGACCTCGTGATGAAGCCCGGCTCCAGTGATGAGCCTTCCATCACGCCCGGCAAGCCTGATGCGAGCGAACTCTACCGCCTGCTCGTGACCAGGGACGAAGATGAACGCATGCCCAAGAAAGCCGATGCGCTGCCTGCCGCGCAGGCGGCGCTGGTGAAGAAGTGGATCGAGCAGGGCGCGAAGTTTGATGGGCCTGATGCGAAGGCGGCGCTGGTGGATTACCTGCCGCGCGTGGAGCACCCCGCTGCACCGGCCACCTACGCGGGGCCGTTGCCCATCACCGCGCTGGCGTTCAGTCCCGATGGCAAGACGCTTGCCGTCAGCGGCTATCACGAGGTGCTGCTCTTCAATCCGGAGACCGGCGAGCTTGTCCGCCGCATCGGCAACATCGCCCAGCGCACCTACGGGCTTGCTTATTCAAAGGATGGCCACACGCTCGCCGTCGCGGGCGGCAACCCCGGCGAACTCGGCGAAGTGCGCCTGTTCAATCCCAACGACGGCAAACTCATCAGCGTGCTGCTTTCGACCAGCGATGTGGTCTTCGATGTGAAATACAGTCGCGATGAAAAACTGCTGGCTGCGTGCGGGGCGGACAACGCGATCCGCATCTTCGAAATGCCTGATGGCCGGCTCAAGCACACGATCACCAATCATTCCGACTGGGTGATGGGTATCGCCTTTAATCATGATGCGACGCAGATCGCCAGCGCCAGCCGCGACAAGACAGCGAAAGTGTTCGACCTGAAAAAGGCCGGCGACATGATCAGCAGTTTTTCCGATCACAACGATCAGGTTGATTCCGTCGCCTTCGCCGCGGATGACAAGCAGGTCTTCTCCAGCGGCCGCGACCGCAGGCTGTTTCAATGGAATGTTGCTGATGGCAAGAAGGCCGGCGAAGTCGGGCTTAACGGCGAAGGCTTTGAAATCGCCCTCGAAGGCGAGACGCTGCTGGTGACGAGCAGCGATCGTAACGTGCGAAGGATGAGCGCCAAGGACCGCGGCAATCAGAAAACCTTCAGCGGTCACAAGGAGTGGGTCTACAGTGCCGCCCTGCACGAAGGCACCAAGCGGGCGGCCTCAGGCGGGCACGATGGCGAGGTTCGCATCTGGAAGCTGGAGGATGGCGCGACGGTGACGAGTTTTGTCGCGGCGGTGAAGTAGGCGCGGGCGATCAACGATTCCATGTCGGTCACCTGTCTGGGTTCGCTCTGTCAAAGTTCCGCTGGTGGATGCCGGGCCTGATGCCAGGCGGGTATGCTGGTTGCATATTCGTGCGGTGTCTCCGAGGGTCGATGTCGAACCGGAGCGCCGTGCAGCCTATCGCGAAAGGCCCGCCATGATCCGTCTGTTCCTACCGTGTGTGATCGTCTTCGCTCTCCTTGCATCACCGGTCCTGGCTGCGGATGACTCATCCCGCTATGAAGACCTGGTTCAGTCCCAAGAGCATCTGACAACGATCCGTTCGTTGGCCGTGGCGATGATGTCGCTGCCTTACGATCGCGAGAATGTCGTGAGGCAACTGCACGAGCATCTCTGGGCCAACAAGCCCGACGCGAAGCTGAACGACGCGACGCGGGAACTGGAGAACGCCAAGCTGGGCAACCAGTTGAAGACCATCGAGAAGCTGATGGTGGAATACGAAGCGGACTCGCTCGATCTGATCGGTTTCACGCAGGTCGGTTCGATGAACTACCTCGATCTTTACTACTCCTTCGAGACGCCGAAGGGGCCGGTCGTGATCCGGGCGTCAATGTATTTCATGAAGGGCGGCGGGCGCATCTTCGGCTTCGTCCCTTTCGAAGGCTGGGACAAGGTGCGCGATCTGCAAGGGCAGATACAGTACCGCGCGGGCAAGGCAATCGCTTCGGTCAAGCTGAAGCTGCCGAAGAAAGAAGACAATGATGGGCTATGAGCGCAAGGGGAAAAAGTCGCTTGCCACACGACGCCGTTACCCGCTCGATGAAGGAAACCGCTTCAGGCCGAGAATGCCGATCGGTTTCTCGCAGGGCAAGTAGATTGCCTGATCGCGCCGATTGGTTCGCGTCTTCGTTCGAAGCGTGTGTCCTTCTTTCTCAAGATCATCCAGTGCCCGCCGGACGGCAGTGCGGGTCGCGCCGCACAGCCGCGCAAGCTGCGACTCGGACTGCACGCGGCCTGCGGGCGCATCGTGCCGCAGGGATTCGAGAATGGAACAGCGCAGATCGCCCCGACGCAGGGCGCGATCGCGCCAGGCGGGGTTCGTCGCCAGCACCCACGCCGCCGTTCGCAGGGCGTTTCGCTTGAGCTCGAACGGCTGGATCCAGAGGTTCCATCGGCGGCTCGCGGCGGTCGCTTCCTTCTTGACGAGCGGCTGTGTCACCTTGTTACGATCGATGATGAACAGCGGACGGGGCTGCGCAGCCGGGGCGCACGCTTCAAGCACGGTGCGTAACTCCCCGGTCGCGCCGGCATCGATGGCGGATTCGAGGAGGAGTCCGAGGATCGCGCGCTCGTCGGCGGTGAGTTCCGCAAGGGCAAGGCGCTTGAGGCGATGGCGGGCGACGTAGGTGCCGTAGATGGTGAGCCAGGTAGCGACCATGATGAACAGGCGCGAGTTCTGCTCGCAGAATCGGACTGTCTTCAGAAGCAGTCGCTCTAGGTCGGGCGTATGCCTCGCGGGGCCAATGTTAAAGGCGATCCCGGCGCGGACCCAGCGGGCAATCAGGTTTCGATGAGGATCAGCGATCATGTTGCTCCATCAGTCGCCGCAATTGCTTTCGTTGCGGGTCAAGTTTGCCTTCCTCCATGCATTCGCGCTCGATTCGGTCCAAGTTCTCCGCGGCGGTCTTGATTTCAGCCGGTGTTGGTTTCAGGTAGTGAAGGTCTTCGCGATCCTGCGGCCGCTTCGGTGATGAATACACTTTCATGCATATCAGGTCGATCCGGCCAATGCACCTGACGTGCAGGCGACCGAACCTGCCCAAGTCCAGCGTACGCTTGCGCCAGTCCAGAGGCAGCACGAAAGCAAACAGCCTAACTTTGTCGTTGAGCCAGTCGGTGTCGAGCGAGAGTTCCTCTGCGACTACTCTCGACGCCTGTTGCAGTGGTCTCGCAGCGCATCAGGCTCGACGCGCAGGGCGTCACAGTCGCCGGTTGTGCGTGAGGGATCAAACTCACCGGTGAGTATCCCCGCTGCCGCGCCGACGAGTAGAACCTCGACCGGCGGACCCTCCGGCACGCTTGCTGTCAGTATCTCACCCGTGCGAGCCAGCGCGCGTCTCATCAACTTATGGTCCATGCGCGACTCCTTGAAATCAGACTCTTTAACTATACGAATATCTATCGAACAAGTCGAGTGCCGGATTGAACGTTTCAGGCAAATCGTTTCAGCCCCAGAAACCCGATCGGATTCGCGCTCTTGCCTTCCGTCGCCAGGTCCGCCAGCGCTTCACCCATCACCGACACGAACTTGAAGCCGTGGCCACTGAAGCCGCAGGCGATGGTGACGCGGTCGGCCCCGGCGAACGTCGGCGGATGCTGGTCCACGATGAAATGCCCATCCGGGCTGTTCGTGTAAAGGCATGTGCGCAGGGCCAGCAGATCGCCTGCCGCGGCGGGGATGTGCTTCACCAGCGCGCTGCGCACTTCCGCTTCATCGCTCGGCCGCGGGTTGCGGTCGACCGTCTCCGGATCGCACGCTTCATCGGGCCAGTGCAGCGCGGCCTTGATGCCGGGGTTGCCCATCCCCGGCGGCAGCATCGGGAAACCGTAATGCACGCCCCTGAACTTCTCGCGCGGCGAAAGGTCCAGCGCCCAACTCGGAAATCGCCCCAGCGCGAGCCCATCCAGCGCGGACTTGTCCCGCGGCCAGAACCACGCCAGCGCCTGTCGCGTGACCTTCAGCTTCACGCCCAGATCGCGCAGCACCTGTGAACTCCACGCCCCAGCCGTGATGATGAGTCGCTGGGCGTGATAGGTCGCGCGATCGGTCGTGACGCTTACGCCTTTCGCATCGGCTTTCCATTCAGTGACGCGTTCATGTCCGTGCAGCACCGCGCCGTGTCGCAGGGCGAGTTCGACCTGCGTCGAGACCACCGCTTCCGGGACGAGGAAGCCCGCCTGCGTTTCGTGGAAGGCGATCGAATCATCGGGCACGTTGAAGAGGGGAAACCGCCGGGCCAGTTCATCGCGCGACAGGACTTCGTGAGGCAGGTTGTATTTTTTCGCCGCCTCGATGGAGCCCAGGACCAGTTCGCTGTCGGGTCTGCCCAGGTACAGGCCGCCGGTGATGTGCAGCAGTTTCTGTCCGCTCTCGCGTTCGAGTTCATCCCACAGTGTGTACGCGCGGCGAAGAAGGGCGACGTAATCCGGATGTTCGAAGTACGCCAAACGGATCATGCGCGAGAAGCCGCCGTGACTGCCCTGGCCGTGGGGAATGGCGAACTGTTCGAGGCCCAGCACGCGGTGGCCGCGCTTGGCGAGGTGGCAGGCGGCGGCGGAGCCCATGGAGCCGAGGCCGAGGATGATGACGTCGAAGGGTTGAGGCATGGCGTGGATCGTATCTTGTGACTCGCCGACCCGTTCGTTCATGCGGCATGCCTGAATCTGGATGTTTCTGGTATCATACAAGTGCCGGCTGGGTGGGATCATGGCTGAATCTCTTCAGCCTCTCAGAACGGTGACCGTTCCTCTCAATGTAGCTTGGAGAAGATTATGATGAGCACAACTCGCGCAAGGCTTTGGGTTTTGGCTGCGATGAGCCTGTTGACGATGGCGTCACAGGGGCACGCGGTGAGTTATCAATCCACCGTTCTGGCCGACGCGCCGCTGGCGTATTGGCAACTGAACGAAGCGGCGGGGCCGACGGCGACGGACTCGGCGGGCGGCAACAACGGCGCCGCCGACGCCGGTGTGCTCTTCGGTCAGACCTCCGTCCGCTACAACACCAGCGACACCGCGACGACCGTCAGCGGCGCCCCGCGTATCGCCACCGGCAGCTTCGCCAAGGGGCCGAGCAATTCGGCGGAGTACTGGGTCCGATTGAATGCGGGCCCCACGGGGTTCCACAATATCCTGGGCGATGGTGAGAGCGGCGGCGACTTCTACATGATGAACTACCTGACGAACACGGGTCGGATTCGTCCGCACTATTCCACTGCCAACGCGCCGGTCTCGACCGACAGCAACCACGTGCTGGTTGTCGGCGACCGCTACCACGTGGTGACGACGTACGACAACGCCGCCGGCACCTCGAGCATTTACATCAACGGTGTGCTGGACAAAACCATCGCTGTGACCACCAACGCCCCGACCAACACGGGCAACCAGATGTTCATCGGCCGCGACAACCGCGAGGCAGGCGGCAACATGACGCTGCAGGACGCGGCGCTCTACAGTAGTGCGCTGACTGCGGCCCAGGTCCGCCAGCACCGCATCGCGGGCTATGCCGGTGCCGACGCGGTGGTGCTCACCAGCCTGACGCACTACTACAACTTCGACGAAGCCAGCAGCGGCACCGCCAACGCGAGCAACATCTTCGGGGTGGCTAACACCGGTGCCTTCGTCGGCACCGCGACGCGAACGCCCGGCGCAATCGGCCTGGGCGCGGCCGGCTTCAACAACACCGGCGGCGACGGGGTCAACGTCGGCAGCGCCAACTTCTCCTTCACCACCGGCATCGCCATCGAAGCCCTCATCAAGACGAACTGGTCGGGCAACGCTGGCGACTATGACGAAATCTTCCGCAAGGAAGACGGCGGCAATCGCATCCTGCTCTCCTTCCAGAATGATGCCTTCGACGCGGTCAACGGTCCGGTGCTCGGCTTCGGCCTCAACATCGGTGGCTACGCCGAGCTGGACATGCCGCTGGATGGTGTGGCCGGGCGGCCCACGCTCGCCCAACTGGCCGATGGCAACTACCACCACGTCGTCGCGTCGTATGACTCGGCCACCGGACTCAAGGCCATCTATATCGACGGCCTGCTGGCGTTCAGCCAGTTCCTGGCACCGGGCACACTGATCACCAGCGGCGGTGGCGTGAACGGGTTCATCGGTAACACTTCGGCACTCAACGAACCGTTCGGCGGCATGATCGATGAGTTCGCCATGTACAACTCCGGCCTCGACGCCGCGAGCGTGGCGGCTCACTACCGCAGCTTCCAGGCAGGTCTGAACTTCTTTACGGTTCCCGTCCCCGAACCCGCCACGCTCTCTCTCCTCGCCTTCGCCGGTGCGGCTGCCCTGCGCCGCAGGCGCCGCGGGCACGGCGCAGAAGCAGCCTGACACAATCGCCCCGCGCTTCGGGCGGCGGGCGTTATTGCGCTCGGCCGCCCGAAGCGGTTGCGAAAGGATATTCGTCAACAGGTTGACCGCAGGCTATGATTTACGTGTTCGACTCAGGAGTGAAGCGGGAAGATTGCCACTTGCCCTACGCGGGTTGAGCTATGCCCCAAGTGACCCATCGCCCTGTTGTACGATGCACCGTTGGAAGCAGTGCCTTCACCCTTATCGAAATGCTGCTCGTTGTCTCCATCATCGTGCTGCTCATTTCCATCCTGCTGCCCATGCTCGGGCAGTCGCGCGAGAACGCCCGCAAGCTGCTCTGCATGAGCAACCAGCGCATCTGGAGCGTGGCGGTCACGGGATACTGCGTTTCCAATCAGAAATACTTCCCCGACAACCGCACGCTGCCGGCCGCGACCGGCCAGTCTTTCTACGGCGCTGGGTACATCGAAGGCAGGCACATCAGTTGGAACAGCTCCGTCGTCCGCAAGATGTGGAAGGATTACCTGGAGGAAACATCAGCTCGCACCAAGACCGATGATCACGATGCACTGAACTGTCCGACCCAGAAATGGCACCAGGTCAACGACATCAGTCTGGTCGGCGGACTGGTCGGTTATTTCTATATGCCAGGGCGAAGTCCCGACGGCACCACCAACTATGCCTTCGGCGGCAACGACTGGGTCTTCAAGAAGCGCATGGGCGGGAAGTTCAGTCACACGCCGATTCTTTCGGACATGAAGCAGTACAGCCTCAGTTGGAACTCCTGGTTCTATCCGCCCGGCGCAGGCACCGCCGGCAGCACCGGCGGGCCCATCTCCAGCCACATCCGCGGCGACGGCGAACCCGAAGGCGGCTACTTCCTCTTCGAGGCCGGCCACGTCACCTGGTACAAGAGTGACAAGACCAACAACCCCGCCTTCAGCGATCCGGATGACATCATCAACCTCGGCTGCACCATCGGCACATGGCAGTGTTACTACCGCATTCCGCTCTGATGCAAATCCTTCGCCACGCCCTTTACTCAAAGTAAATACAACCGTAATCGCCGGTGTATCCCGCCTGCTCGAACACCCATTCCCATTCCTTCGGCGCATAGAACGAGCGACACGTGAGCTGCCAGTAGAGGAGATTCACCTTCTCGCGCTCGTTGCGGAAGCTTTCGATGGTGATGTGCTTCCCGCCGCTGGCGGCTTCGCACTTGCTCACGCGCTCGATCTCTTTCAGGGCCGCGTGCAGTTCGAAGTTCTGTAGGTTGTGCAGGGCGTTGATGGAGTAGACGAAATCAAACGAGGCATCCTCGTAAGGCAGGCTCACCGCGCTGCCTTCGGTCAGGTGCGGGCGCACTTCTTCCTTTGCATGCTCGATGGCGTAACGTGAGATGTCGATGCCCGCGACCCGCGCATCAGGCACCACCTGCGTGAACTCGTACAGCAGAAAGCCCTTGCCGCAGCCCACATCGAGAATGCGCGCGCCGGGCTTCAGGTGGTAGTGCTTCGCCATCGCCTCAGCGACCGGCCGCCAGCGCCCGTCGTACTTGTATCCGCCGTAGCCGAACTGCCGCTCGCCGTCCCAGTAGTCTTTATCGAAGCGACACGCCACCTCCGCGCACGAGGCCTTGTCATGAGCGTTCACCCGTCCGAGATAGTCGCGCGGCGTCGAGCGGTGAACCTGCTGGATGAAGTCGATGTAAGCCATGCAAAAAAGCAAAAAAGCAGGAAAGCAGAAAAGCAGAAAAGCAGAAAATAAGGAAGGAACAGGTCACATGTCGATCAACTCCGATAAAGTCATATTTTCTGCTTTTGTGCTTTTCTGTTTTTCTGCTTTTATGGCCTGTGCTGATAGTCAAGCGATTGCTCCTGTATCGCAGGCCATTCCTTCTCCACCCACTCCACCACTTCGCGCAGGCCTTCCTCCAGCGACACGCGCGGCCGCCAGTCCAGCTCCGTGCGGGCCTTCGTCGAATCGATCACGTACGCCGCGTCCTGGCCGGGACGTTCATCGACAGTCTTCACCACATCATTGAACTCCTTGCCTGTCAGCCGGCAGATCGAAGCAACCACCTCGCGCACCGCCACGCCTTCATCGGGCGAGAGATGATACATCTGGCCGATCGTGCCGCGTTCGAGGATCGCCTTCTCGCCCTGCGAAACGTCGCGAATGTGAATGTAGGATTTCACCGCCTTGCCGCCGCCGTGCAGTTCGATCGTGTTGCCGAGCTTCAGATAGATCGCCGAGCGCGGGATGATCTTGAAGAGTTGTTGGCGTGCACCGTAGACGTTGGTCGCTCGGACGGAGACGAGCGGGAAGCCGTATTGGCGTTGGTAGACATCCAGCAGCATGTCGGCCGCGGCCTTGGACACGGCATAGGGCGTGCTCGGATTCATTCGGGCGTCTTCCATCACCACGCCGCGGCAGGTGCCGTAGACTTCGGGCGAGGAGATGTGCAGGTAGCGCTCCAGGTATGTCTGGCTTCGAAGATGATTCACCAGGCCGGCGAGCGCGACGCAGTTGGTGGCGAACCAGTCCTCGGGGTTTTTCCAGCTCGGCGCGACCTCGCTCTGGGCGGCGAAGTTGACGATGTACGCGGGCTTTTCCGCATCCAGCATCGCCAGCAGGGCTTCACGATCGCGGTTCATGTCCAGCTGCATGAAGCGATAGCACGACAGGTCCGCGCGACCGGCGTACTTCAAGCGAAACGCAGGCAACTGCGGCGATCGGCTCACGCCGATCACTTCGTACCGCGCATCGTCCAGCAGCAGGTCGATGAAATCCTGACCGCTGAAGGCATTCGCGCCCAGGACGACGATTTTCTTGGGCGAATCATCGCCGCGATCAGGAGTGGGCTGTGAGATAGACATCCGTGTCCGTTCAATGTCGCAGGTGGAGTGTGGTGATGCAATTCTCTTGTTCCCCTCCCTCCCAGGGAGGGGTTAGGGGAGGGTCGGGCAGACGCATCCCCAAGATCAACTATTCGCGGCGGCGTGCTGGTATCGTTCGCTCGACCCTCCCCCAGCCCGTCCCTGAGAGGGAGGGAAGTATCAATTGATCCGACTATCCATCGCCGCCAGCGCATGCTCCGCCTTGTGAAGCTGAGACCGCCGGGCGGATTCGATCTGTGCATCCGTCCTTGCGAAGTCGCGCCGACGACGGCCTGTCGGCAGGAACACATTGAGCATGATGCAGCACCACTTGATCTGATACACCGGTCGAAGCAGGGCGATGCGGCGGGTGAGCACGTTCGACTTGCTCAGGTCTTCCGCAAGCGTTTCGGAAAAGAGATCAAAGAACTGCCCCGGCACAGGCAGCGCGGGCTGGCAGAAAAAATCGCACACGAGCTTGGCGGGATCGTCCCAGCCGGCGTATTCGAAATCGACGAAGCGCAGGCGTCCGCCGCCTTCGCGGATGGCGTTGTGAAAGCCGAAGTCCGAAGGCGAGAGCACGCGTTCATCGCGAGCCAGTTCGCGGTCCACATCGATGCCTTCGAGCATCGCAGCACGCTGGACCTTCGACCGCACCAGGGTCCACGCGGGCTCCAGCCTGTGATGAACGAATTCCCCCGCAGCCTTTGTCGCATCGCCTTCCGTTTCGATCGAGGTCAGAGCGCTGACCCGATGGTCCACGCAGCGCAGATGAGTCGCGATGGAGAAACACGCCTCTGAAGCCTCGGACAGCGTGCCTGCTTCCAGCTCAGTGCGAAGGCGGTTGAGTCGCCGGCAGAAGTTGAGTGCCTGTTCCACGTGTTCGACGTTGACTTCATCTCGCCCCAGCGATCGGCCGGGGATGAACTCGTAAAGCGCCAAACCGTGATCATCATCCCGCGCCAGAGGCATGGGAATCGAAGCGATGCCGCGACTGGTAGCGAACGAGCAGAAATCGAACTCGGTGCCGAGGCGATCGCGCGTGTCATCGTCATCGCGAAAGTATTTCTTCAGCAGGAACGTCTGCCCCTGGGCTTCGACGCGGAAGACGCGGTTGTTGCCTCCGCCGCGCACCTGTTTGATGCAGGCATCGGACTGGATGCCGCGCTGGGCGAGCATCGCGCCGGTCGCGCTGACCTCCGCTTCGTCGAGTGCTGATTCCGCTGACGGATCTGATCCGATCATGCTCGCACCGCTTCTTCCTGAATAATGTCTGAAAGGCTGTTCCACGCTTGCACCCGGATGTATCGTTCGTCTCCGCCTGCAAGGTTCGCCGGATCGAACAGGATTTGCCGCACGCCGCGCGGGAAGGCCGGCTCCAGCAGGAACTCGGGCAGATCGTCCACGAACCAGTCACATGCCAGCGTGGCGATGCGGGCGAGCTTGTCCTGCTTCGTTGGTTCAAACCACACGCGATTCTCCGTCAGTCCGGTGCGCATCCCCTCAAAGAAGCCGCGATGTCGCAGCAGTCTCATCGCGCAGGCGTGCAGGTCCACCTCAGGCCCGCGAAAGGGCCTGCGGGTTTTGTGGCTGATGATGTTGATCGAGTGTCCGGCGACGTGAGCGTCAACGAGAAAGTCGATCACGCCTGGAAAGATCTCCGCTTCATCGATGCGCGAGCCATACGCCTCGCCCTGCATGGCCGTCCACTCATCCTCGCGGCCGATGCTTCGCAGATGGTCGCGCACCGCCGCCTTGGTGGCGGGCAGCTCGCGTGGAATCAGGCCGCGCTCGATCGCCAGCCGGTGAAAGAGCCGGTCGTAGCAGATGATCGTGTTGTCCAGATCCAGGCCGATGCGCATAGGAGCTATCAGCAATCAGCTTTCAGCTTTCAGCTATCAGCTTCCAGCCATCAGCTTGGTGGTTTCGGTTTCGAGGCTGAGAGCTGACGGCTGAAAGCTGACAGCTCCTCTCATATCCATGATCGGCCTGATCGTGCGGCCGCATTCAAGATCAGCGAGGGCGGCGTTCACATCCTCCAGGCCGTATCCGTTCGACGCTTCCGTTGATTGCATCAAAGGCTCCAGATTCAGGCGGCCGGTGCGAAGCCAGTCGGCAAAACGCGGGTAGTCGCGGTCCGGATCGCTGTCGCCGCCCCAGGTGCCCAGCAGGCGTTTGCCCTGGTTGAGCTGTTGCGGGTCCAGCTCGATGCGTTGGCCGTGACGGGCGTTGCCGATGATCACGGTCGTGCCGCCGCGCGGGCGCACGGCCGCGAGCGCCTGGGCCATCACGCTGGGCTGGCCCGTCGCTTCGATGGCGAAGTCGAGCCCTTGCTTGCAGATGTCTTTGATGGCGACGAACAGGTCGCTTGAAGAAGCGTCGATTACATGCGTCGCGCCGAGCTCCTTCGCGACGGCGAGCTTGTCGGCGCGAAGGTCAATGGCGATGACCGGATCACAGCCCGCAACCACCGCGCCTGCGACGGCACACAGACCGACGCCGCCGCAGCCGAAGATGGCGATGCTCTGGCCTTCGCGCGGATGAGCGGTGTTGACCACCGCGCCGACGCCGGTGGGGATGGCGCAGCCGAGCAGGGCGGCCAGTTGCATCGGCACGCCTTGCGGCAAGCGCGTGAGGCGATTCTCGCTGGCGATGGTGAGATCGCTGAAGGTCGTCAGGCCGCCCGCGTTTACCTTTCTTGAATTCCAACCGTAGACCGTGCCCGGCACATCCATCCCGCTGCCTTTGATCCACGAGAGAATGACGTTGTCGCCCGGTTTCACTTTCGTGATGCCTTCGCTGACTTCGCGCACGATTCCCGCGCCTTCGTGGCCCAGGCAGTGAGGCAGGAAGCGATCCTCGCCGCGATGGCCACGGGCTTCGAGCAATTGCGTGTGACACACACCACTGTGCGCGACCTCGACGAGCACCTGCCCCGGTTGGAGCGCGGGGATTTCAAGGTCCACGATTTCCAGTGGGGCGTTGAGTTCAACAAGCACGGCACTTCGCGTTTTCATGCGTGGACATTCTCCTTCGTATTGCTCATGTAGAACTGCCAGACGCGCTGCATGATGCTTTCGGGTGTGAGCCCGATCTGTTCGCGCGCGTGGGCCTGATCACCGGCCTCATGCGGAAAGGCATCGGGCGTGCCGATGCGGAGCAGGCGTGCGCGGCGAGGCGGACCATCAACAAGCCACTCGGCAATCGCCGAGCCGAGGCCGCCGATGAGGCTGTGTTCTTCGATGGATGTGACGCAGGCGAAGCGCGCGAAGACTTCATCGAGCAGTGCAAAATCGAGCGGTTTGACAGTATGAAAACTCACGACACGGGCTCTCACCCCGCGAGAAGCGAGTTGTGTACCCGCTTCGATCGCGATAGGAAGCGTGTTGCCGGTCGAGAGCAGACAAACATCATGACCATCGCGCACGACAAGCCCTCGGCCGATGGCGAAATCCTTGGGCACTTCCTGATGCACGACCGCCTCGCCTTTCTTGCCGAGACGAAGATACGCGGGGCCTTGCAGCGAAAGTGTCGCGGGCAGGGCGGCGCGCACTTCCATCGCATCGCCGGGACAGATCACCGTCATGCCTGGCAAACACCGCAGCATCGCAATGTCTTCACACGCATGATGCGTCGCGCCAAGCTCGGCATAACCAAGCCCCGCGCCGACGCCTGCGAAGACGACGGGCAACTCGTGGTAACACAGGTCTACGCGAATCTGTTCGAGGCAGCGCGCGGTGATGAACGGCGCGATGGTGTAGGCGAACGGGCGCAAGCCACACAGCGCAAGGCCTGCCGCCATGGAGATCATGCTCTGCTCGGCGATGCCGCAGTTGTAGAAGCGCGTGGGAAAGCGTTCCTTGAAGCGATCGAACATGCGGTTGCCGATGTCGCCGGACAGGAGCACGACGCGGTCATCTTCCGCGGCGAGTGCTTCGATGGATTGTGCGAAGGCGTTTCTCATGGCGCGGCCAGCTCCGTCAAGGCGTCAGCAAGTTCGCGCTCGTTGGGAATGCGGTAATGCCAGTTGTTGTCGTCCTCCATGAAGGAGACGCCCTTGCCTTTGGTGGTGTGGGCGATGATGGCTGTGGGAAAGGTTCCGGGTTGCGGGCTGCGGGTTGCGTGTTGTGATACGGATTGAAAGTTCGTCATCGCGGCGATCAGCTTGTTGATGTCATGTCCATCCACTTCGATCGTGCGCCAGCCGAAGGCTTCCCATTTTTCTGCCAGCGGCGCGAGTGACATGATCTCATTGCTGCGGCCGGTGGCCTGCCACTTGTTGTAGTCGATGATCACGCAAAGATTCGACAGGCCCTGCGCGGGAGCGAACATGGCGCTCTCCCACACCGAGCCTTCGTTGCATTCGCCATCGCTCATGACGACGACGACGCGGTAGTCTCTCTTTTGAATGCGAGCGGCGAGCGCCATGCCGACGCCCAGCGGAAGGCCGTGACCGAGCGAGCCGGTGGCGGCTTCGACGCCAGGGGCACAGCGCGGCGCGGGCTGCTCGGCGAGTCGGCTGCCGTGCTTACCGAAGGTGTCCAGCCAGGCATGCGGGAAGAAACCGCGCTCGGCGAGTACGGCATACAGCGCGCTCGCGGCGTGGCCTTTGCTCAGGATGAAGCGATCGCGATTGGGATCATCAGGCTGTGAGGGATCGATGCGCAGGACGCCGAAGTAGGCGGCGACGAGGATGTCAACACAGGACATCGCCGAGCCGAGGTGGGCTGCGCCGGCGTCGTGAGACATGCGGATCAGCCGCGCGCGGGTGCGGCGGGCGATGGCGTCAAACGGCGGAATATCAGGGGATTTCTCAGGGTTCATCGCTCGTCCATGAGCTTCAAGAGTTTTGACCACGGATTTCACGGATGGCACTGATAAGAAAAACCAATCAACGCATCTCTCCCGATCCGTGCCGTCCGTGCCATCCGTGGTGAATGCTTACGCCGCGGCGATCAGCGTCGGTTCCACCGAGCGCATGGTCTTGATGTTGTAGTAGCGCGGGTTGTTCATCGGGTCGATGATTCGGCCGTCACTGAAAGCCGTGACCAGATCGCGCACCGCGTCTTCGATCGTTCGCCGGGGCGTGAAGCCCAGTTCGTTCTTGATGCGCTGGGCGGAGATGTGATACGACCGCAGGTCATCCGTCGGCGTGGTCACGATCTCGATCTCGCCGCGGTCAGGCATCATGCCGCTGACCACGCGGCGGACGATGCCGGCGATCTCCGCGACGCTGTGATTCTGATAGCCCGCGTTGAAGGTGCAGCCGGCGATGCGCTCGCTCGGTTCATCGAGCAGTTGCAGGTAGAGGTCGGTCATGTCTTCGATGTGCAGGTTCGGTCGAAGCTGGGACCCGCCGAAGACTTTGATTTTGCCGTTCATCACGGCATGGGCGGTGAGGATGTTCACGGTCAGGTCCAGCCGCAGGCGCGGCGAGTAGCCGCAGACCGTCGCGGGGCGGATGATTACCGGCACGAAATCGGAAACCTGCTCAGTGAGCAGGATCGGCTCGCACATCGCTTTGTATTTGCTGTAATCCGTCAGCGGGTTGAGCGGGTGCAGTTCATCCACATGGGCCGCTTCGCTCACGCCGTACACGCTTGAGGAGGATGCGTAAATGAATCGACTGACACTCGCGCGCCGCGCCGCCTTGACCAGCGGAGCGAAGGCGTCGAAGTTGATCGACTTGCCCAGGTCCGGATTCAGCTCGAAGCTCGGGTCGTTGGAGATGCACGCCAGGTGAATGACCGCATCGCAGTCGCGCACAGCCCGGCGAACCGCTTCAGGGTCGCGAATGTCACCTTTGATCTGCGTGAGATTCGGGTCGTGTTTTACGGCATCGAAGACATCGTCGCCATAGAGATACCAGTCGAGCACGGTCACGGCATAGCCCGCGCGGAGGAGCTTGGGCACAAGCACCGCGCCGACGTAGCCGGCGCCGCCGGTGACGAGCACATTGCGAATCGACTGTTTGTTCATCAGGTCCTCATTTCATCAGGCATTCAATGTGGCGGATCAGGGGCACCTGGGCGAGCGACTCGCGATGCCCGACAGTGGCGACGGCCTGTGCGCCGGCCGCGTTGCCGATGAAGCCGACGACTTCCATCGGGGCCTGCTGCGCGGCACAGAGCGCGGCAATCGACATGAACGTATCGCCCGCGCCCATCCTGTCTTTCACGATCGTCGCCAGCGCGGGCACTTCGACGAAGCCTTCACGCTCGTCGTAACACAGGCTGCCCTGCGAACCGCGCGTCACCACGACGCGCGGCGAAGAAAGATCGCGTGACACATGCTCGACCATCGGCTTCAGATCACCGTGCCGACTGCGGGTTTCCAGGCGCAGTTCGTTCTCGGCGATGCAGACGAAATCGGCCCGTTCGTAGCGGGAAATCGTGTGATATCCCACGTTCGCGGCATTCGACTGGGCGTTGACAGCAAGGAACTTCGCCTTGCTGCAAAGGATCGACATCATGCGATCGGTGATGGTGCCGTGCCCGAAGTCCACGACGATGACGACATCAAACTCATGCAGCCTCCCGGCAAGCACATCGCAGAAACGGTCGTGCTCGCTGCCTGAGAGCGGCGTGTCATCCATCTCGTAGACTTCAAAAAGCTTCTGGAAGAAGTAGGGATCGATGAACCGGCGTTTGACGATCGTCGGGCCTTGGCTGCGGGTGAAGAACGCGCTGCGCACGTTGGCCTTGAGCGAGCTGGTGATGAACGCTTCGTGCCGGTTCTCGTCGCCGAGCACGGCTGCGACAACCGCCTGATCGCAGAAGCCCGCGACATTGTTAGCCACGGCGAGGATGCCGCCTGCGAAGCGCTCCGTGTTCACATGCTTGACCGCGAGGATCGGCTCCTTCGAGCTCTTGCCGATGGCGTTGCAGTACTGGTATTCATCGATGATCGCATCGCCGACGAGCAGCACCTTCAGCGGCCGCGCGCCTTTGATGTACTTGATTGCCGCGTTCGCGCCGTACTTCGAGCCGAAGCGGCCGATGTAGTCGCGCGTCGGCTCAGGCAGCACGGAGAGATACTGGTTGATCAGGTTCGACGAGCTGAAAGTGATGTCTTCGGTGAAGGCGAGTTTGCCGCCGACTTCGCTGACCGCTTCTTCTTCGATGCTGATGTGCCCGGTCTGATCGCGCTGGGCATCGCGGTATTCCGAGCCCTTCACGAAGATTTCGGGGCGAAGCAGGCGAATGGTTTCATCCGCGCGGGGCCAGTCGTTGATGGCGACGATATCCACGCAGGTCAAGGCGGCAATCGCCTCGGCGCGAAGCGTTTCATTGAACGCCGGTCGGCCGGGGCCTTTGTTGACGAAGCGATCGGGCGTGACGGTGACCACCAGCAAGTCGCCCATGCGGCGGGCCTGTTCGAGGTGGCGGATGTGACCGATGTGGAGCAGGTCGAACACGCCGTGACAATGCACGACCCGCTTGCCTTGCCGGCGGGACTGGACCTTCCCGGCGGCGGCGGCGAGGGGCATGATCTTGCTGCGGATCGGATCGAGTTCGATCCTGACCTTACGCCGCGCCGGCCATTGTTTTGTCCTGCTTACCACCATCCTGGCGTTCCCTGCCGCGGTTGCCTGCGAACCGGGCGGCAATTTTTCGCACGACGAGCCTCATGCCCGCCGCAAAACTCAGCCTGTTTTCGATCGCGCCGCGCTGGGCGCGGTTGATCGCCTGCCGCGCAGGCGCGTCACCGATGTATCGGCAAATCTGCCGGCGACACGTGATTGAATCGGCAAAGCTCACGTCCGGCAGATGGGGCATCGCTTCATCCTGCCGAACGAGGACGCCCGCCCGCTGCATGCATCGCACCTGCCGCACGGGGTCAGCTTTTTCATCGAATGTCACGCACGCGGTTTTCGCCAGCAGATCGGCGATCCGCGGGCAATCTCGCGGGACGGCGGCGGCAAGGAGCTGGGCCGCGGTCTGCACACTCTCGTCGAATGAATCTTCGAGCAGGTTGACGAGTGCCTGAAGATGCGTGTTGCCGTCGAAGCTGCGAATGAGGAAGAAGCCGCCCGCGATGAGGCCGTCCAGCAGGCGATGATGCGTGAAGCAGATGTAGGGTTCGAGATTGAGGTTGATCTTCGCTGAGTGCGTGAGGCGTGCCAGCGGCTCGCCATGTTGAATGACGCCGCGGGCATACTTGCCGAAGCGCGGGTGTTTTTCCCAGCCCTGGCCGTAAAGACCGAGCGAAAGGCCCTGGTCCTCGGCTGCGTCCGCGACCCAGCGCAGCGCCTGCTGGCGGTAGAGGGCGATGTTCAGCGGGTTCCAAAGCGTTTCGACGACGAGGCGGGCCGTGTCAGCGCTGAGGCGAGGTTTTGAAAGCTCATCGCAGACGTGATCGACGATCGTGCGCAAATCCTGCCGGCTCGCCAGATTCTCGCCGCGCTCGTAGGCTTCGTAGATCAGTGTCGCGCTGCGGTCGACGATCGGTCGGGTCGCTTCGGTGGCGAGCGATGCCAGGTGCGGTCGCAGCGTGAGCGGGTCCTGCGAAACGTTGGAGACATACACCATGTCAGGCGCGGCCATTCGCTCGATGGTGCCGGCCTTGCGCGGTGTGGTCAGCATCATGGGCATGTCGACGCACTGCTGAGCCGGGTAGTCGTACGTATCGATAAAGAGCGGGGCGGCAAAGGTCAGCACGAAGTCATTCTCGCCCACAGCCCTGCCCGCTTGCGTCTTGGTCAGGTTCGGCAAATGATCCTGAATCCAGCAGGCAAACGGCAAATCCTTGGGGATGAGGTCGCCGTGTTCGTGGCGCTGGTGATCGATTTGAAACACAAGATCAGGCCTGAAGGTTGCCAGCGCCTCGCGCAGCGCCGGCTCGCCGATGCGATGGTGGGGCGAAGGTTCGATGATGACCTTCGCATCCCAGCCGATGTCTTTGAAGCCTTCCGCGGCACCGCGCGTGGCGTATTGCAGGACAGTTGAAAAGCGAGTGGTCAGCAGCAGCACGCGCGGGCGATCCTGTTCCGCATCGCCTTTGGCTGGGCTGATCCTCGGGGTATCACAGGCGGCGGCGGCGTGAATCCAGCGCTCGCGGCGTTCTTCGCCGCTTTGCGATTCGTACCACTGCTGGGCATCGGCCTTCCATTGGGCGGCGCGGCTGTTGTAACTTTCGATGATGAGGTTGATGCTTTCGCCGATCACGCCTCGCTGAACGCTCTGCTCCAGCAGGGCCACGGGCGGCGGCAGCATCAGGTCCGCTTCCAAGGCGCGCTCGAAATCCTTCGCCCAATCCTTACCGATGAACCACTGAAACCGCGCCTGCTCGATCGGCCCTTCCGGGCCCGAGTAGTCGTGCAGCATGAAGCACGCGAGCATGAGCGAAAAGTCCGGCTCGAAGAGATGGATCGTCTGCTGCATGTCCATGAACAGCTTCGGCCGCACCTTGGCGAGCGTGGCGAAGAGGTGTCCGTCACTGATGCCGCATAGACCGATCGCTTCACCTGACGCCATGCGCGGGCCGAGCTGCTTCAGGGCGTGATGCACGGCCGCGACGGGATCGCGACCGGGGGTGAGAATAACGGGGTGGGCCGGGTCGCTGCAATCGGCGATGGTCAGACGATTGCCCTCGACAGGGACGAAGCGGTGGCGGGGCGTGAGAGACGCGGCCGCCATGACGCGATACTCGCGCTTCCGATGCACCGCCAGCGCGGCGTAGTTCCTGGCCATGTTTCGCTTCAGTCGCGTGCCCAGGTCCGGCGCTTCGACGCGATCGAGCAATGCCGAGGCCTGCGACCAGCGCCTGCGGCGAAGATGGAGTTCCGCCACGGTCGCCATCAGGCCGGCCGGGAGCGGCGCAGCCACGCTGTCGAGCAGGCGGTCGGCGTCGTCCAGATCGCCGTTCGCCAGCGCGGTCACCAGGGCGGCATTCAGGTTTTCCCATTGATTGGAGGTCATAATCGGGCTGAATTACCGGAACAACCCCTTGCGCTGATCGGCAAACGGGGGACTTTCACCTGAATTTAGGTGACGTCCGTTTCTGCCCGATAAAAGCCATTGGACTTGCGACCAGATGAAAGAGGCGGACCTTTCCGCCCGGAGCCAACCTTTTCCCTCGAGGAGATGAAACCATGCACAGCATTCGAAAGATGATCGGTCTGCTCATCGTCGGCGCGGCCGGCATCTTGTCCGTCGCCGCGCTCTCAGGCTGTGGCACGGCCCAGCACCAGCCCTTCGGCTTCACGATTTTCCACACACCGCGGGGCACGCCCAAGTGTGCGGTGTGTTACGACACGGGCAAGGCCTGCAGCGAATGCGGAATGGCTGCTCGCAACGAACGGGCCGCCGCGGTCAGTGAAGCCAACTGAACGACGTTCTCGAATCAACGGTTCACCTCGCACGCCCCTGGAGGCGTGCTTTTTGTTTGGCGCAGGCGATTCGGATTCGACCGGCCTTTCGCGCAGAGCCTGAGTGCAGGTATGATGGAACGGTCGTAGTGCAACGGGTGCTGGGGCCACCCTGTCATCCTTCCTCTCTTTCAGGAGTGTGTCTTATGAAGATGGTTCAACGAACGATGCGTATGCTGTGGATCGCCGGTCTGGCGGGCATTCTGTCCGTGGGGCTGCTTTCGGCGTGCAAGTCGAATGCGGAGCCGGAGAAGACGGCCGCGGTGAAGTACACCGAAGGCAGTTGCTGCGCCAAGGCCGCGGCCGACGGCAAGGCCTGCGCCCATCCCTGCTGCGTCGAAGCCACCAAGGCCGGCGGCGTTTGCAAGAAGTGCAACCCGAGTTGATCGGGCTGTTCACTTTTGAAATCAATCCAGCACGCCTTCACCGGCGTGCTTTTTTATTTTGGATTGAACGATCCCTGCTCCGTGCTATCGGTGGTTGATTATCACACTTGATGCGAAGCCTACGCCATGATCTCCTTGATCACATGCCCATGCACATCCGTCAGCCTGCGGTCGATGCCGTTGTGGCGCACGGTGAGCTTTTCGTGATCGATGCCGAGCAGACGCAGGATCGTCGCGTGGATGTCGTAGCAGTACGTGGGCTTGTCGCGGTCGGCGGGTTTGTAGGACCACTCATCGCTCTCGCCGTAGGTGACGCCGCCCTTGATACCGCCCCCGGCAAGCCAATTGGTGAACACAAAAGGATTGTGATCGCGGCCTTTGGTGCCCTGTGAGCAAGGCATCCGGCCGAACTCGGTGGTCCAGAGCACGATTGTGTCTTCGAGCATGCCGCGTTGTTTCAAGTCTTTGATCAGGCCCGCCGCGCCGGTGGAGAAACCCAGGCCCAGGGGCCAATGATCGCGGGCGATGTCTTCGTGGCTGTCCCAGTTGCGGCGGGGGAAGCCGTTGTCCGCGCCGGACCATATCTGCACGAAGCGCACGCCGCGCTCGAGCATGCGGCGGGCGATCAAACAGTTGCGGCCGAAGTAGCGAATCTCCTCGCCAGGATCCATCGGGCCTTCGTAGCCGGTGTTCTTGGCCTCGATGCCGTAGAGATCGAGAATGTGCTGCGGCTCCTTGCTGATGTCGAGCACTTCCGGCGCGGAGAGTTGCATCTTCGCCGCCATCTCGTAGCTGCGGATGCGGGCCTCGAGGCGTGAGTCGCCTTCTCGGGCCAGGTAGTGTTGCTGGTTCAACTTGGCCAGAGCTTCGAGCATGTCCTTGTCGCTCGATCGCTTCACGAAGGAATCGGGCGGGGCGAAAAGATCAGCGATGGGGTTCTTCGCATTGGGGCGGATCATGGTGCCCTGATGCTCAGCGGGTAGGAAGCCAGCGCCCCAGTTCTTGGGGCCGCCGGGCGCGAAGCCGCGCGGGTCGGGGAGGACGACAAAGGTGGGGAGGTTGTCCGTTTCGCTGCCGAGTGCGTAGGCGATCCACGAGCCCATGGACGGGAAGCCGGGCAGGATGAAACCGGTGGCCTGCATGAAGGTGGCCGGTCCGTGGACGTTGCTCTTGGCGACCATGTTGTGGACGAAGGCCATGTCATCGACGCAGTTGCCCAGGGGCGCGACGCAGTCGTTGATGCGCTTGCCGGATTGGCCGTACTGCTTCCACTTCCAGGGCGAGGCTTTGGTCTGGCCGGGCGAGGATTGGAAGAGCTCGACCGCTTCGCCGGGGTCCCAGGCTTTGCCGTTGTCATCGATGAGCTTCTGTTTGTAGTCGAACGTATCGCACTGGCTGGCGGCACCGGACATGTAGAGTTGAACAACGCGCTTGGCGCGGGGCGGATAGTGGAGCACGCCGGTGAGTTTGCCGGGGATGAGGTTTGTACCTGGTGCTGATGGGGCGGCGGCGGCGAGCGCGCCTTCGCGGCCGAGCATGCTGGCCAGCGCGATGCCGCCGAGGCCGCCGCCGTAGCGCCAGAGGAAGTCGCGGCGGGAGGGGGAGAGGTTGGGACGATGCTGCATCGAGTCAGGCATTGGGTTCACCATGGCGCATGTCAATCAAGCTTGTCACAGTAGCGGATACTCATAGCGGAATGTACTGGACTCGACCGGCCCACTCATACGCTTGCGATGCCGACCAGATGTAAACCAGCTCATCGATGATCGGCTTGAGCGGCTTTTCCTGCACGGCGAGCAGCAGGCCGGCCATGGGTTCTTCGTTCGCGAGCCGCTTGTACGCGGCGTACCGCATCGTGTTCACGTCGTGTGACAGAGTGATCAGGCTCTCATTCGCCGCATAGGCCAGGACATCGTTGTCCGAGGCTTCAGCCAGACCCACGTCACGAACCCGGACGAAATCCACCGTGGGTTCGATTCGCAGAACGCCCTTCATGATCTTCGCGTTGAAGTCGTGGTCGAGCAGAAATCGGATGGCGCTCATGGATTGTTCGACGCCGGTTGCAGGCGAAGCCTCCGTAAACGCTCGACAACCGGGCTGGGGTTCTTATCACACTCAGCCTTGAACCGCTCCCACTCTTGCTCCTGCCGCTTGAGATAATTCTCGATCTCCGCGCGGTTCGCAAGAATGAACGCGATGGCACCGTAGACCTCTTCCAAGGTAGCAGACGGGTATTGCTGCCAGATGGTCTCAGCCGAATCGCCTTCATAGAAGGCATAAGCGATGCCATCGAGCATCACGCCGAGTTTACCCACGCGATATACGCCGTGCTCATCCGTTTTCACGTATTGGTTGTTGGTTGACATCGTTCTCTCACGGTGAAGGATTCGGCTTCTGGGGAATATTGAAAATTGCCGCGACATCTACAGAGAATCCCGGCAGCACATCGAGCCCGTCAAGCTTGTCGCTCTTTTGCAGCACGGTCGGATTCTCGCGTGCAACGTAGACGTGAATCTCTTCGGACCGTGGATAGACGTACCACACGAGTCGGACGCCTTTGTCGAAGTAGTCGTCCAGTTTGTCTTCCATTTCTTTCTTCGTGTTGCCGCGGCTGATCACTTCGACCGCCAGATCGGGAATCACGCGCGGGACCGCGCGGCGTCGGACGTCGACCGTCCCGATTCGCTCCCAGGACGCGAAGCTTATATCGGGGATGTAGATCAGCCCCACGTCAAACGTCAGCATGCCGCCTTCGCCGGCCACCATGCCGAGATTGTGCTTGCGCACGAAGCTGTTGATCAGTGTGAGAAGCTCGACCGTAAGGACTGACTCGAAATACCCCATATCCTTCTCCACAAGTACGCCGTGAATCAGTTCAAAGAGGCGATTCTCGCGAGCTTCAATGTCAATGACGTCTTCCTCCGTCGCCATACCCGGCGGCGGATCGGTACGGATGCGACTCATGGGAATCGGGCCGAACCGCGCGACGATCTCATCGGCGGTCCAGACATGAGCATCTCTATGTTCAGGGGCTTGAATCATGTTTGATTCCTGTCCTCCGTGTTTCAATCCACAAACACAAACTCATTCATGTTGAATATTAGCCTGCACACATTGGCCAGCCCATGTTCCACCACCAGCGGGGCAAGCGTGTCGAGTTCGACCTTTGTCGCATCGCGACCGAAGGCCAGCCGGATGGCGCTCTTCACTTTCACGATCGCATCCGCATCTTTACCTGCAGCCTCCTGGACACGCGCGGCGAAGTGTTCACTCATGCGCACCATGAACCGGTTGTTCAAGAGCGACAACGCCTGTAGCGCGGTGAGCGTTTCGTTGCGCTTCTCGACGATGATGGATGGGTCCGCGCAGTCGAGCGTTTCCATGAAAGGATCGGGCACGCTGCGCACGATGAAGCGATAGATCGACCTGCGCCAGGATTTGGCGTCATCCGGATCGTGATCCTGGTAGAGGTAGTGCGGCGAGTGATCATCCTTGAAGCCGAAGGGTTTGAAGCCGGGGCCGAAGAGGGCCGTGTCGAGCTTGCCGGCCACCTTCAAGACCGAGTCGCGAATGCACTCGGCTTCGAGGCGCGAACGGTTCATGCGCCAGAGGTATTGATTGCCCGCATCGATCTTCGCGTTCGCGGCGTTCACACCCGACGCCTGCCGATACGTCGCACTGAGCACGATCATGCGATGCAACGCCTTGATCGACTGCCCGTTGTCACGAAACTCCATCGCCAGCCAGTCGAGCAGGGCGGGGTGCGTGGGCGTCTGGCCCATGCGGCCGAAGTCGTTGGGTGAATCGACGATGCCGCGGCCAAAGTGATACAGCCAGATGCGATTCACGATCGAACGCCAGGTGAGCGGGTTGTCTTTGTGCGTGATCCATTGGGCGAGGGCGGCGCGGCGCTCGCCTTCGGGCGTGTCGCCGCTGACTTCAAATCGCGCGGGCAGCGTCTGCACGCAGGTCATCGCGCCGGGCTGCACTTCATTGAGAGGTTCTTTTTCGCTGCCTCGGTTCAGGAGGAAAACGGGGCGAGGCTTGCCGCGCGTGGCCTGAAAGCTGCCGACTGGAGCGAACTCCGTGGCCGCGGCGTACACCATGCCCTTTCCCGGCAGGCCCGCGAGCTCTGTCGTCGCCTGCTTGTACGCCTGTTCGATGTCCGCCAGTTCCTGGCGCGTCGCGGGGTCGACATTCGCCTGGATGATCGCAGCCCGTCGCTCCTGAAGCGTGGCCAGTTCCGCGTGATCGACCTTACCGATGCCGTAGTAGTAGCCATCCACGAGGTTGGTGCGACGCCAGCGCACCGGGGCTTCGATCGAATCGAGCGAGGTGATGGTTGAGCCGGTGGCGATGTTCTCACCCCGTGGATTGAGCACGATCACTTCACCGAGGGCGAAGATGTAATCGTTTTGCCGGGGCGCGAGCTTCGTGGCGGTGATGCGGAGGTAACGGGCGGCTGCACCTTTGAGTGATGCGATCTGAGGCGTAACGCCGGGGTTGGCGACATCGTCGCGGGTGTGGTCCACGACCACGGTCACGCCTTCCTTGAAGGCCGCGTCGTTGCTCACTTCGATCTTGTAGCGAACAGGAAACCCGAAGCCCGCGCCGATGTTGTTGTAAGTGTCGTGACATGCGACGTAAATCAGATGCGCGATTGACTGTGATTTGCCCAGATCGATCTGCACCCATTTCACGTTGGCCTGATTCGCTTCGATTGCGCTGTGATAGCCGAACTCCGGCTTCTCGCCCGTGCCTTTGACGGCCGCGAGTTGTTTCAGGCGGGCATCAATCTTCACCAGCTCAGGTCCGGCATCGGCGGCAACTTTCGCTTCCAGCTCGCGCCTGCGGGTTTGAAGCGTGTCCTGTTTCGCGGCCAGCGCGATGCGCCGGACCGCAGCCTTGGGATCGGTTTCGTAAGGACGATCCGCTCGGTCCACCGCTGCGAACACCGCTTGCAGGCTGTAGTAGTCCTCCTGCGGAATCGGATCAAACTTGTGATTGTGACAGCGGGCGCAGCCGACGGTTGAGCTGACGAAAGTTTCCATCGCGGTGCGCACCATGTCATCGCGATCGAGGTTGCGGGTGATCTTCTTGTCGAGGGTGTTTTCGCGCAGCTCGATCTGGCCGACCCAGTCGAACGGGCCCGCGGCGATGAACCCGAGGGCGACGATGCCATCGGTGGTGCCTGGGAAAAGAACATCGCCCGCGAGCTGTTCCTGGACGAACCGCGCATACGTCTTGTCTTCGCTCAAGGCGCGGATGACGTAGTCGCGGTACGGCCAGGCGTTGGGGCGGATCTTGTCCTTGTCGTAGCCGTGCGTGTCACCGTAGTGAACGACATCCAGCCAGTGGCGGGCCCAGCGTTCGCCGTAGTGCGGCGAAGCGAGGAGGCGGTCGACGAGCCGCTCATAGGCGGATTGCGGATTGTTCCCCTGGCCCTTGGCCCCTGGCCCTTGGCCCTCCTCCCCAACCTCCTTCACAAACGCTTCGACTTCCTCCGCCGTCGGCGGCAGGCCGATGAGATCGAAGTAGATGCGCCGGATCAGCGTGCGGGCATCGGCCTCGGCGGCAGGCGTGAGTCCCTTCTCGCGCATCATCGCCAGCGTGAAGCGATCGATCGGCGTGCGCACCCATTTTTCATCCTCCGCATTCAACTTCGGCGGCTCCACCTTCGCCAAGGGCTGAAGCGACCACCACGCCGAGGTCTTCTTCACTTTCTCTTTCAGCTTCATCCCCACCGGCCAGCCCGCGCCGGTGTCGATCCACTTCTTAATCAGACCAACTTCCTCCTTCGTGAGCGGGTCGCCCTTGCTGGGCATCTCCGGCTTGTCACCGCTGATCATTTCCACGAGCAGGCTCTGGCCCGATTCGCCGGGGACAATGACCTCGCCCGAGTCGCCGCCTTTGATCGCCTCCTCGTAGCTCTCCAGCGACAGCTTGCCTTTGAAGGTCTTGAGGTTGTGACAGCGCACGCAGTTCGTTTCGAGAATGTCAGCGACCTTCTCCGTGAACAGTTTCTCGCTGGCTTTCAAATCCTCCGCGCGGGCAAGGCCTAGCGTGAAGAGCAACAGGGCGGTCCAGCATGCCAGAATGCGTCGATTCATAAGGATAGTTTCCTTTGGAGAGTGTTGGGGCGATCGCTCTTGGCCGAGCGCTGCCGGCGCGGGCGTCATCTATATCATACGGCCCTTGGGCCGGTTCTCGATTGTCGCGTATCTCAATCGGGCGATGGTTCCTTCCCACGGGCTGCATCGTACTTGCCAAAGCTGCCCCGCTCCGGGCATAATGCGACCGTTCACATCGGGCCGTTTCCAGGACTGGCAACATGAAGTTCACCTTTCTAGGAACAGGGTCCGCCTTCGCGGTGGAGAATTATCACAGCAACATGCTGCTTCAGGTCGGCGAGCGCAGGCTGCTCATCGACTGCGGCGGCGATGCCCGCTTCGCGCTCCATGAACTGGGGCTGGGGCCGGGCGACGTCGACGCCGTCTACGTCAGCCATCTGCATGCCGATCACATCGGCGGTCTCGAATGGTTCGCTCTCTCGCGCTACTTCGGACCACCGCGACCCAGGCCGACGCTCTACATCAACGAAAAGCTCAGCGATGACCTGTGGGACAACGCGCTCAAGGGCGGCCTGGGCACGCTTCAAAATCAGGTCGCGCACCTGGAGACGTATTTCGATCTCCACCGTATCGGCCGCAACAGCGGCTTCGAGTTTGCGGGGCAGAAGCTCAAGACCGTGCAGACGGTTCACTATATGGATGGTTACGAGATCGTGCCGTCCTACGGCCTGCTCATTCCCACCAGTTACGGCGGCAGAGCGTTCCTCACCACTGACACGCAGTTCACCCCCGGCCAGCTCGGCAGCTTCTATCACGATGCGTCGATCATTTTTCAGGACTGCGAGACGGCTGCGAAGCCTTCGGGCGTCCATGCCCATTACCGCGAACTGAAAACGCTGCCCGATCCGGTGCGGGCCAAGATGTGGCTCTATCACTACCAGGACGGCCCACTGCCGGATGCCAAAGCGGACGGCTTCGCGGGGTTTGCGAAGCAGGGGCAGGTGTTTGAGATTTGACTTCGGGTGTCTATGAATAGTGAAGAAATCGAACTCTATGCCTCGCACTCACAGTTCTACATTCAGGACAGCACTCCGCGCGGAACTCCTGGCGACCCGACGTTCTGGACCGAGGAAGCATCCGATAATCGCCTTGCCATTGGTGATGGATTGATCGGAGTTGGCACCGGCACGTACGGTTTCGTAAAAGTCCGTGTGGAGGAGCACCAAACAATCCCGCCGTTGGACATTTTGCAGTGGGACCACGTTACCGAATGTGGTCTTGAAGTAGCATCAGGATTCCTCACGATGATGGGGTGCCTTTCATCAAGTGGCTTATTTTTTGAGGTCAAACCGGCTCATTACCGGGTCCGTGTCTGTCATGCGAACCTGTCAGATTCAGAGCGCGAGTTTCCGAGAGTTGGGAGAGAACGATTTGGCGACTGGTATCTCGTCCAGTTTTGGCCAAGCCACCCGGAAGACGCTCAAGTCTTGAAATATCGGAAGGCAATCCGCCCACTCGAATAACCCGATTCACCTAGCACTTGCCTACCCGCCTCATCCCACCGATAATCATTCCAGTGAACCAGCCCCCGCGTTCAACCCGTCTGCCCGGAACCGTGCTCGCCGCGGTCGTGTTGCTGTCGATTACCACGACGGCGGACATGTCCGTCGCGGCGGTCCTCGTCGGCGCGGGCCGGTCCAATGTGGATGTCTCCGCGACCAGTAGCGAGTCTTTGCATGAATGGCTCACCCGCCTGACCCACGCCGCCCGGCAGATCCACGGCGTCTTCAGCGGCGATGAAGTGCAAACCTCCGCGCCCGTCGCCACGCTGCCCCTGCGCTACGTGCATGCCTTCGATCTCGCCTGCGATCACCACACGATCATCGCTACGCACTTCGCGCCGCCCTCGGCCGCGCCGTTGCGTCACGCGCTGCTCAATCTCCCGCCGCCTCTGGCGTGACCCTTTCTTTCGCCTGCGCCGTTCGCGGCGGGTGACCCCTTCGTGCATCCTTCTGTCGTGATCCTGAGTTTCGCGCGATTGTTCCTTAATCGCGGCTTGCTTCTCAGAGGAGAAGCATGGCAAGAAACACTGTCTCCTGACTCCTGCCTCCTGACTCCTTCTTCAAGGTGCTCCCATGTTCGTCCCCTTTGTCAGCAACCTGTTCCGCAAGATCTTCGGCACGCGAAACGATCGGCTCATCAAAGCCTATCTCGCGCGCGTCGCCTTGATCAACGAATTCGAGCCGCAGATGCGCAAGCTTTCTGATAACGAGCTTCGCGCCAAGACTGACGAGTTCCGCCAGCGCATCGCCAATGGCACACCCGCAGCCGACATCCGCCCCGAAGCCCTCGCCGTGGCGCGCGAGGCGATGGACCGCTCCGTCGGCATCCGCAACATCTTCAACCCCGAGCATGCGTTCGATCCGTCGAAGCTGCCCGCCGCCGCCCGCAAGCTGTACGACGAAACGATCGAGAAGATCAAGACCACCGAGCCCGTAAAGATGCTCGGCTGCAACCAGTTCGAGAAGCTGGTGCATGCCTGGGATCCGATTCCGGCTCACATGCAGGTGGAAGTGCCCGTCGCGCTTTACGAAGCGGTGCGCGAGCTGCACCCCAAGAGCCGCCCGCCGTTCCGCGCCCGGCCCTTCGATGTGCAGCTCATCGGCGGCATGGTCCTGTCCGAAGGCCGCATTTCCGAGATGAAAACCGGCGAAGGCAAGACCATCGTCGCGCCGCTGGCCTGCTACCTCGCCTCGCTCGAAAAGCTTCAGTGTCATGTCGTCACCGTCAACGACTATCTCGTGCAGCGCGACCGCGACTGGGTCTTCCCGTTCTACTACTGGCTGGGGCTGCACGTCGGCGCGATTCACCCGTACCACATGCAGCCACCGCAGCTCAAGGCCGAGGCCTACAAATGCGACGTGGTCTACGGCACGTGCAGCGAGTTCGGCTTCGACTACCTCCGCGACAACATGAAGCTCAGCATCGAGGAACAGTTCCAGAAGCACCGCGATTTCGCCATTGTCGATGAAGTCGACTCCATCCTCATCGACGAAGCCCGCACGCCGCTGATTATCTCCGGCTCGGCCCACGACTCGCAGCCGCGCTACGGCCTGGCGGACTCCATCGCCCGCCAGCTCATGCAGAAGCAGCGCGACTGGGACGCCGCCGACGCCAAGGTGAAAGCCTGTGAGATGCGCGCCAAGGGCATCGAAGGCGACATGCGCAACACGCGCGACAACGAATCCATTCCAAAGATGAAGGAAGAAATGACCCGCCTGATACAGGAGGAAATGCCTGAGCTCATCGAGGCCCGCGATCGCCACACGCAGTACTACGAAGTCGAGCGCGAGAAGAAGGCCTCGCACCTGACGCACGACGGCATCGCCGAGGCCCAGAAAATCGCCGACATCGGGTCTTTCTACGTCGGCAACAATATGGATATGCCGCACCTGCTGGAGAACGCGCTGCGGGCCCACGTGATCTACCAGCGCGACAAGGACTACGTCGTCACCAAGCAATACAGCGATGACGGTAAACCCGAGGTGGTGATCATCGATGAGAACACCGGCCGCGCCATGGTGGGTCGGCAGTGGTCCGATGGTCTGCATCAGGCGGTCGAGGCCAAGGAACGCGTGCCCATTAAGACGGAAACGCAGACCATGGCCACGGTCACGATTCAGAACTACTTCAAACTATACAAGCGCTTAGCCGGCATGACCGGCACGGCCATCACCGAATCGACGGAGTTCAACGAGATCTACAAGATGGACGTGGTCTGCATTCCGACCAACGTCTCCGTCGTGCGCACCGACCGTGATGACCTGATCTTCCTTGCTCAAAAAGACAAGTGGAACGCGATTCTCGAGGAGATCAAGAGCAAGCACGACATCGGCCGCCCCGTGCTGGTGGGTACGACCAGCGTGGAAAAGAGCGAAATGCTCGCCGAGCTGCTGCGCAAGCGGCATGGTGTGCCCCATGAGGTGCTCAACGCCAAGCAGCACGAGCGCGAGGCCCACATCGTCGAGCACGCGGGCGAACTGGGCGCGGTGATGATCGCCACCAACATGGCCGGCCGCGGCACGGACATCAAGCTCCAGCCCATCGACCGGGCCGCGCTCCTTCGCCACTGGCAGATGCGCAACATGCTCCCCAAGCAGGCCAAGCCGGAGATGAGCGATGAGGAGCTCATCGCGCTCTCCTACAAGCATCAGGCCAAGAGCCTGCTCGGCCTCAAGCCCAATGACATCGACGCGATGTCGGATGAGGAAGTGCGCCTGCTCCTGCTGCGTTACTGGGTGGCGAACAACACCTACACCGCCGCCGCCAAGGCCATCAACATGAGCGAGGCCGACTGCCTGGCCGCGCTGGACAAAGTGTCCGGCTTCGCGCTGCATCGGCTGAAGGTCTATACCCGCGTCGAGGAGATGGGCGGCCTGCATATCATCGGCACCGAGCGGCACGAGTCGCGCCGTATCGATAACCAGCTACGCGGCCGCGCCGGGCGCCAGGGCGATCGCGGCTCCTCGCGCTTCTTCATCGGCCTCGATGACGAGCTCATGCAGATGTTCGCCGGTCCGCTCGTGCTCCGCGCTCTATCGAAACTCGGCATGAAGGAAGGCGATTCGATCGAACATCGCTGGATTACTAAAAGCGTCGAACGCGCCCAGCGCAAGGTCGAGGAACGCAACTACGAAATCCGCAAGCAGCTCGTCGACTACGACGAAGTCATGGAGCAACAGCGTAATGCCTTCTATGGTGTGCGCCAGGAAGTGCTCGCAGGCCACGACGTTCAGCGGATCGTTTTCGACTACATCACCGACAGTGCCCAGGACGCGGTCGATCTTTATCTCGAGCGCGACTACCTCTCGATGCAGATCGCCGAGTGGTGTCGCCAGACGCTCGATGTCAGCGTCGAGCCGACCAAGCTGCGCGCGACGGACCTTGAGGAACTGAAGCAGGCCATCCGTGCCGACGCCCGCGCCGAGGCGGCCCAGATCGTCGAGATCAACCTCGGCGAATTCATGAGCAACGAAGTCCCGCCCGACGAGTGGGATCTGCGCGGGCTCAGCAGTTGGGCCATGAGCAAATTTGCCGTGAATCTCACGCAGAATCAGCTCCGCCAGATGAACTTCGAAGAGGTCAAGACTGAGCTTACCGAGGCGGCCTGGGAGCAGATCGACGGCAAGGATATCACCGGCGTCGCTAAATTCCTCGAGAAGAACTACGTGCAGAAGCAGATCGCCGACTGGGCCAAGCAGAAGTTCGAGATCGAGCTCGATCCTGAATACCTTGCTACCCTTCCGCCCGAAGGCGTTGCCGAACGCATTGTCGAGAAGGCCCGCGCGATGTACGAGAAACGCGAAGTGGAATACCCCGTCGAGTTCGCCCTGGACATGGCCTTCGCCCAGGCGCAGCAGAACGGCGACTGGGCCGTGCAGGAACTTTGCAACTGGGTCAAGCGGCGGTACGAACTGGAATGGGACCCCACGCAGATCAAGGAGCTCACCCGCGGCCAGATGAAGGAGCAGATGATCGAAGCCAGCCGGCAGTGGCAGCGCGGCGGCAGGCTCGAAGCCCTCGTCGATAAGGCAATGGCCCAGCACAAGGATGCCGAGTCACTCGCGCAGTGGGCAACGGAGCGGCTGTATCAGAAGGTCGAAGCGAGCGACCTGGAGAATACTGAATCGCGGCGCGATGTGCTCCTTGAAAAGGGCAGGTCGATGCTGCGTGCCGAGCTGACGCAGCTCGAGCGGTTCGTCCTGCTTCAGATTCTCGACACGAGTTGGAAGGATCACCTGTACGCGATGGACCAGCTTCGCGATTCGGTGAGCATGCGTTCGATTGCCGACCGCGAGAAGGACCCGCGCGTGGTGTACAAGCGCGAAGGCGCGGCCACGTTCGTCGAGATGCAGAAGGTGGTGCGCGACCGCGTGACGGACTTGATCTTTCGAGCCCGCCTTACGCCTCAGGTAGAGATGAAGAACGTGTACGAGAACCAGCAGACGCAGCACGACGAAGCACCCAGCGCCCTGGAGCGGCGCGGCGCTTCGCAGGGCACAGCCGAGCAGCAGGAAGACCTGGAAACCGCCGAGCGCGCCGGCGGCGGCGAAGGCGGCCGCTTCGTCAGCCGCAAGCAGAGGCGGGCCGCGATGGCGGAACAAAGGCGCGGCGGCGGCAAGCGGCCGGGGGATCGCAAGCGGCGGTAGCCTCACTCCCTCTCCCTCTGGGAAGGGCTGGGGTGAGGGCACAACACGAATCGCCCGCATGCGACCTATGTTCAGGAGCGTGCGCCATCGCTCGTCGCCCACGACTACAATGCACGCACCTTCATGGAGGGCGCTGCATGGTCGCCATTCGACTGCTTCCGTTCCTGTGCATTTCGCTCGCCCTCATCACTCCCGCGCCCGCGGCTGACGATGCGCCGTTCGAACCCATCAAGCTGAAGATTTCCAGGGCAACCACCCACGTCGACGGCCCGCTGCGCTCGGACGGCCTCATCGACTACGTGCAGGCGTTCGACAAGATCTGCGCCGAAGGCATCACGGCCGAGAACAACGCGGGCCCGCTGCTGCTCAAGGCATACGGACCTTCCCTTTACGCACAGCCGGAAGCGATTCGGTTCGTTTGTCGCAAGCTCGAGATCGAAGTTCTGCCGGACGAGGGCGAGTATTTTGTCGACCTTATGGACCTGGTCGGCGCGGTGTGGGACGCTGAGCAGGCCAAACGCGATCACCCCGGCCGCGCCAAGGATGTGGACCGCTGGTTGAAGTCGATTCCCGCGCGGTACATCAAAAAGGTGCGGGAGAACTATTCATCTCGTTACCAGTTCGAGGTGGCGATCGACGCGCAGCACGATGTGATCCTCAATGGTCCCTGGGCCGGCGAAGAGTATCCCCTGTGGATGACGTGGGTGCTTCTCAATGAAAAGTCGCTGGAGCTGGTGCAGCAGGCTGCCGAGCGCGAGCGGTTCTACCTTCCGCATCCGGGCGAACCTGACACGATCACCATGTTGGAACGAAGCCTGATCAATTCGCGCATCGTGTTTCGCCGCGTGGCGCGATGCCTGATCGCCCGCGCCATGGTTCGGTTGAATGAGGCGCGTGTCCCTGCCGCCCGGGGCGACGTGCTGACCGTGTATCGGCTCGCGCAGCTGTTCTCGCGGGAGCCGAGCCAACTGACTCACCTTGTGGCCATGTCGTTGGAAGCGATCGCCCGCGATGCGACCGATCGTATCGCAGTCGAAGGGAAACTGACTGCGGCTCAGTTGAATCGCATGCTCGCCGATCTGAACGCGCTCAAGCCGCGCGAGCCGGTCCTGCGCGCGTTGGAAGTGGAGGCCCGGTTTGAAGCTCTCGATGGTGTGGCGACGCTCATGCAGCAGTTGAAGCGGCCTGCCAAGGAGGGCGAGAAAGCGCCGCCCGTTCGGCCGGAGGCTCTACTGGATGTGAACATCCTGCTGCGTGAGTTGAACATCTGGAGCGACGGGCTCGCGGGCACCGCTTCACCGCTGACCTACGCGGGGCGAAAGCGGTCCCTTGAGGATTTCAGCGAGCAACTGAAGCAGAAAAAGAAGGAAGTAGCCGAGCGGCTTCCCGGTGAAAGGGGCACGGCTTTCCTTTTGGCCCTGAACCGGGCGATCCGCCTGCCGCGCGAGAAGTGGCGCGAGTCCTTCAGCCTGGATGTGGCTGACCTGCTGGTCACCACCATCATCTCCACCGGCGGCAGCTTGACGCGAAGCGATGATCTTTCGCGCATGAGCATGGACCTCACGCGGCTGACCATCGCGCTGGCGGCGTATCGCGCCGAGAAAGGGCAGTATCCAGCGGCGCTCGCCGACCTTTCGCCCGACTACTTCAAGAAAATTCCGAAGGATCGTTTCACGGATGAACCGCTGCGGTACACCGCGGCGGGCAACGGCTTCACGCTCTACAGCTTCGGCCCGAATCAGAAGGACGACGGAGCGATGTACCGGGCGAATGATCAGACTTCGTATGCCGACATGGCTGTGCGCGTGAGAGACGGGAAACTGGTGCCGCACGACAAGCCCTGATGCGAGCCGGTCGGGCACGACTTGCCCGCATCCGGATGCCACGCAAGTCTTTCATAGGCGCTTCTGGCGGAGTGCATATCATGAGTGCCATGCGCACATCGGTTGCCATCCTTCTTGTCGCGTTCCTCGCTGCCTGCGGCGATCAGATGCCCGCGACATCGCCCCAGTCGCCTGCTGCCGCGCCGCCGGCCCCTGTCGCGCTGACACTTTCCAAAGAGACGACCTATCTCCTCGGCCCGCTGCGCGCCAATGGTTTCGTCGACTACGTTCAGGCATTTGAAAAGGTCGCGGGCGAAGGGGTCACCGCGCAGAGCAACGCGGCTGCTCTACTCATCGAAGCGCAGGGGCCGCTCTTCTTTACCGGCAACGCCCGGCAGATCGTCTGCGGCAAGCTCGGCATCGCGGTGCCTGCGGAGAAGGAGTGCCTCGTCGAGCTGGACGATCTCATCGATGAGCTATGGAAGAAGCTGGTGCCCGACTTGAAGGAGGATCCGGCCGTCCCGCCCGAAGAGCTGGAAGGGGAGGCCTTGGGAAAGTTTGCTTATAAACAGAACGCGCGGGAGCAGCAGGGCATTGCCGTGGCCCGGCCGTGGTCGCCGCGTGAGTTCCCGTTGATTCGCGCGTGGATCGAAAGGAACGAAGCGCCGCTGAAAATAGTGAAACAGGCGTCGCTGCGGTCGCATCTGTTCATCCCTTCGCCGCACGGCGCCGATGAAACGACGATGTCCGGCATGTTTCTCCCGGCCGTCGGCCGACACCGCCTGCCTGTCCGGCTCCTGACCGCGCGGGCGATGATGCGCGTGCAGCAGGGCGACCACGACGGCGCGTGGGATGACCTTCAGACCTGCCAGCGATTGACGAATCTCGTTTCGCGGGAGCCGACGTTTGTTCATCATCTCATCGCCGTATCGATGGAATCGCTGCTGCACGATCCGCTTCGTCGCATGGTGATCGAGCAGTCCCTTTCGCAGGCCCAGCTCAAGCGCATGCTGACGGAGTTCGCTTCGCTGAGTGAGCGCGAATCATTTCTTCGTTCGCTCGATCTGGATGAACGATTCACGTTGCTCGATCTGGTGTCGCGATTCAAGGCCAAGGGCTACGAAGGCATCATGGTGCCCTTCGACGATGACGAGGAGGTCCCCGATCTGGGCGCGGCAGAGCGCGAGCGGATCGACGAGCTGCTTGATGTGAATCTCGTGATGAAGCGGATCAACGCAAGGAGCGATGACCAGGCTCACGGGTGTTCGCTGCCGACGTTCGCCGAGCGGATGAAGTATTACAGCGAGTCGGATGCTCGCGCCCACATGCTGAACGAGCGCCTGATGGCGTTGATGCCCGACAGGCGGGACGAGATCACCGCCCGCGCGATCGAGCGAAACATGAAGCTGCCCGTCGAGAAGCGGCGCGAGGCGTTCAGCGACGAGGCGGCTGACACCCTCATCGCCTACGGCAATCGCGCGATTATCTCCATCGCTCGCGGCGAGGAAATCGCCCGAATGAACCGTGACCTCACGCACATCACCCTCGCCCTCGCCGCCTTCCGCGCCGATCGCGGTGACTACCCCGCGGCCCTGGCGGAGCTTTCGCCCGAGTACCTCGCGCAGGTGCCGCTTGATCGCTTCACCGACATGCCGCTGCGCTATGCGCGAGGCACCAACGGCTTCCTGCTCTACAGTGTGGGGATGAATCAGCGCGACGACGGCGGTGCCTATCAGGTGAAGGGTGAAGACTACTTCGCGGACATCGCCGTGCGCGTGAAGGATGGAAAGGTTGTTCCCCCTGAATCGGAGTGAATGTATCTTCGGAGGTAAACCATGCCGACATTGAAAAGTGTGATGCTGCTGATCGCGATGCTGGGATGCACAGCCTGCAAGCCCGCGGCTGACAAGCCTGTGGTCGAACCGGTCAATGTCAACACGCTGAAGGAAGGCAAGCACGTGGACGGTCCGCTTCGACCTAACGGCCTGGTTGACTACGTGCAGGCGTACGAGGCGTACTGGGGCAAGGGCGTGACGTCTGAGAACAACGCCGCGCCGCTGCTGATCAGGGCGTACGGGGCTTCGTTTCACAACGAGCAGAAGTTGTTCGATGCTGTCTGCCGGAAGCTGAAGATCGAGCCGCCGCCGGCCAGGGGTGATTACATTGTGAGACTGAGCACACTCTGCGATGCCGTCTGGGATCGCGCGGAGCTGGCGAAGGATGAGCGTTTCGCGCCCAACATCGACACGTGGCTGAAGCAGGTGCCCGCCGAGGTGATTGCCGCGGCGCGGAAGACCAGCGAAACGCAGGCTGCGTACATCGAAGCGGTGGAGGAAGAACTCGAGCTCGCGGGCTCGCGTCCGTGGAAGGCGGAGGATCACCCGCTGCTGCACGCCTGGCTGGCGCTGAATGAAGAGCCGCTGAAACTGGTGAAGCAGGCGAGCGGGTACGAGCGGTATTACATGCCTTCGCCGCATGAGCCGGATGAGACGGTGATGATGGGCATGTTGCTGGCGGCCCTGGGCAAGCATCGCGATGTGGGCAAGGCGCTGTGTGCCCGCGCGATGCTTCGGCTCAGCAGCGGCGACCGCGATGGCGCATGCGATGACCTGCTCACGCTCTTCCGCTTCGCCTCTTTACTTTCAGAAGAGCCGCTGCTGATTGCGGGCCTCGTCGCCATCTCGCTGGATTCCCTGGCGATTGAAGCGATGTTGCCGCTGGTTGTTGAAGGCGGGTACTCGCAAGCAGAATTGAAGAAGATGCTGGGCGATCTGAACGGTGTCTCGCCGCGCAAGTCCATGCTTCCCGCGATCGATGTGACCGAGCGATTCTCCGCGCTCGATGCGCTTTCCGTCGTGCGAAGGCAGGGCGTGGATGCGATGTATGACATGTTCGCCGCCCATCCCCGCAACACCGCCCAGGTGTCCGACGATGAGCTGAAGGAGTTCAACGCGCTTCTGGATGTGAATGTCACCTTGCGCGAGATCAACCGGTGGTTCGACGGGATCACTGCCGCCATGTCAGCCCCGACTCACATCGGGCGCGTGAAGGCTGAAGAAGCGTGGTTCGAAAAGTACAAAGCGATGAAGTCTGAAGCGGCGAAGCTTATGCCAGCGGACGATCAGGGTTACACCCGAAGCCTGATGAAGCGGGCCATGCGCGAGCCAGCGGAGAAGCGGCGCGAGGTGATGAGCCGCGATCTCGCCAATCTGGCGGTGGCGTTTCTGGTTCCCAGCCTCGGCAGTGCGATCAGCAACGATGACACCGCACGCACCCGCCTCGACCTGGCGCGCCTCACCCTCGCACTCACCGCCTATCGCGCCCAGCACGGCTCCTATCCCGCCGCCCTCGCCGAGCTTTCGCCCGACTACCTCGCAAGGATTCCGCACGACCGCTTCACCGAGAAGCCCCTGCGCTACACACCCGAGAAGGACGGTTTCCTCCTCTACAGCCTGGGCACGAACATGCAGGATGAAGGCGGGGCGTACAGCGCGACGGTTGAGAAGTATTTTGCTGACATCGCCGTGCGGGTGAAGGATGGAAAGTTCGTGCCGCGCGAAGCGCCTTGATCGGCAACTGCCTTTGCGCACGTCGTCACCTCGCGGAGCGAGTTGAATCTTTCGCCGGCAAGGGGGATGCAGGTGTTGTGGTGTAGTGCGCTTCGCCGCGCAGGCGGCGGAGGATGTCGGCGAGGATGCGCGGGTCGTTCATCGCGAACAGGTGGGAGGATTCCAACGGTTTGTCGCTGAGCCACCAGACGCCGGCATCCCAGGGCGAGGCGTTTTCTTCGCCGACGATGTGGTCGTCGAGTCGAGTGTAGGGGATGATTTCGTAGTCGGCCTCGTTCAGGCCGGCATCGAGGTGCTGGAGGAAGGGTGAGCCGCGGCGCATGGCGATGTGGCGGTTGTCGAAGGAGAGGGCAACGGCGCGGCGAGCGCCGCGGTGGGGGGAGCTGATGGTGAACAGGCGGGCGATGCGGAGGCGTTTGAAGTGGGGGAATTCCATCGCGGCGAAGCGGGCGACGAGGCCGCCCATCGACTGGCCGATGACGTCGACTTCGATGGTCCAAACTTGATCATCACTGGGGAAGGCTTCCTCGACGGCGCGGATGACATGGGCCCGGCAGGCGTCGAAATCCTGATCGGCGAAGGTGCTGATGCTGATGATGCGGCGGTCGCCGGTCGCGTCGAGGATCGTGCCGTCGATCAGTCTTGGCCCGATGCCGGGGTCGAGGTAGCCGCCGATGATCACCAGCGGGCGCCGGAGTTTCACGGGCGATTGCTGCATGTCTTCGATGGCGCGGCGGGCGTCATCGAAGGTCAGCGCGAAGGAAGGATTCACCGGTTCATCGGCGCGGCAGCCGGCGAGGGAGAGGAGCACGATGGTCAAGAGCAGGCGCGGCATGGTGTCGTTCATCGTCTTTGCTTCGTAGTCCTCTCGCTCCGCGAGAGGGGGCGATCGTTCTGCGGTGTTGTTGGCGCGATTCGCCTCCATGTCATCTCGTGCTGCGCACTCGCTTCGTTTCCATCTCGCGGAGCAAGATGACTACGCAGAGCGAGATCACTTCGGCATCGGCGTCGGCGGCCAGGTGGTGTACGGCGTTTCGTCGCGCAGCCGGCGGAGGACATCGGCGAGGATGCGCGGGTCGTTGCTCGAGTTGAAGTGCGGCGAGTCGACCGTGTAGTTCTGCACCCACCACGCGTCGTAGCCCCACGGCGCGGCGTTCTCGGAGCCGATCATCGTGTCGCCGAGGCGGACGTAAGGAATGATTTTGTAAGGCAGGTGATCGAGCTGCGAATCGAGCAACTGCAAGACGCGCGAGCCGCGACGCATGGCGTGCTGCCGGGTGTCGAAGAAGGGCAGGTCGGCGACGATGGTGCCGCGATGAGGGACGGAGATGGAGTAAAGGTGGGCGAGGCGGAGGCGTTTGCGGTGCGGAGGGGATGGCCGCTTTGTCTCGCTGGTGTTGACGGTCGTCCCCGAGCTTGCGATGGATTCGGCCCCCGCCCCGGCCCTCTCCCATCCCCCGGCAGGGGAGAGGGGGTCGGAGCGATCTAACGCCGCGTAACGCACGATGAGCCCGCCCATCGAGTGGGCGACGATGTCGACTTCGACAGTCCAGTTCGGATCATCGCTGGGGAATTTCTTCTCGATCGCTTCGATGAGATGTCGACGGGCGGCGTCGAAGGTGAAGTCGAAGGTGGTGTTGATGGCGAGTGTGCGCTTGTCGCCGGTGCAGGCTTCGATGAAGCGTCGCGTCTGTTCGGGCGCGGAGCCGGGGTCGACGTAACCGCCCATCACAATCACCGGCCGACTGAGCTTCCGCGGCGACCGCTCCATCGAATGCAGCTGCCGCCAGCCTTCATCGATCGTCAGCGGAAAGGACGGATTCATCGGCACATCCGACGAAGCGCAGCCCGCCACCAGCGACGCGAGAACGAATGTCGCCAGGAGTCGTTTCATGGATTGCATTCCGAACGCCTATTGAAAGGGACGGAGCACCATCCCGGCAGGGTGGTGCATGTCTGCGGTCCACATACACCGCGGGCGCTGCCGGCACTGCCCGGCACCGCCCTGCCGGGACGGTGCTCCAAGACACGCTTCAGTGAAACGACTTCTCCAGGTCCGCCTTCACCTTGCGCACCTCGCCCTTGATGAACGTCGAATTCGCGATTAAGTCCTTGAGCATCGCATCATAACCCGTGCGGTCCATCGGAATATCCACCGGCATCTTCTTGATCCCGCTCATCAGCATCGCGTTGCCCAGTTCCAGTTCATGAATGCCATCTTCACCCGCGCAGATCAGCGGCGTACCGGGTGTCTGGATCGCCTTGATGAAATTAGCCGTCACCGCGCGGTGCCCCGGATCATCGCCCTTCACATCGATCGTGATCGTATCCGCCAGCGGTTGACCGAAGGCTTCATCGGTGGTCTTGCTGAACTCGCTGATGGATTCGTAGGTGTGTACGAAGGTGATCTTCTTGCCTTCGACGATGAGCTTGCCGCGGTCGCCGGAGATTTCCAGGCGATCGGTGCCGGGCGTTTCGCCGGTGGTGGTGATGAAGACGCCCGTCGCGCCGCTTTTCCATTCCATGTAAGCAGTGACATCATCTTCGACTTCGATGTGGTGATGCTTGCCCAGGTGAGCATGGGCCTGCACGCGCGAAGGAGCGCCCATGAGCCAGCAGATGAGATCGAGATTGTGCGGGCACTGGTTCAGGAGCACGCCGCCGCCTTCGCCTTTCCAGGTCGCGCGCCACGAGCCCTGATCGTAGTAGGCCTGCGTGCGGAACCAGTTGGTGACGATCCAGATCAGCCTGCGCACTTCGCCGAGTTGCCCGCTGGTAATGATGTGCTTGATGCGCTTCCACAAAGGCGCATCGCGCATCTGAAACATCGCGGCATACACGAGGCCCTTGTGCTTCGCATGTTCTTCGTTGACCGCCTGGGCTTCCTTGGCGGTGACCGCGACGGGTTTTTCCGTGAGCACGTGCAGGCCGGCCTTGAACCCGGCGATGGAAAGCTCGGGGTGAAAGTAGTGCGGCGTGCAGATCATGATCGCATCGACGTCGCCGCCGGCGATGAGTTTTTTGCCATCGTCGAAGGGTTTGACCTGCGGGTGGGCTTCGGTGACGAGTTTGACGTTCTCGGCAAAAGGGTCGGCGGCCGCGGCGAAGTGCAGGCCGGGGATCTCGCTGAAGTATTTCATATGCGCACGGGCCATGCCGCCGCAGCCGATCACGCCGAGTCGAACGGGTTTCATGCGGAACCTCCTATCGCGCCGCGAACCTTGCGGCGGGTCGGCATTATGACAGGATCGCGGGGCGGATGCTGCGGCGCGGCGAATGGCGCGGCGGCTTCGGTCAGTCTTCTTCAGGACGGCTATGAAGCACGAGGGCAGCCTTGCGGTTGGAGATGGGATACCCGCATTCGGGGCACTCGTGTCCGTCGGCCGCGACGGTCCCGCGCAGGTTGTATCCGCAGCCTTCACAGCAGGCCGGCTTCGTCTCCGGACGAAAGCGAAAATGGATCACGCCATCGTTGCCGAAGAGGGCGCCCAGCAGCATGGAGACGAGCAGGGCAATCGCGAGGCCGGCTCCGAGCTCGCCGTTAATCCAGAGATTGATGATGAGAATGGCCATCGTGCCGGTGGCGGCAGCGCAGAGTGCTTTGATGAGGCGGTGCTCGACCTGAAAGGTCAGGTACGCCGCCAGGAACGGGAGGAGGAAGATGCCGCCGCCGCCAAGGGTCGTCATGGCTGTATTGTGCCAACGTTTGGGATCGGTCGCCGCGTCTTGCTTCGATTCATGGTCGCCAATGCGCTGGCCATGCCGCCGCAGCCGATCACGCGGAGTCGAACGGTTTCGTGGAAAGGCTCCTGCATGCGCCCTGACCAAGCCCGCAGCGCGCCGCTTTGTTGCAGGCGAGCGACACGGTGAACAACCCTCGCCGTTCGGAGCAGGATCGAAAACAGGGGTTGCTAGTCATCCGTGAAAGAGGGTGAGCAGTGGAGGAAGCAGGGGAGTCGCACTTGCCATCACTGGCGTAACTGGCACATCCAGCGAGGTTTAAGACGAGACGGTGAGCAATTGTTGGTTTTTTCTCAATTATGCTAAGAACGCCCTTGTTTAGCTGTCGCTTTTGATTAAAATGCTACCTCCTCGGTCCGGTAATGTCTCCGGACTCACCCCCACCCATCGGAAGCTTCGGCTTCCTCCCGCAGGAGATTTGGAATGCGTTTGAACTTCACTGCTATCGCTGCACTCACACTGGTCATCACCGCCAACGCCTCGGCTGTGACTTTCTACACCATCAGCGGTGTGACCTCCGCGACCTCAGGAACGGACTTTTTTGCAGCCGCCAACCTGATTCAAGGTGTCGGCGTCGGCTTCAGTGCTTCGGCTCCGCACGATCGCACCAGCTCGCTCACCTGGGTGACCGCGGGAAACGGCGCTGACTATTTCGCGGCACTGCCGAATCCCCGCCCGCGCCTCGTGTTCGACCTGGGCGCTGATACCGAGCTCAACGAAATCAGCCTCTGGGGTTACGCCAACACCAACGCCAACGGCGTGCGCACTTTCGACCTGCGCTTCGCTACCGCTGCTGACGGTCCCGCGGGCCTGGGCACCTCCATCCTCTACAACCCCTCCTTCACACTCGCCAGCCAGAGCGAGACCCTTCGCCAGAGCTTTGAGTTCAACAAACTCATCGCCCGCTACGTCGAGATCCTGCCCACCGACAACTTCCGCGGCTTCGGCTTCCTCACCCCCGGCGGTGACCGCGTCGGCCTCGGCGAAGTCGCCTTCGCTGTCCCCGTGCCCGAACCCACCACCGCGATGTGCGGCCTCGTCGCCCTCAGCGGCCTCGCCCTCCGCCGCCATCGCGCCGCAGCCTGAGCGATGACGCCAGCACAGTTGCATGGCTCGAAACTTCTCCTCCACGGCCGCCCCGTCTGTGACCCTCCGGTTGCAGGCGAGGCGGTTTTTCCGCGCACTGGTGCCTTCCAATTCACGCGGCACTTCGCCCCCATCGGCTATCATGGTGGAGCGCCCGAACCTCTCTAACACCCGCGTCCATGAGCATGCCATGTCCGCAAGAATGCACACATCCCGCCCCTCACACTTACGGTGGGCCTTCACCCTCGTCGAAGTCCTCGTCGTCATCTCCCTCATCACCCTGCTCATCTCCATGCTCCTGCCTTCGCTCGGCAGCAGCCGGGAGAACACCCGCATGCTCACCTGCGGCTCCATGCTCCGGCAGGTCGGCATCGCCACCATCCACTACTCCATGGGCAACCGCGGCTACCTACTCCCCCAATCCGTCCCAGCGCCGACAGGCCCCGGCGGTCGCTATGAGTGGTACCAGAATCCGGAGTTTCATCTTGCCCTGGGTATGCGGCCGCCCGCCGGTTGGAACTATTACAACACGCCTTCGCAGTACATTTGCCCCAACGCCCGATGGGTGCTGGAGAACCCGGCCGGGGCTTCGGAAGGCAATAACAAATACGCCCTGCCTTCGTCGATCGACACGGTCCACGGCCTGCACCGCATGGACCTGACCTACGGCATGAACCCCATCGGCATCCCCGGCTGGTGGGACGCCAACGGGGTTGTGCAGTACACCAAAGTCATCCGCGGTCGCAAGCTCGAAGGCGTCCCCAAAGCTTCATCGAAGATGTACATGATGGACTCGACCTGGTCCGACCCGCAGTTCGGCGCCCGCTTCCGCTACTGGGAAAATCCGGATGCGACTTTCTTCGCCCCGGCCAACAACTGGGCCATCGCCTGGCGACACAACTTCACCGGCCAGCGCGGCAACGTCAATGTTCTCTTTTACGACAACCACGTCACCGCCCTCACCGGCGGCAGCACCGGCGGAAATCAGATGGATGACATTTATCTTTGGGATCCGGATAGGTAGGCGCGCCGCGCTGTGGACGCCATCGATCTCATGCGCGAATCCTGCCGTTTAGCGGTCAGGCCGAGTCCGCGAGGCCCACCCTGCGCTCCAACGCCCGCCGCAACTGCCCTTTACTTCCCATCCCCAGTCGAAACCTTCATCGCCGGCAACACCATGCGCTCGGCGCTGAATGAAAATCCATCGTTCGGATCACCGGTGGTCACGTCGAGCATTTCCGCCTGAATCATGTCCGGCGGGTGAAAGCGGTAGATGACCTTTCGAGCGCTTTGCTTGACCGTTTCGCCGGCAGGCTCGATCGATTCCATCGTCATATCACCGAAAGAGAGCGTGAACTCGTCGATGCGCTCGATCGTCTGAGCCGTCCAGGTGAGATTCCCCAACGTGAACTTTGTGCCGGGCTTGAATGTCTTCACCATGCCGTCAAGAGGATTGGTCGGTTGGTGCGGAGTGGATGTATCACCGCAGCCCGAAGAGGTCATGAGGAACAGAATGAGTACGAGTGTTCGCATGGTAGTCCTGCTCTCAGCGATTGATCACGCCGGCGGCGCTGACCGCGCGCGAAACGACAGAACGACAAAGATAAGACCCACGCAGCCCAACGTCACGGCGAGTCCCGAGTGTTCACCGTAAACCGTCGGCGCCACCGCGGTCGTCGGCCGCCCTCCGTGCTCGATGCGGTCCACCACCGCCCGATGCGCCATCCACTGTTGCCCGGCGTCGATGAAGAAGCCGACCGGCGGCACGAGAAACACCAGACGCCATGACTTCCAGTTCCACTGCATGAAGTTCACCTCACGTCAGCCACCCAGTGACGAGCCTTCGCGCGGGGAGAGCCGACGGATGCACAAGGCCGGTTTGAAAAAATGTACGCATCCGTGCTCGTAAACCGCCTCGGCTGATCAGCGCATGTCAGTCCGGTCGTCGCCGTCGCGGTCGTGGCTTCATCGGTGCCGGGAACGAAACCAACAACAGAAGTCCCCCGATGCCCCAGCCCCACGGCCAAACGACGCCCTGTGTATAGAAATAGCCCGTGACCGCGAGGACCGTCAGCGCGAGCCCGCCTCGCAGCCAGCGCGGCAATTCAACCCACCAGTCGAAGAACTCAGCCATGCTGTTGTGCCTGACGAAGCTCTGCTCTGTTGCGAGCCGCGCGGGAGCACGAGGCTCGATGAAGACCTCCAACGCAGTTGGGCTCGTCAACGGATGCGATTGGCGATGTCCCCATCGCGGCGATGCAACCGTCGCCAGGCCCAATGCGTTTCCAATGACCAGAACACTTGGAACATGAGTATCAAGGCAATCCCTATCAACAAATACTGAGGATACCCGAAACCGAACGTGGCAAATAGTCCGTAGTTCACGATCATGGAAATCCGCAGCGAATATCGCAACGACCACACAGCCAGGCGGTCAAGTTGTGGTTGGGAGCGGAACATAACGTCAATTTGGCTCAACTTCCCGGCCGCCTGCGGAACGGGGCTACCAACCGGTAATTCAATTATTGATCGCGGGCATCGCCGGTCAATTGCCGCCGCTGGTTATGGTACCACGCTCGGAGCTTGCCGGTCCTGCAGTGCCAGAAACTCATCGTCGGTGATTGCGTACAGCGTGTCACCTCGGTCAAGTCGCATCATCGCAACATGGAAGTCGTTCTCGTTCTTGGCCCAAGCGTGAACCTCAACGGGATCATCGTCCGGCAGCGACAGTACCACGGAAGCGGTTGGATTTGTGAGCCAGATTTTGACGCCGTTACTCGGCCACGTCTCACGATCATCCAAGTGCGTGAGTATGCGCTCGGCGAGCGAGGATGAAGGTCTCACATCGGTATCCGTAACTCTCGACGAAGAGGGGCTCGGTGTGGACTTGTCGCCGCAGCCAACAAGGCTCAAGAGCAGAACTGGAATCGCAAAGTGACGGATGGTAGGTGCCATAACGATAAGGATAAGCTGCCGGGGCCGCCTCTAAGACCTTCATGCCGCGCGACACCAGTATGGCGGCCCCGGTCAGCTTCATCCGTTTGTTAAGCGGTTGTCCCATTCGGTTATGCGAACAAGCCCCCCATCGGCTACGTTACCCCATCTCGGATGCGACTCCCAGCGCGCGGCCACTTGTTACGCAGCCGCGCGCGAAGCGAATCTGCCACTTCGGGAGGACGGGACTCAAGCCAGTAACCTACGGCATAGATTAGCGGAACCGCGGCCTTTGGCTCTGTGTAGTTCACGTCGATGAGCGCGGATATCAGGTTATCCAAGTTGTAGGACTTTGAGAGCGCGGCGAACCAGATTAGCGTCTTAACGACGTGTCGTCCGCCGGTGCTTAACGGAACCGGCCCTTCCGGGATTATTAGCCAGTGTGCAAGGTCGATAGCGAAGTTCTCCGAGCCAATGCCTTCCAGGGCTGGAGAGGCGGCGCGGACCCACTTGCGGTCTGGGCGGCGGCGGGAAGTTCGATCTACATGAAGCAGTAAGTTGGTCCACAAGCCGCGCTGTTGTTCCGGCAATGCGAAAAAGCCATCCCTCACACCGTGTGACAGGCAGTTCCGAGGGCGGAGCGGTTCCTGAGGATCTTGCCAAATCGTTAGCGCAATTACACCGCGGGCGCGGGTCACTTCCGCGGAATGCAAGCCCTTAAGCCGGTCCCGGTAAGCGCGCAGGGCATCGCAGAACGCGCGCGTGTAGGGTCGTGTGCCAAACGAGGAGCGCGCGAGCTCGATCGGCGCCTCAACACCACCGTGACCGCACGAGTGACGTGTGGCCGCGAGGATGGCACAGGCATCCTCAATTTCAATCGCCCTGGGGAGTGCTGTGTACAGCGCCTGGAGTAACCACATCAGCTCCACGAAAGCGTCAGACTTGCGAGTATCGTACAACTCGAAAAGAGCCACGATCAGTTTAGGAATCCGATCAATAGGAAGCCCCGATGCGCGGTGGTGGGCCCAAGCTTCTCGCACCCTGACGTGTTCGAGGCCACGCTCACGGGGTTCGAGCAACGTGATTGTGCGGATCGCGTCTTCGATCCAGTCTTTATCTTGCGTCGTGGATGCCACAAAAATGCTCCAGACTATCCCAAGCCGCAGAACGCTGCCGCTCAGTTGCGAGCCGCGTGCGGGGCAGGACGCACAAGACTCGATTCGACTCTCAACGCACGCGATGCTCGTCAACTGCAGCGGTTGGTTATGCCATGCTCAGGGAGCAGGTATGAGTTCGTCGGCGGGGGCGGGTTTCTGCTCACGTACGGTCACATCGATGTCGATGTGGATTGGCCGAACCTCGATCACGATTGGCTGCGGCGGCGGTTCACTAGTTGCACACCCAACAACACACCACGTAAGAGCCGCGAAAAGCGAAACACGATGAATGGTGCACTTTGGCATAACTCTTGTTTAGTCAATCTACAGATTGAATAACGCATTCAACCCACTCATCTCAGTTTATCCACAAGGCCCTATAGACACAACACTTTTCATCGGTTAGGGTGATGAACGGCTCTTATAAAACCCTATCCGCGGAGGTCCCATGAAACTGCTCGACCGGGTTCGCAACACCCTGCGGCTGCGGCATCTCGGCCGCAAGACGGAAAAGGCTTACACCCAATGGATCATCCGATTCCTCCGCTTCCACGCCAGCCCCGGCGAAGACGGGAAACCCGTCTGGAAGCATCCCGAGCAGATGGGCGAGGCCGAGGTACGGGACTTCCTGCTCGCTTTCGCCGCGCTCGGACTTCTCCCTCCTTCCTGCGACAGGCGACCGGCGATCGCCGCAGGGCGGCCGCGTGCGAGTTGATGCAATGACTGAAGCGATGCAGTCGTTTGGATAATGTTCGCAAAGCGCCTGCGCGATCGTTTCGCCCGCCCTTCACCCGTCGCTCTCCCTGCCCGCCGCCATGCCTTCCCACCATGCCTTCGTCGTCAGAGCCTTTGTCTGGTTTGTCTGGTTTGTCTAGGTAGACACGGGGTAGACATTCTCGAAAGCGTTTACCATGCAGCACTTATCTTCAAATGGCTACCAGGGGGGAGGGGGGTGGGTAGACAAATGGCCACTTGGGCGGATTTCCTGC